>JBNJDO010000106.1:0-7177 GCA_051744965.1 Thermodesulfobacteriota bacterium | reverse complement strand
CCGGACAATATCCCTGGCGCTTAGGACGTGAGTAGGATCCACACCCCTGAAGAAGGCCTTCACATACTCATCCGCCGGGTTCTTCAGGATGTCCTCAGGCGTGCCCACCTGCACGATGCGGCCGCCCTCCATCATGGCGATCCTGTCGCCAATGCGCATGGCCTCGTCCAGATCATGGGAGATAAAGATCACTGTACGCTGGGACTCGGATTGAATCTTGAGCAGCTCATCCTGCATCTCGGTGCGGATCAGGGGGTCTAGAGCGGAAAAGGCCTCGTCCATGAGCATGATGGTGGGATCCACTGCCAAGCCCCTGGCCAGGCCCACCCTTTGCTGCATGCCGCCGGAGAGTTCGCTGGGGTAGCTGTTGGCATTGGCCTTCAGGCCCACCATCTCCAAAGCATGCATCCCCCTCTTCCTCTGCTCTTCAGGGGGATATCCAGCTACTTCCAAACCAAAACTGGCGTTTTGCAGCACTGTCATGTGCGGCAACAGGGCAAAGGACTGGAAGACCATGCTCATATCCTTCCTTCTGAGCTTGATCAACTCCTCAGTATCCAGGGAAGCCACATCCTTGTCGTCAATATAGACTTGCCCTGAGGTGGGATCGATCAGCCGGTTCAGCATGCGCACCAAGGTGGATTTGCCTGAACCTGACAGACCCATGACCACAAAGATTTCTCCCTCGTAGACGCTGAAGTTGGCGTTTTGCACACCAATAGTCAGCCCTGTCTCTTCAAAGACCTCGTCCTTGCTCTTGCCCTGTTCTATCAAGGGGTAGGCCCGTTGGGGGTTGGGGCCGAATATTTTGTACAAATCCTTGACTATAACTTTCTCTTGATTCTCAGACATAGCTTGCGACCTGATTTTTGAGGTTAATCCGTAGTAGCTTCGGCTTTTCCAGGACAGGGAAATGTGGGGGCAGAATGTGCAATATTGGATACTTATAAAGAAACATTGCTTTCTTTGTCAAGTCCAAATTTCTTATCCCCTACTGTGCAGCAAGGTAAAAAGCACCTTTGCTGCAGACGAAATCCAAAAGCAAGCTCCTGCAGGGCTTGCTTCATGCCTGGGCTACATTACCATCTTCGGAGCATAGGCGCAGCAATCTTGTCATTGCTCTCCGCCTGTATTCTTTTGGGAGACTACAGGAAAGATATTTTCTATTACGAACAAGTCCACTGCCAGAAAGCAGTGTAAAACAGGACAAGAAGCAGGCTTGAAGCAGCTAGCCCTGCTCTTGCCCAGAAGGGTTTGTTTCCTGCTTTTGCTGCAGCAAAAGCCTTTTGGTCCAGAACTGATTTTTTTTCAGCTGCATTTTTATCTCCTGCAGCTCCCTCTCCACCCAGGCCTGCATTTCCTCTTGCCTCTGCCGCAGATCTTCGATGTCCCGGCCCAGCCTTTGCAAGGACTCTTCAGATTCAGGGCTGAGCTGCTGCTTTTGCTTTTGTCCTTGCTTGCTGTTTTTCCACAGCAGGACCAGGCCCTTTTTGAGCCTTTGTTGCTCCTGATCCAACCTATAGACCTCGCTGCTCAAGCTGTCCTTCTGCAGCAAGGCCTGGCTCAGCCTCTCCATGGTGCTGGCCTGACTCTGCAAAAGGCCCTGGAAATAAATTGACTGCTTAGAATTTTCCTGGTCTCCTTCCTGCAGATCCTGGGCAGGCAGCAGATGGCGGGGAAAATCCTGTTGCAGCTTCTGAGCGATTTGCTCCGTGGAGAGATCGTTTTGATAAGCCTGGACTATATATCTGAATACCTCCAGGGCTTGGGCCTTGTAGCGTTTTTTTCTGCCCTGGCCCACAGCAGGCAGAAATTCCTGGAAGCGGTCCCGGTAATAGCGGATATTGCTCTCCGGGACCTCCAGCCTCCTGGCTATCTCCTTGATGGTCAGATACTCTTCTTCACTCATGTCCGGCCCATAGACTCCAACAGTAAAACCCCTGCCATGGAAATATTCAGGCTTGTGCAACTACCGAGCCTGTTTCAGGATTTAGCACATGGTACAGCAATCTGCAACTTAAATATGGGCACTTAAAAAGGACACAGAGCCAGCATATTCACCTGGTGGTAGTTATTGGCGGGATCCTCGGCATAACGACAACCCAGAGCACGGTTTGCCTCGCCCTTGTTTTCCACATCCTGGGCTGAGTTCAGGTAAAAGCTGCATTCGTTGTTAAAGCAGACCCAAATCCTGCCCCAGCAGGTCTCTGAAGGGGCCAACCAATACTCCATCTCCAAACCGCAATGCGGACAAATTCTTTGCTCGGACATTATCGCACCTGTTTTCCTTATGTTTTTTTGTTCAAAAGCCCTAGCTTATGGCCTAAAGACTGACCTGCAGCAAAAGCTTGTCTTGCAGGGCAAAATTATATACTATTATAAACAGAAACTTTGTCCCTGGCAAATCAAGCTTGTTCAAAATGATAATCAATATCTAGTCTAAGTCAAGCAGGATCCCTGTCAGCCCCAGCAAACAAGCTTTTTCCCAGAGACAACCCCAAATTGCGCGAGGTGAACATGCAGGAACAAGAGGTCTCCAGTCGCAAGGACATGCTGCAGCTGGTATCCTTCAAACTGAAGGATGAGGAGTTCGGCGTGGACATCCTGCAGGTGCAGGAAATTATCCGCATGCAAGAAATCACCCATGTCCCCAATGCTCCGGACTTTGTGGAGGGTGTGATCAATTTGCGAGGCAGAGTAATCCCTATCGTGGATCTGCGCAAGCGCTTCGGCCTGGAGAGCAAGGAGCACGGCAGCGCCACCAGGATCATCGTGGTCATGATCGGGCAGGTCACTGTGGGCCTGATCGTGGACGAGGTCTCTGAGGTGCTGCGCATACCTGAAGACACAGTGGAGCCACCACCGCCAATAGTAGCAGGCATTGAATCAGACTATATCAAGGGGGTGGGCAAGCTGGAGGACAGGCTGCTCATCCTGCTGGACTTGAACAAGATCTTGAGCAGGGAGGAGAAATCCTCCTTAAAGCAGGTCTAAAAAAAATGGCCCTTGGTCAATTTTTCCCTTGACAAGCCTCCAGCCAAAGGATAGAGATTTCTCCATGCAAAACAAACTCGGACTTCAGCCCACAGCTTCTGCCTATTTTTATTTTTGGTATTGGGGTGTGGTCTGCGGTCCGAGTGGTGGCATGTAACCTGAATTCTTCAAAACCGTCAGGATCCACCCAGGGCCGCAGGCTAGAAGCCGGCGGCCCTTTTTTGTTCCTGGCCGCCGCTAAAGCCCGGGCCCGGAAACAAGGAGGCATGTTATGCACCTGGGCAAATCAATTCGTCTGGAGCGGATCTTCAACCGCAATACCAGCAGGACCATCCTGGTTCCCCTGGACCATGGGGTCACAGTAGGCCCTATCTACGGCCTGGTGGATCTCAGGGATACAGTGAACCAGGTTTCAGAGGGCGGGGCCAATGCTGTTCTCATGCACAAGGGACTGGTTCGCTGCGGCCACAGGGAGCACGGCAGGGACGTAGGCCTGATCATCCACCTCTCTGCCAGCACCAGCCTCTCCCCCTATCCCAATTACAAGACCCTGGTGGGCACAGTGGAAGACGCCATCAAGCTGGGCGCAGACGCAGTCTCAGTGCACGTCAACCTGGGGGACGAGGCAGAGGCAGCCATGCTCCAGGACCTGGGGGACATCAGCAGCGCAGCCACCTCCTGGGGCATGCCAGTCCTGGCCATGGTCTACGCCAGAGGACCCCAGATCCAAAACTCTTTTGATCCCAAGCTGGTGGCACATTGCGCCAGGGTGGGCGAAGAGCTGGGCGCGGATGTGGTCAAGGTCAACTACACCGGTGATCCGGAAAGCTTCCAAGATGTGGTGCAGGCCTGCTGCGTTCCTGTGGTCATAGCAGGAGGGCCCAAGCTGGAGGATCGCAAAGACTTACTGCAGATGGTCTACGAGTCCATCCAGGCTGGAGGGGCCGGACTTTCCGTGGGCAGGAACATCTTCCAGGATAATGAACCAGGCAGGCTGGTGCATGCCCTGCATCAGGTGGTACACGAGGACATGCAGGTGGGAGAGGCCCTGCAGCTCTTGCAATAGAGCCAAAACAAAAGACGAGGAAGCAAATGGCCCTGGAGATTTTCTTGAAAGTTGTCCCCTGGGAGAAGTCCCTGGCCACCCTGGGCCTGGAGTCAGGAGTGGACGGACTGCTGGTGGAGCCAGAGGATGCGGGCAAAGTTAAGCAGCTGGGCAGGACCCGGGTCTTGACCCCTGAGAATCTGGCCTGCCACGAGCTGCAGGACAAGCAAGGCGAAGAGCTGGCTGCCCAGGATCTGGCAGCCCAGAAGCAGGTCCTGCTGCACAAGGGCTGGGAAGTCATTCCAGTGGAGAATCTCCTGGCTGTACAAAAAGGTCAATTGGGCCTGGAGGTGGAAAACCTGGAACAGGCCAGGTTGGCTGCCGGCATCCTGGAGAAGGGGGTGGACTTCTTGGTCCTTTTGCCCCAGGCCAGGGCCCAGATCAAGGACATTGTCCAGGCCCTGAAACTAAGCCAGGGCACCCTGCAGCTGGAGGCTGCCAGGATCACCAGCATCCAGCAGGCCGGCCTGGGGCATAGGGTCTGCGTGGACACCTGCTCCCTGCTGCGCACCGGACAGGGCCTGCTCACAGGCAACTCCAGCAGCTTCAGCTTCCTGGTGCATGCAGAGACCGAGGAGAACCCTTACGTAGCTGCCAGGCCCTTCAGGATCAACGCAGGCGGGGTGCACGCCTATGTACAAAAGCCCGGGGACCGCACTTCTTATCTAGAGGAGTTGCGGGCCGGGGATCAGATCCTGATAGCGGATCATTCCGGCCAAACCAGCCTGGCCACTGTAGGCAGGATCAAGGTGGAGGTCAGACCCATGCTGCTTATTTCCGCCCAGAGCGAGAGCTCTACCGGGCAGATCTTCCTGCAGAATGCAGAGACCATCCGCCTGGTGGCCCCTGGAGGCTCGCCGGTCAGCGTGGTGGATCTGCAGGAAGGAGATGAGGTCCTTTGCCGCACAGATGTGGCAGGCAGGCATTTCGGGCTGCGCATCCAAGAAAACATCGAGGAAAAGTGAATGAGCGGCAACAAGCAGGCCTCTGCGCCTTCAAGCCTGAACGCAAGGCTGCAGGAGCTAAGGCAGGAGATCAACAGCATTGATCAGGAGCTGTTAAGGCTTTTGAACCAAAGGGCAGCCTTGAGCCTGGAGGTGGGCCAGCTCAAGTCCAGGCAGTCCGAGAGCGTATTCAAGCCCTTCCGGGAAAAGGATGTCCTGCAGGCCCTGACTGGCCAAAACCCCGGACCATTGCCCCAGAAGCACCTGGAGGCCATTTACAGGGAGATACTTTCCTCCTCCCGCAGCCTGCAGCTGCCCCAGAGGGTCCTCTACCTGGGACCTGAGGGCACCTTTTCCTATTTCGCAGGGCTGCATTATCTGGGTCACTGCGCAGAGTACATCCCCTGCTCCAGCCTGGAGGAGGTATTCAAGGGGGTGCGCAGCCAAAGCTCTGAGCTGGGAGTCATTCCCCTGGAGAACTCTTTGCAGGGCACAGTGGGCCAGAGCCTGGATCTGTTCCTGCACTACGATGTCTACATCCAGGCCGAGATTTTCTGCAAGATCAGCCACAGCCTGCTCTCCAAGGCTGAGGAGCTGCAGAATATCGAACTGGTCTACTCTCACCCCCAGGCCCTGCAGCAGTGCACCCAATGGCTGAAATCCCATCTGCCCCAAGCCGGGATCGTGCCTGTGGAAAGCACTGCTGCTGCAGCCAGGCAGGTCCGGGACAACCCCAACCAGGCAGCCATAGCCCATCCAGCCCTGGCCAGGAGCCTGGGCCTGCATGTTTTGCAGCGCAATATCGAAGATCTGCCGGAAAACTGGACCAGGTTCCTGGTCATCGGCTGCACAGAGCCGCCTGCAGGCAACCGGGACAAGACCTCCCTGCTTTTCACCCTGCCGGACAGGCCAGGCAGCCTGGCCCAGGTGCTCAATCTGCTGGCAGGGGAGCAGGTGAACATGAAAAAACTGGAGTCCAGGCCCTTGCGTGGCGAAAAATGGCAGTACGTGTTTTTTGCTGACGTGGAGTGCGATCTAAGCGGCCAGGAATATGCCAGCCTGCTGCAGAGCTTGGAGACCAATTGCCATTCCCTGCGCGTGCTGGGCAGCTATCCCAACGGCCCCCATTTGGATGTGAACCAGGAGGATCAGATATGCGCCTGACCCTGAAGGCCCCAGCCAGCAAGTCAGTATCCCACCGGGCTGCCATAGCCGCTGCCCTGGCCCCGGGCAGATCCAGGCTGCAGAACCTGCTTTTCAGCCAGGACCTGGAACATACTCTGGCCTGCCTGGAGGAGCTGGGGGCAAAAGTGCAAAACTCCCCTTCTGGGGTGCTCATTGAAGGCCTTACGCCGGGTCAGGCCCTTGCGGCTGGCCACGAGCCCCTGGAGCTGGATGTGGGAGAATCCGGGACTACCTGCAGGCTCTTGACCCCGATCGCTGCCTTGAGTGGCAGCCGAGTACTGATCAAGGGCAGGGGCAGGATGCACGAGCGGCCCATTGCAGAGCTGGCGGACAGCCTGCAGGAGCTGGGCTGCGAGTTTGAATGGCTGGGGGAACCTGGCTATCCGCCATTTGTGCTGGATGGGCAAAATCTGCAAGGGGGTGCAACCGCGATCAGCCTGGAGCAAAGCAGCCAGTACCTTTCCGGTCTATTGCTCATGGGCCCTATGCTCTCCCAGGGCCTGCAGATCAAGATCCAGGGCCAGAAAACAGTATCCTGGCCTTACGTTTCCCTGACCCTGAAGGTCATGCAGGACTTTGGCTGCCCTGTGCAGGTCCTGCTCCAGGATGCTACAGGCCAGCTGCAGGAGAGCTCCCTGCAGCAGATGCGGGATATTCAGCCCGGCAGGACATTTTTCCGGGTCTTTGCAGGAGAGTATCAAGCCCTGGACTACGAGGTGGAAGGGGATTGGAGCAACGCCTCCTATCTCCTGGCAGCAGGCCAGTTTTTGCCCCAGGGAGTCCTGGTCCAGGGGCTGGACCCCAACTCAGGCCAGGGAGACAGGAGCTTCCTGGATATCCTGTCCCGGATGGGAGCCCGGGTAAACAGCACTGAGCAAGGAATATCAGTGGATCCCGGCAGCCTGCAGGGTGCCCAGCTGGACATGGGCTCCTGCCCTGATCTGGTGCC
>JBNJDO010000105.1:0-7202 GCA_051744965.1 Thermodesulfobacteriota bacterium | reverse complement strand
TTGCTGGAGCTGTACAGAGCAAAAGCAGGAAAAAGAGAGTCAGCAAGATCCCTTGGTGGTGGCTTCCAAGATAGACACTGAAGGGGCGCTTTTGGGCCAAGTCCTGGTTTTGCTCCTGGAGGATGCTGGCTATGAGGTCCAGGACAAGACAGAATTCGGCCCTACCAACATTATCCGGGAGGCCATAATTTCAGGCCAGATAGATATCTATCCTGAGTATACAGGGAACGGAGGCTTCTTTTTCGAGGGTGTGGATCCCAAAGTCTGGAAGGATTCCAGGCAGGCCTGGGAGACGGTTAAGGAGCTGGATGCCAAGGAGAACGATCTGGTCTGGCTGCAGCCAGCCCCTGCGAACAATACCTGGGCTATCGCAGTGCAGGAAGAGCTGGCCCAGGAGCATGATCTGCAGACCTTGCAGGATATGTCCAGATATGTGAACCAGGGAGGGAGGGTCAAGCTGGCCTGTTCAGAGGAGTTTGTCTCCCGCGAGGATGCCTTGCCCGCTTTTATGCAGGCCTACGACTTTGAATTGGACCAGGATCAGCTCTTGATACTTTCCGGGGGCAACACCGCCCAGACCATCCAGGCAGCTGCCCAGGGCACCAGCGATGTGAACTTTGCCATGGCCTACGGTACTGACGGGGCCTTGGGAGCCCTGGAGGTACAGCTCCTAGAGGACTCTAAGAATGTCCAGCCTGTTTATGAGCCGGCACCAGTCATACGGCAGGAAGTGTATCAGGACTATCCTGAGCTGGAGGATATATTGGCTCCGGCTTTTGCAGCCCTGGACAAAGACACCCTGCAGGAGCTGAATGCGGCCATAGCAGTGCAGGGGCGCGCTGCAGAGGAAGTGGCCAGGGAGTTTCTGCAGGGAGAAGATCTGATAGGCGCTGAGTAGAAAGGGCCTTACAGGATGCTCAAGGCAAAAGGCTTCAGGATCCCTGGCAGCCAAATCCACAGGCCGGATCCGGTGGCCCTGAGCGCAGCTGTTCTCAGCCTTGCGTCCTGCGCTGCGCTTCCTTTTGCCAGTCTCAAGGAGAGTAGGCTGGCTAGCGGCCAGGACCTGAATTTGCTGCAAAGTGGAAGCTTCGGGCTTTTTGTTTGTCTTCTCTGGGCAATAGTGCTTCTGCTTTGCTTTTTAAGGTCCAGGACAGGTTATCTGACCCAGGCCTGTCTGACCTTGGGCGGTTTGTTTTCCCTGCTTTTTTGGGCAACAGCCCAGGGAGCAGCCGCCAGAGAGGCGAAGCAGATGGTGGTCTGGATCTCCCTGGGGCCGGCATTTTGGCTTAGCCTGTTCGCTGCCTATGTCCTGCTTAGCAATGCCTGGCGCAAGTTAGGGCCGGGGTTTTGCAGACTGGCGATCTATTTTCTGCTAGCGTTTTTTGCTTTGGCCCTTGTCTGGCATGCAGGGCTGGAAGCCCTGTCCTTAAGCCGGGAATACCTGCAGCGCCAGGAGAGATTCTGGACTGAAGTCCTGAACCATGTCTTTATTGCTGGAACCTCTTCTGCAGGGGCCATCCTTCTGGGCATTCCACTGGGGCTTTTGGCCTATTTCAGGCGCTTGGGGGCAGGCAGGCTGTTTTTTTTCCTGAACATGCTGCAGACCGTACCCAGTCTGGCCTTGTTCGGCATTTTAGTCGCTCCCATGGCCTTTTTGGCCAAACAGCTTCCATTCTTGCAGCAGGCAGGCATTCAAGGCATAGGTTGGGCCCCTGCGGTTTTGGCATTGATCCTGTATTGCCTGCTGCCTATTGTGCGCAACACCTATGTCGGCTTTCAGAGCGTGGACCAGGATACTATGCTTGCAGGCCAAGGGATGGGCATGACCAGCAAGCAGCTGCTGCTGCAGGTGCAACTGCCGGTGGTCAGCCCTGTAGTCCTGGGCGGGATCAGGGTGGCTGCTGTCCAGGCTATAGGCAACACTGCAGTGGCTGCCCTGATAGGAGCAGGAGGTCTGGGCGCCTTTATCTTCCAGGGTTTGGGCCAGGGAGCTGCTGAGCTGATCCTTTTGGGCGCCCTGCCCACAATCCTGCTGGCTCTGGTTTGTGATGTGCTGTTTCGGGTTGCGATTGCAGCCCTGACTCCCAAGGGATTAAGACAGGAATGATCAGTTTCGAGTCTGTAAGCAAAGAGTACGGCCAGACTAAAGCCTTGCAGGGGATGGAGCTTAAGGTCAGCCAAGGGGAGCTCAGCGTGCTGATTGGCCCTTCTGGCTGCGGTAAGTCCACTGCCTTAAAGATGGTCAATCGCCTGTTGGAGGCCAGCTCAGGCAGGATATATGTGCAGGGCAGGGATGTGACCAGCCTGGATCCGGTGCAGCTGCGAAGGAGCATGGGCTATGTGATCCAGAATATCGGCCTGTTTCCGCATATGACGGTCAGGCAGAATATCCAGGTAGTGCCCAAGCTCTTGGGCTGGACCAGGGAAAGCATCCAAGCCAGGGTGCAGGAGCTGCTGGAGCTGTTGGATCTGGACCCTAGGGAAATAGAGGGCAAACACCCAGGTGAGCTCTCCGGAGGTCAGGCTCAGAGGGTGGGCGTAGCCAGGGCTTTGGCTGCTGATCCTGAAGTCTTGCTTATGGACGAGCCTTTTGGTGCTCTGGACCCCATTACTAGACACAGCCTGCAAACAGAGATGCTCCGCCTGCAGCGGGAGCTGCAAAAGACAGTTCTCTTTGTGACCCACGATCTGGATGAGGCTATCAGGTTGGGTGGCAGGATAGCTGTAATGCGGCAGGGCATGGTGGTGCAGTACGCAAGCCCTGAGAGGTTATTGGCTGAACCTGCAGATGACTTCGTGCTGGAGTTTATGGGCCAGGACCGGGCCCTGAAGCGTCTCAGCTTATTGCCAGTATCTGAAAAAATGCGCAGTTCAGGCAATCCTGGGAAGCAGCCCCTGCAGGGTGCAGAAGGGCAGCAGGCTGTGTCCCCGGACTCCTCCCTGCAGGAGGCCTTGTCCTTGATGCTCTGGCTGAAGACCTCCAGCCTCGCGGTAAAGGACAGGCAGGGACGGCTCCTGGGCGAGTTGCAGTACTGCGATCTACTGGATGCCTAGGATGATGCACTCTTTGCGCAGCCAGGCTGGGATTCTGGTTTTGATCTGTCTGTTTTTCCTGCTCTTGCAGCCCTGGATCTGGGAGCTGATTTTTTCACCATTTGTCCCCAATCCTGCCCAGGAGGTCTATGCCCGGACCAGCTTTTTAAAGCTGCTTTTGCAGCATGCGGTGTTGGTGGCGGCAGCAGGCTTGGCCTCCTCCTTGGCTGGGCTGGCCCTGGGAGTTTTGGTGACCAGGCCTTGGGGCAGGGAATTTCTGCCTGCAGTGGATGGCCTGGCCTCCATGGGCCAGACTTTTCCGCCTGTGGCTGTTTTGGCCCTGGCAGTCCCTGCTGTGGGCTTTGGATTCGCACCCACCTTTATTGCCCTGGTCCTGTACGGAGTGCTGCCTGTGGTCAGAAACAGCATCTCCGGCCTGCAGGCAGTATCAGCCTCGATCAAGGAGGCAGCTGCCGGCATGGGCATGTCCAGACTGCAGATTCTGTTCAAGCTGGAGCTGCCGTTAGCCTCAGGGGTGCTCATGGCTGGGGTGCGCACCAGCGTGGTCATCAATACCGGCACTGCTACCCTGGGAGCCACAATAGGCGCGGGTGGGCTGGGTGCTCCGATTATGGCCGGATTGATCGGAAACCAGCCGGCATTTATTCTGCAGGGTGCAATCTTGGCAGGCCTGTTTGCTGTACTTTTGGACAGGCTTTTGGCCAGGGTCCAGACCAGGATGGCCCGCATGGGGGGCTAGGCTGCTGTCTGGAACATATCATACACTAGCAACAAACTTATGAGATCCGGCACTAGGAGGAGCATATGCATTATAAACAGCTAATCTGGGAGCAGGAAGCACAGATCGTGCAGCTGACCCTGAACCGCCCGGATATCAGGAATGCTGTCACCGGAGAGGAGATGATAGATGAGATCGAAGAGGCCTGTGCCCGGATCAACAATGATTCTCAAATCAAGGTCCTGATCCTGACTGGCAAGGACCCGGCCTTTTCCGCGGGGGGCAATATCAAGGACATGCTGCACAAAAGGGGTATGTTCGCAGGCAACCCGCAGGAGATTATGGAGAATTACCGCAAGCAGGTGCAAAGGATTCCCAGGGCGGTATATAATGTGCAGGTGCCCAGCATTGCCGCGGTCAACGGTCCAGCTGTGGGTGCAGGTTGTGATCTGGCCTTGATGTGCGATATGCGCATCGCATCCCTAGAGGCCACATTTGCGGAGTCCTTCCTGAAAGTGGGGCTTATCCCTGGAGACGGCGGGGCCTATTTTTTGCCCAGAGTGGTGGGTCAGGCCAGGGCTGCGGAGATGACTTTCACCGCCAGGACTGTCCAGGCTAAGCAGGCAGAGGACATGGGTCTGGTGAACAAAAGCGTAGAGCATGGTGAATTGATGGCTTATACCATGCAGCTGGCCCAGGAGATAGCAGCCAAGCCAGGGGCTGCCTTGCGCATGTCCAAGCGGCTGCTCAGGCTGGGCCAGTCCAGCAGCATGGAGCAGGTTCTGGAGCAATCAGCAGCCTATCAAGCCCTTTGTCACAGCACAGAGGAGCATATGCAAGCCTTGCAGGACATGCTCGACAAGTAGGAACAAAAAAAAGGCCCGGGCTGGAAAGCCTCGGGCCTTGAGAAGGAGTTGTACCAGCTCTGTTCTAGAAGCCGAACTCCCCGTCACTCATATCCTCGCTAAAGCCAAAGTCAGGTTCGGGCTCCTTGGTCTTGCCCTTGTCCTCTGCACCAGCCGCAGGGGCTTCTGCTCCAGCTTCCCCGGAGACAGTGACCACGCCGTGCTTCTTGACCTCATCTATCTTGGCCAACAGGTCGTCCACCTTCTGCAGGTAGTCGTCCACCTTGGAGGCTGAGGCTATGATTCTCTTCTCACCCTCATCCTTCATCTGGGACTCATAATCCTGGACCTTGGTCTCCAGGCCAGCGATCTTTTTCTTGTTCTCCTCCAGCTGGCCTTCATACTGGGCTATCTTGTCTTTCTGCTCCTGGATGGTCTGCTTGTATTCCTCCAACTGGGAGAAGATGTTGTCAACTTCCTCCTGCACATCCGCAGGCAGGCTCAGAACTGAGACATTCTCCCCCAGCTCGGTGACTTCCTCACGCTTTAGGCGTGTCAGTTCAGGATGCTGCTCATAGATCCAGGCCTTGCAAATGCCAGAGGCAAAAGGGGCGAATTCCTTGTCCACCTGCTTCTGGGTCATAAAGCTTAAGAGGTCCAAAACATCCTGATTGTACTCCCCGGGCTTGCCCCTCAGGAAGGCCGTGAATGTCTGTATGGGAAATACTTTCCGAGCTTCTGCCATGATAGCCTCCTTAATTTTATAGGACAAACAATTTATCCTGTTTGCTCTCGATTTCTGTGGAAATCCTACCCATGCGCCGAGCAAAGGCCAGGGCTGCTACCCTGTAGACCAGATGCCCCAGCTTGGACCAGGGCAGATAGGCGATAAGCATGAATACGCTGATCAAGTGTACATAATAGACAATATAGGCCAGGGGAGCCACATCGGCCAGCCTAAAGAGCTGGCTCAGGATGCCGCTTAAGGCCACGACCCAGATCACGCCCAAAAGGTACCAGTCGTAATAGGAAGAGGCATCCCTTCCGGTGTCGTTAAGGCGTCTCTTGGTGATATATACCAGCCCCAAGACCATGGCTATGGCCCCGAGGTTGGCCAAGATCTTGACCGGGTTCCACAAAGGCATGGGATATTGCATGTGCAGGAAGGGCACTACCTTGCCCCCCCAGTGGGTGAAGGCCACGATACTGGTCACCACAAGTAAAGCGATGAAGCTGTAGAACAGGATCAAATGGCCCTTGAACCTTTCCTGGTCAGCTTCCTCCTGGCCGCAGTCCTTCCATTTCTTGTGGGTCAGGACCTCTTCCTTGATCACCTGGTACAGGCTGACCCAGATGTTGGGCGGCTTCTTATAACCCACTACAAAGGTCCTGGGCTGGGACTCGAAGCCTAGGGCTAGATTCCTGATGCCCTTGTAAAAGGAGAAGATTACAAACAGGGCAGCTAGGCCAAAGATGGGATCAATGGTGTAGTCTCCAGGAAAGATCAGGCCGAAGACAATCTCTCCATCTGCTGTGGTGGGAAAGGCCCCACCCTGCAAAGAGCCGGTAATCAGCCAAACCAGAAGGTAGATAATAGCTGGGATGGCTATGAGCTTGGGCAGGTGCTGGACTGAACTCATCCATCTGCCCAAGAATTCCGGACCTACCAGGCTGCGGTAGGCCATGTTGCGCAAGGAGGCCATGAGTTCGCCAGGATTTGCGCCCCTGGGGCACATCTCTGAGCACTGCCCGCACTTGTGGCAAAGCCACATGTCGATGTCATTGACCAATTTGTCCTTTTGACCCCACTGGGCCCAAACCATCTCCTTGCGGGGAAAGGACCTGTCCATGGGAGACAAGGGACAGACCACGCTACAGGTAGCGCATTGGTAGCACTTCTTTAGATCCTGTCCCCCTGCAGCGCTAATGTCCTTAATGAATTCCAGATCCGGCTTGATGCGCTGAACGTTTGCCATATGCCTCCTCCTCGCCTAGAAGCCCTTGAAGGGGTTCGGGCCTAATTGCAAGATTTCCTGGACAAAATTATCTATTATATCAGGCAGCCTGTCGTAGTCATCAATGGCCACTTCTTCCTGCCTAACCCGCTCCAGCTCTATGCCTAGCCTGTCCAAGGTCTCTCCAATGTTCTGCATCCTGCGGTTACAGAGTTCAGAGCCCTTGATGAAGTGGCATTGGTAGTCGTCCCCATATTTGCAACCCAAAAGCAGGCAGCCATCGTTGCCCTTGCCCATGGCATCAGCAATCCAGATGGTATTCACAGAACCCAGGCAGCGTACAGGAATGATCCTGACATAAGGGCTCCATTTCCTGCCCCTCATGGCAGCCATATCCAATGCTGGATAGGCGTCGTTCTCGCAGGCCAGGACCAGGATCCTGGGCCCTCCGTCATCTATTTCCTCAGGGACTTTGATCTGGGTAATCATGGAGCCCACTTGGCCCACGCTGTAGTTGTCAAAGGAAATGACCCTTTCCGGACAGGCGCCCATACATGTTCCGCATCTTCTACACCTGGCGGTATTGGGCTTAGGCGTGCCTTTTTCGTCGTCATCCAAGGCCCCGAACGG
>JBNJDO010000104.1:0-7263 GCA_051744965.1 Thermodesulfobacteriota bacterium | reverse complement strand
TTATACTTTTCAAGTGCTTCTTGGAGGTTTTTGCTTAAGCCTTGATCTTTATCCATGGGCACTGAGCTCTTTTTTAAAGGGAAGAATTTTTGCTCCAGCCTTCAAACTGTCCAGATAGTCTGCCCAGGCTTGCAGCATCCGAATTCTTTCATTCAGGTATTCAGCCCGGTTGTATATTCCTCGTATTTTGTTTTGGTCTATATGAGCAAGCTGCTTTTCTATCCAGGCTGAAGGCCATCCCTGCTCATTAAGGAGTGTTGAAGCAATGGTTCTAAAGCTGTGGGAGACAATCTCCTTTTGAGTGAATCCCATTCTCCTTAGTGCGACATTCATTGTATTTTCCGACATTGGTCTGTCTTTGGAGTATTCACTCGGAAAGATAAATTCGCTCTTTGAGGTTAAAGGATAAAGTTCTTTCAAGATATTCACTGCCTGCACAGGCAGAGGTACTATATGATCAAGTTTGCCTTTTAATCTTTCATTTTTTTTGCACTTCATTCTATCAGCAGGAATGATCCAGAGGTTTTCCTTCCAGTTTATATCTGACCACAAGCCTGCTCTATGCTCGCCAGGCCTGAGCATAGTCATGGGAAGTAATTGTAGTGCACATCTGGTAATGAAGCTACCACGATATTGATCAATGGCCTGAAGTACCTCTGCGATGCGGTCAGGATCGGTGGGAGCCGGAAAGTTTCTCTTTATGGAGGGTTTAAGGGATCCTTTAATGTCCAAAGCAGGGTTACGATCAGTCAGCCTTTTAGATATCGCATAACTGAAAATTTGTGCAGCGTATCGCTGAATCCTGTGGGCGGTTTCTACAGCGCCGCGGCTCTCGATTTTTTCTAGAGCAGATAGTAGATGTATTCCTGTAATCTCAGATACTTGCTTGTTGCCGATCCAGGGGAGAAGGTTGTTTTCTACCCTGCGTTTAATCGAATCAGCGTATTCATTGGACCAAGTATCTTTTTTCTTGTCATGCCATTCTTCAAATACGCTTTGGAAAGTGCTATCAGAATTGCGGGTTATATCCATCCCTTCAGCCATCATTTTTCTTTTTTCCCGAGCAACTTCCCTGGCCTTGGCTAATGAGACTTCAGGATATTCCCCCAAGGATATCATGGAATATTTGCCATCTGGCTTTTTAAAACGTAGTCTCCAAAGTTTAGCTCCAGAGGTTCGCACCTCCACGGATAAACAATTAACTTCCCCGTCTGCGATCCTATAAACGCTGGACTTGGGTTTGAGTCCTTTTAGCTTGGCATCGCTTAATTTCATAGCAACTACCTAGAATTTAAGTAAAAGTAGCTATAATTGAGTAACGTTGTCGCTCAAGAGGGCCTTTACTCAAAAAGTTACTCAACGTTACTCAGGATGTCAATGGACAAGATGGACTTTGCTGGACAATTGGCAGGGGAAAAAATGGCGTCGTTGTGGGGGTTATTGTTTGTGTTGGATCCTAGTGGATTTATAAATGGCGGAGCCGACCGGATTCGAACCGGCGGCCTCCGGCGTGACAGGCCGGCGTTATAACCAGCTTAACTACGGCTCCGCGACTTGGATGGTGGGCGGAACAGGGCTCGAACCTGTGACCCCCGGCTTGTAAGGCCGGTGCTCTTCCAACTGAGCTATCCGCCCCGGCAAAAAAAAACAATTTAGCCAAGCAGGAGCCAGATGTCAACGGGCTTCTTGGAGCTGATTTTGGATGTCCTGCTGCAGGCTTTGCAAAAGCCCCAAGGGATCCTGGGCCTGGCGCAATGGCCTGCCCAGAACCACATGGTCAGCTCCTCGGGCAAAGGCCTGCTCTACACTGACCACCCTTTTTTGGTCATCTTCCTGCTGCATTTTGGGCCGCACCCCAGGGACCACAGTCAAAAGCTCCTGCCCTAGGCTCTGCCTCAGCATGGGCAGCTCTTCACCTGAGCAGACCACCCCGGCGCATCCGGATTCCAGGGCCTGGGCGGCGCGATGCAGGACCAGATCCCTGGGGCTGCAGGGCAACCCCATTGCAGCTAGATCTTTCTGGTCCAGGCTGGTCAAGACTGTCACCGCCAGAATCTTGCTCTGCACTTCTGCCTGCTGTGCAGCCTGCAGGATGGCCTTGTTTCCGTGCACAGTGGCCAGGGAAACCGGATGTTTTCTTACCTGAAGCATTGCCTGCTGCACTGTGCGAGGCACGTCGTAGAATTTCAGATCCAGCATGACCTCGCAGCCCTGCCTAAATATCCAGTGCACAATGTCCCAGCCAGCTGCCAGGAACAGCTCCCAGCCCACCTTGTAGAATCTGACCCAGGGGGTCAGCTTGTGCACCCAGTCCCGGGCCTGATCTGCCTGGGGCAGATCCAGTGCAAAGATGATCCTTTTCTCCAGTTCGATTTCCTTTATCCTGTGCTCCTTCTGATTAAGCTGCATGCAGGGCTTCTCCTGGCAAGTGTGGTTTCAGGCCTGGGTGTCCAGCATGGGGCCAGAGGTCCTATGAGTTGCAGACCTTGTTTCTGCCGTCATCCTTGGCCTTGTACATGGCTGCATCCACCTGCATGATCAGCTGGTCCAAGCTGATCTCTCCCTGCCAAGTGGAGACCCCCAGGCTGACTGTGCAGGAGATCTCTTGCCCCTGGGCCTTGATAGGCTTATTGCTGATGTTTTCCTTGACCCGGGTACAGATCTTCTTAGCTTGGTTTAGATTGGTGTTGGGCAAGACCAGCAAGAACTCCTCTCCGCCGAATCTGCCCAAAAGGTCGTATCTGCGCAGGACCTCTTCGGTGCGCCGTACACATTCCTGCAGTACCAGATCCCCGATCTGGTGTCCGAATTGGTCGTTTATGGACTTGAAATGATCAATATCCAGCATAGCCAGGGAGAGCTGGCTGTTTTCCCGCTTGGCCCTATCCAGCTCCTGCTTTAGCAGTTCCAGGATTGCCCTGCGGTTATAACTGCAAGTCAAATGGTCAATCCTGGCCAATTGCTGCAGTTGGGCCTGGGTGTTCAGCAGCCTGGTCTGCAGGTCTATTATCCTGTGTCCCACCCTGAGCCTGGCCTGGAGCTCCTCAGCGTTGAAGGGCTTGGGGATGTAATCGTCAGCCCCTGCCTCCAGACCTTGCACTAAGTGCTCTTTGTCCGCTTTAGCAGAGAGCAGGATGAGATAGATATACCCGGGTTGATCCAGGCTTAAGCATTCCGGATTTTGTTCACAATCCACCCTCGGAGCCAGCTTTTCCCGGACCAAGCGACAGATCTGCGGCCCATCAGGCTCCGGCATCATCCAGTCCAAAATGGCTATTTGGGGAGGTTCTTCTGCTTGCAGGACCTCCCAGGCCTGGGGACCGTCCTCTACAGCAATTACCTCATAGCCCCATTTCTGGAGCATGTTCTGCAACATGACCCTGGAGGCTGGATCATCTTCTGCAATGAGAATTTGCATGGGCATTTCCTTGTCCATGGGAAAGGCAGGCTACAGTCCTTTTTTTTCAAAAAATAGAAACAGGCATAGGCTGAGTATTATAAGAACTCCGATCACAGGCCAGTGCCCTGCTCCAAAGAGTTCAGGCAGCCTTAAGGACCCAAAATTACCCCAGGAAAAAGGAGGCCCTTTTAGAATAGGAAAGGCCTCTGCATGCAGGGCAGCGCCTACCAGCATGCCCAGGATGCCCCAGATAGCATCCAGTCTGCCTTCGCCCACAGCCCCCATGGAAGTGCCAGGACAATAGCCGAGCAAGCCCCAGCCCAGGCCAAAGAGCAGGCCGCCTGCAATGTTTTGCCCCAGCACCAGATTCTTTACCGAGAGCTGGACCAGGCCCAGGTCCAGGAGGAGATGGATGCCGATCATGCCCACCAGGACACTGGAGAGCATGAACTTGACAATGGTCATGTCCTGCAGCCTAAGGGCCCCGATTTGCTTGTCGTAGCGCAGGACCCTGGCCCTTTGCAGCAGAAAGCCAAACAGTATTCCAGTAATAATGCCGTAGATAAGGCTCATAAACTATCTCCTGTAGACGCGGCGGGCAGTGAAAAGCCCAGCCAGGAAAAAGCAGATCAAGGCCAGGTAGCCGCTGACAGAAAGCTGAAGCGTCCCGCTCAGCCCGTGTCCGCTGGGTCAGCCCCCGGCCAGCCTGGCTCCAACCATGGCCACCACACCTCCAGCAAAGGCCACCAGGGCCCTTCTAAGCGGCGTGGGGCCGAACCTCTCCCGCCACATGTCAGGGACAAACTGAATCTTGAAGCTCCCGGATCTTCTGGCGGAGATAAAGGAGCCGATCATGATGCCCACCACGAACATCCATTGCCATTCGATCTTGGGTACCTTGCTCTGGAAGTATTCCAGCTTTTGCACGTGCTCCTGGGCAAAGAGCTGCTCGATCATGCCTGTGCTTCTGCTAAAGCTGGTGGAGGCCCCGAAGTACTTGCCTGCCACCAGGACAGAGAGGATCATGAGCACCCCAGCCAGGGCACCAGCTAGATAAGGACTCCATGCATTATTCTGTTCATTGGTTACCATTTTTGCCTCCTGTGATCTGAATGGTGCAGGATAGCTGGCCTGATTTGCAGTTATATTAGGCAAGTTCTCCTGCCTGGTCAATGTAATCCCCTTCTTTTCCCCTAAAGTTATTAGTTGCTGGCCCAGGGTTCGAGCTTAATATTCGCATGATTTCCAGGACTGAGCACAGGGCTGGAATACTACGCACAGAAGACAAGCTAGTCTTCAAGCCAGGTTTCCAGCTGGGGCTCGTTTGGTCCAAGGGACCATTGCACCTGCAGGGTTCCGTGCCTGGCAGTGCTGTACAAAGGCACTGACATTTCCTGTAGGGCCTGTTTCACCTCCTGGTGGGGCAGGTTAAAGTGGTGCAGGTAGCCGCAGCTGACCAAAGCCAGATCAGGGTCCACCCGGCGCAGGAACTCTCTGTTCAGGCTTTTGCGGCTGCCATGGTGGGGCAAAACCAGGATCTGGGCCTTAAGATCCAAACCATGGCTTTGCAAGAGCTCCTGCAGTCCGGCCTGTCCAATGTCTCCGGGCAGCAGGGCCAGCCCCTGGCCTTTATGGGTGAGACGCAGCACCAGGGACCTGTGGTTGGGATCTTGATTGCTCCAGTCTTGAGGCGGATGCAGGACCTCCAGCCTCAAACCGGAGCCCAGTTCCAGGCTTTGGCCCTGCTGGAGGACTTGCCTGGAGATTTCCCTGTCCTCCAGGATGTCTTGCAGGATCTGTTTGTCCCTGCCCTGGGGCCAGTGTCCATTGTACAGAAACTTTTGAACCCGGAAATGGCGCAAGGGATAGAACAGTCCGCGTAGATGATCGTAGTGGCCATGGCTAAGCAGGATCCTATTCAGTCTGGGGGCCTGGTTCATACTCAAGGCAGGGGCCAGGGCATATCTACCCAAGTTGAAATCCGGGTTCCAGGAGCCGCCTCCGTCCAGGAGGAGTCTCCTGCCCTTAGGGGCTTGAATGTGTATGGCCTGCCCTTGGCCCACATCCAGAAGCTGAAGCTTGAGATGTTCCCTGGCTAGTTGCCACTCTTGCAAAACAGGGGGCAAGAGCAAAAGCAATAGTGCGAGGCATGCGGTCTTCCAAGGTATAGTCCATTTACCCCTGCAGCAGAGCAAAACCAGACTCAGCATGATCCAGTAGCCCAGAAGGGCAGGCCAAATGGGCCGCAATAAAACCAGGGGCTGCAGGAAGCCTTGCTCCTGCAGGGCCTGCAGCATGGAGAGCATAAAGTTCAGAAGCTGGGTCGCAGCAGTAAAAAGTACAGGACTGAAGATCTCCAGCCCTGGCAGCTGGCTGCAAGCCAGGGCCAGCAGGCCCAAAGGCAGCACTACCCAGCCCAGCAAGGGAAGCCAGAAGAGATTCAGGTACACATGGGGACTGATCTCTCCAAAATACGCGGCCAGAGCAGGTGCAAGGGCAGCGTTGGCCACCAGGGTTATAGCCAGAATAGAAAGCAGGGAGAACAGGATCTTACCTGCTGGACCTTTGTTTTTCCAGCCTTGCAAATGCTGGGAAAACAAAGGCCAGGCCAGGACTATGCCAGCCACAGCCAGGACAGAGAGCTGCAGGCTGAGATCGAACACTGCAGCTGGATCCAGCATGACAATGAGCAGGACCGCAAAGAAAAGCCCGTCCAGGAGCTTTTTGTTCCTACCCAAGAGCAATAGCAGGCCCCAAAAGAAGAACATTAATGCTGCCCGCAGCAGGGATAATTTGGCCTGGCCCAACCAGATGTAGATCAGAATCAAAGGGGCGGATATAAAGACTGCCAGCTTGGGCCGGGGCAGGTACAGATATATCCCGGGCTTGATCCTGCCCCAAAGCCAGGCCAGGCCCCAGCCCATGCCGACCAGAAAACCCAGGTGCAGTCCGGATAAGGCCAGGCTGTGGGCCAGGGAACTCCTGCGGATGAGATCCATGGTGCCTGGATCTAGGTGGGTCCTGTCTCCCATGAGCAGAGCCAGCAGCACCCCTTGACCAGGCCCTTTAGCTGGGCTTTGCTCCAGGATCTTGTCTCGTAGCCCTTGGCGCAGCTGCCAGAGAAATCCAGGCTCTTCCTTAAGGCTCAGGCTTTCTGCTTCACCGCTGGTGTAGGTCCGGTACTTAACCTGCTTGCCTCGCCAGTAGAATCTGCTGTCCTTGACCCCGGGGTTGGCAAAGCCCTTAATCGGCTTGAGGCGGAACTGGCCAGAGACCTTTTGCCCGGGAGCAGGCCAGTTTTGGGGAGGCTCGTACCAGTTCCAGAGGAGTCTGGAAGGCAGTTGGCCTTGGTTCCCTTCCGGCGTGGTGTAGCGCACTTTGTCCAGAATGATCTGTAGCCTGGCATTCTGCTTGGGCTCAACCTGCAGGATCCTGGCCTCAATTTTCACTTTCTGCCTTTGCTGCATCCACTCAGTTACAGGTACTTCCGGGCCTGGATAGACCCAAAACTGTACAAGCCAGCCCAGACAGAACAAGGCCCCGGCCTGGAGCAATCCAGGGCCAGGGCCAGGAATCAGGCGCTTTTGCAGCCCAAAGAATGCGCAGGCGCTGCAAAGCGCGGCAAAAGGCTTAGCCAGGGCCAAAAGGCCCAGCAGGAAAAATACAAACAGTATCTGCCAGGGCAAGAGCCCGGGTCTAGTATCTTTTCCAGGCAGCCTTTGCATGCCGGCCTAAGTATCCAGGAAAGAAGGTTCAGACTATGTTCAAGCCTGGGCCTGGGCCTCTTGTTTCAGCCTGCGTCTTTCCTCCAGGGGCAGGGTCAGGGTGGGATCCCTTTTGATGCGGATCTTCTGCAGCACATA
>JBNJDO010000103.1:0-7354 GCA_051744965.1 Thermodesulfobacteriota bacterium | reverse complement strand
GTACAGGGTGTGAAGCAGGGTTTTGAGAAGGGCCTGGAGCTGGTTGGTGTGGGCTATAAAGTCCAGGTACAGGGCCAGAAGGTGGTGCTCAATGTTGGTTATTCCCAGGCCCAGGAGTTCCAACTGCCCCAGGGGATTCAGGCCAGGGCTGAAGGCAATCGCCTTTTTGTCTCAGGTATAGACAAGGAACAAGTAGGAGAGGTCGCAGCCCGGATCAGGAAAATCAGAAGACCGGAGCCTTACAAGGGCAAAGGAATCAAGTACCTGCACGAGGAGCTGAGAAGGAAGGCTGGCAAGTCCGCAAAGAAAAAATAGGTTCTAGATATGAAACTATCCAAGAATGCACTGCGTAGGAAACGAAAGCAAAGGATCAGCAAGAAGATTAGGGGTACTCCACAAAAGCCCAGGCTGGTGGTTTTCCGCTCCAACAAGCACATTTACGTGCAATTAGTGGATGATTTGTCCGGAACTACCTGGACAGCTACCTCTACTCATAATCTGCAAGCCCAGTCTGGTCTGAGCAGGGAAGCTGCTCGGCAAGTGGGGCAGCAAATGGCAGCCCAGGCCAAGGAGCTTAATGTGGAACAGGTAGTGTTTGACAGAAATGGCTATATATACCATGGACGGGTTCAGGCACTAGCCGAAGGGGCCCGGGAGGGTGGACTCAAATTCTAATCTGGAGTGTTCCATGGAAGTTAATGAGCTGGGATACATTGAGAAGATAGTACATCTGAACCGCGTGGCCAAAGTGGTCAAAGGCGGTCGTAATTTTAAGTTCAGTGCCTTAGTGGTGGTAGGCAATGGACAGGGAAAGGTTGGCTATGGACAAGGCAAGGCCAATCAGGTTCCTGATGCCATACAAAAGGCCACTGAGCAGGCTAGAAAGAATATGGTGGAGATTCCCATAGTGGAAGGGACATTGCCCTATGAGGTTTTGGGTCATTTCGGAGCGGGCAGGGTATTGCTGAAGCCTGCCTCCAAAGGCTCTGGGATTATAGCTGGAGGCCCTGTACGTGCAGTGATGGAGGCTGCAGGTGTGCAGAACATCTTAAGCAAAGCCTTGGGCACTAATAATCCTATCAATGTCCTTAAAGCCACCATGAGCGGACTTTGCTCCTTGCGTACTGCAGATGAGGTCAGCAGACTCCGGGGCAAACAGGTAAAATTAAGCCCGAGTGTGTAGTAGCTAACAAGAGGGACTAAAGATGAAGATCAAGTTGATCAAAAGCACAATCGGGGCCACTCCCAAGCAGAGAAGGAATCTGCAAGCCCTGGGCTTGAAGAAATTGAACCAGGTCAAGGAGATTCCGGACAATCCTGCTATCAGAGGTCAGGTAAGAAAGGTCAATCACATGCTTGAGGTGAAAGAGTCATGAAACTGCACCAGTTATTTCCATTCCAGAGTGAAGCCAAAAAGAAAAAACGTCTGGGCAGGGGACCTGGAACCGGTCTGGGCTGTACCTCAGGCAAGGGCAACAAAGGCCAGAAGGCTAGGGCAGGAGCAAGCCCGGCCCAGGGCTTTGAGGGCGGCCAGATGCCTATGAGCCGCAGATTGCCCAAATTCGGCTTCAAGAACAAGTTTCGAGTTCAGTACGCAGAGATCAATCTGGAGCAGATAGCAGCTAGGTTTTCCGGACAAAGCGAAATAAGCATTGATGATCTCTATCAATACTGTGATTCCAGACTTCCCATTAAGGTGCTGGGGGGGGGCGAAGTAAAGCAGGCTTTCAAGATCCAGGCCCATAGATTCAGTGCTGCAGCCAGGGATAAGATTGAGCAGGCCGGAGGCCAGGCCCATGCTTTGGAGGGTTGCTAAGTGGTTGGAGGAGTGGAAAGCCTTGCCGGGAACAAGGAGCTGCGAAACAAGATCCTTTTTACCCTGGGTCTGCTGATAGTCTATAGACTAGGTATCCATGTTCCTGTGCCAGGGATAAACTCCCAGGCGATCTCAGATTTTTTTTCCGGGGCCCAGGATACCTTGTTTGGTCTGTTTGACATGTTTTCCGGAGGCGGTCTTAGTAGGTTTTCAGTATGCGCTCTGGGCATAATGCCATATATATCTGCCTCGATTATTCTGCAGCTCCTGACAGCGGTTAGTCCGGAATTAAAGAGGCTGAAAAAGGAAGAAGGGGAGGCAGGGCGCAAGAAGATCACCCAATACACCAGGTACGGGACTGTGCTCATTACCCTGGTGCAGGGAACAGGAATCGCTATTGGCCTGCAGACCATGACCAGTCCTTCTGGTGTGGCAGTGGTACCCAATCCAGGCCCTTTATTTGTGTTTACCACAGTTATCACCCTGACCACAGGTACCATATTCATCATGTGGCTAGGTGAGCAGATTACTGCCCGTGGTATTGCCAACGGCATTTCCTTGATCATATTTGCAGGAATTGTAGCCAGCATTCCCGGGGCCATTAGCCAGACCTACAGCCTGCTAAGCGCAGGTGAGCTGAACATCCCTTTGCTTCTGTTGGTTCTAGTGGTTGTTTTTGGGGCCTTAGTATTCACCTGCTTTATGGAGACATCCCAGAGACGGATCCCTATACACTACGCCAAGCGCATGATGGGCAGGAAGCTCTATGGGGGACAGAGCACTCATCTTCCGCTTAGAGTGAATACTGCCGGGGTTATTCCTGCTATATTCGCTTCATCCATACTGATGTTCCCCGGGACCATTGCCAACTTTTCTCAATTTCAGGTTCTAGAGCGGGCATCAGCCTTGTTCAGCCCTGACTCCCTGCTCTATAATCTTATCTTTGTGGGCCTGATCATATTCTTTTGCTTCTTTTACACAGCCATTATCTTTGACCCCAAGGATATAGCTGAGAATTTGAAGAAGCAGGGTGGATTTATTCCAGGCATTAGGCCAGGCAAACAGACCTATTTGTATATAGATAAGGTTTTGACCAGGATTACCTTTTGGGGTTCCTTGTATGTTTCTGCTATATGCGTGCTGCCCATGATCCTGATCACTCAGCTAAACATACCCTTTTATTTCGGAGGCACGGCCCTGCTGATTGTAGTTGGCGTAGCTATAGACACCATGTCCAGGGTGCAGTCCTATCTTATCAGCCATCAGTATGAGGGTTTGATGCAAAAAAGTAAGCTTAAAGGCAGATTCTAGACCAAGTCCTGGAGATTTAGCCCAATTGGCCAGGAGCAAAGGAGTGCATAGATATGAAGGTAAGACCATCAGTAAAAAAGATTTGCCCCAGGTGTAAAATCATCAAGCGCAAGGGGTCCCTGCGGGTCATCTGCGATAACCCCAGGCACAAACAAAGACAAGGCTAAACCGGGAGGAAGTTTCTGTGGCAAGGATAGCAAGTGTCGATCTGCCCAAGAATAAAAGATTGGACATTGCCCTGACCTATATCTACGGCGTGGGCCATAGCACCGCCTTGAAGATATTAGAGGCGGCGGGCGTGGATTGGACCAAAAAGACTGACGATATAAGCGCAGACGAAGTAAACCAGATCCGCAAAGAGATCGAGCAAAGCTACAAAGTGGAAGGTGATCTGCGCAGGGAGGTCAACGCCAATATCAAACGCCTAATGGAGATAGGATGCTACCGTGGCCTTAGGCATAAAAAGCATTTGCCTGTGCGGGGCCAAAGGACCAGCACCAATTCCAGGACCAGAAAAGGACCCAAAAGGACACTGATTGGCAGGAAGAAAAAGTAGCTCCTGCACCCTAAATAAATTCCAGAGGTGAGATGCAATGGCCAAAGCAAGAAGACGCACTAGCAGGAAAAAGGAAAAAAAGAACATTCCCACAGGGACTGTGCATATTAAAGCCACATTTAACAACACCACTATTACCTTTGCCGACGATAAAGGCAATGTGGTCAGCTGGGCCACTGCAGGCATGTCCGGCTTCAAGGGGTCTAAGAAGAGCACTCCATATGCTGCCCAAATAGCTGCTCAGAATGCGGCTAGAAAAGCACAGGAGCATGGCATGCGCACTGTAGGGATTTTGGTCAAGGGACCAGGCTCTGGCAGGGAATCCGCCATGCGTGCCATCAATAATGAAGGTCTGAAAGTGACATATATTCGGGATATAACCCCGATACCCCATAATGGTTGCCGTCCGCCTAAAAGGCGCCGGGTCTAAACTTTTTTTGCAGCAGGAGGAAGTGTTTTGGCTAGGTATACTGAAGCGAAGTGCAAGTTGTGCCGCAGGGAGGGAACCAAGATTTTCCTCAAGGGCGATCGCTGCTATACAGATAAATGTCCATTTGAGAGGAGACCCTATCCTCCAGGCCAGCATGGGCGCAGGCGCAAGAAGTCAACTGACTACGGCAACCAGTTGAGGGAGAAGCAGAAGGTCAGACGCATGTATGGCCTTATGGAGAAGCAATTCCATAACTCCTTTAAAAAGGCAGAGGCCCAAAAAGGTGTGACTGGAAGCAATCTCCTGCAATATTTGGAGCTGCGTTTGGATAACGTTGTCTACCGCATGGGATTTGCGAATTCCCGGGATCAAGCCAGGCAACTAGTTAGACACGGACATTTTCTTCTAAACGGCAAGAAGACTGATATCCCCTCCATGTGCCTTAAGCAGGGAGATATTCTGCAGGTGCGCGAGAAAAGCAAGAAAGTGGACATTATTCAGGAGGCCCAAGAAATCTTGGCCCGCAGGGGTAGTCCGCAATGGTTGGAGATTGACAACGAGAATTTCAAAGGCACTGTGCAGGCTATACCGCAAAGGGAAGATATCACCTTTCCCATTAACGAGCACTTGATCATTGAGCTCTATTCCAAATAGTTTTGTCTTGGTTGCCCTAGGAGATGGACTGTTTAGGCAGGTATCCTGCCCCAGATAGTTTAATAAAGCAGGTGGAGCATATGCTCATCAAGGATAAGGAAAAAGTCATTAACTGCAAAAATTGGACTGAGCTGGTCAAGCCAGAGCAGCTAGTCAAGGATGAGAAGTCTGGAGATACTTACGGCAGATTTATATGTGAGCCTTTGGAAAGGGGTTTTGGTACTACCTTGGGCAATGCTCTGCGCAGGGTGCTACTATCCTCTTTGCAAGGTGCTGCAATAGTTGCAGTCAAGGTTGATGGTGTACAGCACGAATTCGCCTCCTTGCCTGGCGTGCAGGAGGATATGACAGATGTGGTACTCAATCTGAAGCAAGTGCGTCTGGCAATGGACACAGATGAGCCTCAACGCTTGGAACTTTCTGCCAATAAGGCTGGAGAAGTCAAAGCTGGACAGATCCAGGAAAACCAACATGTACGTATCCTTAATCCAGAGCAGAAGATCGCTACCTTGTCTGAGGACAGGGATTTGCGCATGGAGCTGGAAGTGCGCATGGGCAAGTCCTATGTACCCGCAGAGCAGCAAAAGGACTTTAGCGACCAGATCGGACTGATAGTGCTAGACGCCAGCTTCTCTCCGATTCGTAAGGTTTCCTACAGGGTGGAACAGGCCAGGGTGGGGCAGATGACAAATTACGACAAATTGATCCTGGAGCTTTGGACAGATGGCTCTGTGAGCCCGGAGGACAGTATTGCTTACAGTGCCAAGATTCTTAAGGATCAATTAAGTATATTTGTGAATTTCGACGAGGAGAAGACCAGCAACAACGAGCCAGAGTCCAGCTCTGACGAGATAGACCCTGTACTTTTCAAGAATATTGAGGACCTGGAGCTGCCGGTCAGGGCTAGCAACTGTTTGAAAAAGGCAAATATTCACACTGTGGGCGAGCTGGTGCAGAAGACCGAAGGTGAACTCTTAAGGGCCAAGAATTTCGGGAGGAAGTCCCTGGACGACATTTTGAAGGTCTTGAATGATATGGGCCTAGAGCTGGGGATGAAGCTCAAGAATTTTGATGAACAATACGAAAAATGGCTAAAGAGGAACGAGGATCATGAGGCATAAAAAAAGTGGTAGAAAGCTGGGGCGGACCTGGGAACACCGCAAGGCCCTGTTCAAAAATCTGGCCCGGTCCCTGGTAGCACAGGAAAAGATCCAAACCACAGAGCCGAAGGCCAAGGAACTGCGCAGGGTTTCAGACAGGCTGGTCAGCTTTGGCCTCCAGGATACTGTGCATGCCAGGAGGCAAGCTTATAAGATCTTGGAGAGCAGAGAATTGGTGCAGAAACTCTTCCAGGAGATAGCCCCCAGGTATGTGGACAGGCCTGGTGGATACACTAGAATTATCAAATCCTCCAGACCCAGAAGGGGAGATGGTGCTAATATGGCAGTAGTGCAGTTCACCCCTGAAGGCTCTCAGCAGGGCAAAGGATGATTGCAAAGTCTTGGTATTTTTTGCAGGCCTTAGGCCTGCTTTTTTTTGCTTAAATATATCAGTTTTTATAATGGGACAGATTAAAAAAATGGATCTAAGCAAGCTCAAGAGTTTTTGCAGGATATATGAGCGGCGCAGCTTTTCTAGGGCTGCTCAAGAGCTGTTTTTGTCCCAGCCAACTGTGAGCGCACATGTGCATAGCCTGGAGACTGAACTGGGAATTCAGCTTTTTGACCGTCTGGGACGAGGGGTCATCCCAACGCCTGCAGGAAGGACACTTTATGTACATGCCAGGGATGTGCTACAACATTTGCAGTCTGCGCAGGATGCGGTTCAATGCTTAAAAGAACAGGTGGGTGGTGAGCTGCATCTGGGAGGAAGCACCATCCCTGGCAACCACTTGCTGCCTTGCTTGATGCGTGACTTTTATAGCAAATATCCTGAAGTGACTATGCATTTGCAGCTTGGTGACTCCCAGGAGATCAGGCATCACATTAGACAAGGGAACTTGGATCTAGCAGTAGTTGGAGCCCCAAGCAGGGATCAAGAGTTGGAGAATGTGCCCCTTTTTCAGGATCAGCTCGGGCTAGTGGGCACTAAAGCTCTTCTTGAAGGAGTTAAGGGCCTGGAACTAAAAGCTGTGCTAACCTTGCCCTGGCTAATACGGGAGCAGGGCTCAGGTACCAGAGTGGCCTGGGAGGAGGCCTTGACCTCCCAAGGACTTGGCCTCAGGGACTTGAGGATCGCTGCGGTGGTCCACAGCACCGGGGCCATGCTGGAGTGCGCAGCTGCAGGACTGGGCTTGGCTGTGACTTCCAGACTGGCTGCAGAGGATTACTTGCATAGAGGGGACCTGCTTTGGATGCAATTGCCAGAGTTGCATCTACAACGCGAATTTTACGCCCTGCGACATAAGCGCAGGGCGTTTTTCCCTGCAGCCCAGAAGTTCTGGGAGCTATTGCAAAAACACGCCCATGATGCTTGGCAGGAAAACTGGTTCAGTGCTGCTGCCCTTAAAACTTAAGTTGATTTGTCCCTTTTGTGGGAAAAGCTACTGTACTGTACTACAGCTTTATATATTTCTGGTTGCTGGGCC
>JBNJDO010000102.1:0-7376 GCA_051744965.1 Thermodesulfobacteriota bacterium | reverse complement strand
CACCATTCTGCCTGGATCCTGAATCGAGTTCAGGATGACGGAGAGAGCATATCCAAAGGTCTGGAGGCCTAAGTGCAACCACTTTGGAGTCACCTCCCTGCGTCATTCTGGAGAAATCCAGAATCCAGTCTCCTCAGGCATGGGGCAATTCGACAATATGCAGGTTAAAGGTCAATTGCTGGACCATTCCTCCAGCTTGCTGATCTGCTCCAGGGCAGACTCTGCACTTTCCTGCTGCTCCTTGAACTCTGCTGCCCGCCCCAGGGCCTGGCTGGCCTGCTCCAGGTCCTCTGCCTCCCAGGCTGAGTAGCCTGCCATGAGCCAGGCCCTGCCTGAGCTTTCTCCTTTCAGCCCTGCTGCCTGCTTGTAAGCAGCATGGGCCTCCTGGAACCTCTGCAGCTGATACAAAAGATCCCCTTTGAGCAGCATCAGCTGCTGATCCTGCTCATGCCCTTCAAATCCTTCCAGGGCCTTAAGGGCCTGGTCCTGCTCAGCCAGCTGCTGATAGGCGCTGACCAGGTTGCGCAGCACCCTTTTGTCCGGATTTTCCTTGAGAAAAGCCTTGTACTGGGGCACAGCCTGTACCGGGATACCCACCTGCAGGCGCAGGTCAGCCAAGAGCTTTTTCTCCTCCTGGCTTAGAGGAGTCAAAAAGCTGTATACGGTCAGGGCCACCACAGCCTGCTCATAATTGTCCCTGGCCAGGGCTACATGGCTCAGGCCCTTCCACCACTTTTCCTGGGCAGGGGCCTGGGAGGTCAGCTCCAGGGCATACTCTTCAGCTTGCTTCAGCATCTTAAGCTCCAGATACTGATGCAAAAGTATTTCCTGCCACTGGATTTTTTTATCCCCCTGGTAGTTTTCAGCCAAAATCCTGATCTGCGGCAGGGCCTGCTTATTTTGGTCTGCAGACAACAGCGCGTGCACCAGGTTCTCCCGCCACTTGAGCTTGATTGCCTCTGGATGCTCTTCAAGGAGCTGCTCAAAGCATTGGATGGACTCCTGCAGGCTGTCGTCCTGCATCAGCCAGCTCACCGCAGCAAAATAAAGGTACTCCGGCTTTTCTTTGTTCTCTAATTGATAGGCCTGCTGGAAGTGCCTGGCAGCTTCCTGGAACTTTTCCTGCTCATGGCAGATCCTGGCTAGATTGATTCTGGCCTGCAGGTGTTTCGGATTGCCTTTTAAGGCGTTTTGATAGGCCTTTTCAGCCGGCTGCAAATCTTCCAGGGTCTGCTGGATGTTGCCCAGCAGGAAATAGACCTCGGGATGGTGATAGCCCCTGGGATCTGCCTGTTCTGGATCCGGCTCCTTATTCTTGGCCCTGGACTGGAAATCCCGCAGCACCTTGAGGGCCTGCTGGTACTCCTCCTCCTGCATGTGCTCGTAGGCCTTGGAGAGCACCACCCTGGCTGCATTGGGTATATCAGAGGCCAGAGCGCTGGGCGCAGCAAGACAAAAAGCCAGGAACAGCCCCAGCATCAGGCTCCAGCGCTTAGCACAGGAAATTTTGTACTTAGTTTCTCTTTGCATTTGGAAAAGGACTAAACCAGCTCTTTTATTGTGCGTGCTAATTCGAGAAGATTCGTGCAAATTCGTGGTCCTTATTCAATCAGAAGCTCCACGAATCCAATCCAATAAAGGCAGTAGTCCACACGAACAAGGAAATGCTCCCCATGACGACCCTCCCCGGCACTCACTTGGACAGCCAACCTGGTGCAAGCTTAAAAACTTAACTCCCCCAAGTGAGTGCCGGGAGGGGATAGGGGAGGGTTGCCTTTCTCTTCGTTCCCAGGCAGGAGCCTGGGAACGAAGGGCAAACTAATCCAACTCAAAACGTATTGTGGTCTCAGCCACGGTCTTTACCGGCACTCCGCCCACGGTTCCTGGCTCAAAGCGCCACTTGGACACGCAGTCCCGCACAGCTTTACCGAAAACCCCTTCAGGCTCCTCTTCCAGAACGTTTACCTCCTGCACCTCTCCCTCCCTGTCCACCACAAAGCGCACCTTGACCCAGCCTTCCACGTTCCTGCGCTTGGCAGACATGGGATACCTGGGCGGCACCCTGGATACAGCCCTCAGGGGCTGATCCAGGTCTCCGGAAGAGACCTTGTCCACTGGCTGGGAAACATTGGAGGTCATCATTTTGGGCATCTCCAGGCTCTGCGGCCCAGAGGGCAGACGGGGATTTACATCAAAGGGCAGGCTCATCTGGGTTGGCTCCGGCTTCTGCTGGGCAGGCTCCTCTCTGGGCTCAGGCTCCTGCTCCTTTTGCTTCTCTTGCTCAGGCTCCAGAGGCTCGGGCTCTTCAGGCTCAGGCTCCTGCATGCGCACCATCTTCACGTTGGAGACCGCATCCTCATAAGTCTTGATCTCTGGCTCTGAGCTGAGCAGGTAAGGCACCATAGCAAACAGCACCAGGTTCAGTCCTGCAGCGCCCACGAGAGCCACTGCCCAGGCCCAGAGCCTTCGCTGCTGCAGCATTCTTTGATATGGGCTGTCCGGTGCTTGCTTGGCCATTTATCCTTGCCTGTTCGAGTTCACTTTGTTCCCAGGCTGGGCCTTTTTCTTCGTTCTTCGTTCCTAGGCTCCTGCCTAGGAACGCTCTCCCAGCGGCTCCCGCCGCTGCCCGACAGTGGAAGGAGCCTCAAGATTTTCTGTTCCCAGGCAGGAGCCTAGGAACAAGGTAAAAGCTAATATCTTATACCCCATGCTCCATGCCCCATGCCCCATGTTTACCCCGTGAAACAGCCCGAAGGGCTCCCTGTCGTAGACAGGGGTTTCACTGGGGCCCATGCCCCATGCTCTTTCTGCATTGATTATTCCGGCCTATCCGCAGCCAGGGAGACATCCTCTGCCCCTGCCTGTCTGCAGCCGTCCATGACCTTGATGGCTGTGCCTGTGCTGCTGCCCCGGTCCGCAACAACTACCACTGAGCCTTCTGGGTTCTCCGCCAGGGCCCTCTCCACATTGGCCCGCACTGCCCGAATATCTATCTCCTGGCCCTGCATGAAGACCCTGTTGTCCTTATCTATTGCCACCAGGATGGTCACATCTTCCTTGCTGACAGCACTGCTAGCAGTGGGCCTGCTGACCTCTATGCCTGATTCCTGCACAAAGCTGGTGGTAACTATAAAGAAGATCAGCAGAATAAAGACCATATCGATCAAGGGCGCTATATTCAGCTCCTTGGTCCCGCTTCGCTTACGCCTGGCAGCAGTGATATTGATCATGCCCTTTTCCTGTTTTTTGCTGATTCTTCAGCTTGACTCTGTTCCCGGCTCCAGCCTGGGAACATGAGGTCTTGTGGTTCATGCCAAATGCAGAGCGGGCTGCTGCCGGCATACGCCGCCAAGCAAAAAGCCAGGGAGCTAGTAGGGGCGAGCGGCGCTCGCCCTTTGTTCTGCATGCGGCGCTCGCCCTTTGCGGTGCAGATTCCATGCTTTGCCCTTTCAAAGCAAAACAGTTTATTTATTTATAACCACCATCTACTGTTAAAGAGCCCCTACAATTGCCTGCGCAGATAATAGCCTATAACAGTATTGCGCTGCTTGAGGTTCTGGGCCCGTTTCTGCAAAAAGCCTTTCATGTACATGCCTGGAATAGCCACCAACAAGCCGGTCTGGGTGGTAATCAGGGCCTCTGATATCCCTCCGGACAGGGCCCTGGCGTTTCCCGTACCGAAAATAGAGATCACATCAAAGGTAATGATCATTCCGATCACAGTTCCCAAGAGCCCCAAGAGCGGCGCCACTGCAGCCAGAGCGCCTATCATGCCCAGATAGTCCTCCAGGCTGCGATTTATCCTGAGCACGGTCTCGTCCAGGATAAAGCGGTCCAAGGCAGGATCCCCGCTTTTGCGGTGCATGAACTCAGCCACCAGCAAAGAGACCACCCCTCGGTACTGTTTAGGGTCAGGCAGTTTGTCTTCCCGGATATGCCCCCAGGCGGTCCTGGAATCCATGTTCTTGCGGTGCAGCCGCCTGAAGTACAAAACCCGATTCACGATCAGCACCCACATCAGCAGGCTGACCCCTGACAGGGGCAGCATGACCACCCCTCCGCTCTGGAAGTAATCCTCCATCTGGTAGAATGCGGTCAGCAGTGCCTCAATCATTCCTGATAGCCATGTTCATGCTTATGTTCAGCATCCCTGCCCTTGTGGGCCATGTTCACCAAAGCCACAGCCTTTTCTTCCATATCCTCGATCTTCTTCTCCACAGCCCGGTTCAACCAGGTATGGGCCATGAGCATGGGAATAGCCACTGAAAGGCCCAGCATGGTGGTCACCAGGGCCTCAGAGATGCCCCCGGACATCATGCGCGGATCCCCTGTACCGTGCAGGGTGATGATCTGGAAGGTATTGATCATTCCAGTCACAGTGCCCAAAAGGCCGAGCAAGGGCGCAATTGCGGCCAGCATGCCCAGGGTGGATAAAAAGCGCTCCAGGGGCGGTATCTCCCTCAAAATAGCCTCCTGCAGGGAGTTCTCCATCTCTTGCCTGGACATGTGGCAGCAGCTTAGCCCGGCGCCAATAATCCTGGGCAGGGGCTTCTTGCCCTGCCCATTGCAGGCCTTTCTACACTCTTCTAGGCTGCCCTGCTGCAGCAGGCTCTGCACTGACTGCATAAAGCCTTCGGAATCAAAACGCTTGCGCAGCAAAAATATGATCCTCTCCACAATAATGATCAGCCCCAGACCCAAAAGGAACAAAATGGGCCAGACCAGGAGACCGCCCTGGGAGATCTGCTCCCTCAGGCTCAAGTCATGGCTGAGCTGTCGCAGGGCCCCGCCCCTGGTGACATCCATGGGCACCGCCCTGCTCTCTCCATCCATATAGGAGCCCAGGCTGCTTCGCATTCTCCAGGAAGGCAGGCTGGACAGGGCATAGGACTGCTCACCATCCGAAGCTGGGCTAAGAAAGCCTGTCTCTTGGCTGTTTCTGTAGGCAGCGGTGAAATTGCCGATAAACAGGACATCCGCTTCTGCCTCCTCCCCGGAGCGATCCACTATGCTCTCCTCCTGCATACGCACAGTGCCTGAGAGTCGGATCTCCTTCTGCAGGAAGTCCGCCATCATCCTGATCTCATCCATCCCAGGGAAATCTTCCTCTTCAGCTATGCCCTGCAGGACCTGATTCTGCTCCTCATCCAGGGAGCTCTGCAAGCTGTCCTGCACCAAGTCCCTGATATCCTTAGCACTGACTTGGATGGATCCTTGCAGTGCCTTGATCATGCTGCTGGTCTCTGCCAGCCCTTGATCCAGGTTTTCTTCCTTTTCAGCAAGGCTCTCCAGATCTGACTCCAGTGAGGCAATGGAATCCCTATACTCCTGGTTTTCTGACTCCAGCTCAGAGATTGCGGCCTCCAGGGACTCTCTGTGCTGCAGGATCTTTTGCCTGGTCTGCTTGGCCTCCTGTTCTGCAGCCTGTTTCTCCTGCCTGGCCTCATTCAGCAGGCGTTCCCTGTCCTGTCTGGCCTTGATCTGCAACTGGCGCATATCCTGCTCAGCAGGCGCAGGGCTGGCTGCAAGGCCGCAAAACAGCAGCAGTAAAGCTATACAGATCACCCTTTTCATTGCACCTCCATCCTTCCCACAGGCAGGGTCAACAGCTCTGCAGGCTGCCGCTCTGCCCCGATATCAATGGCCTTGGCAATGGCCCGGTTGTATTTTGCAGGCAGCTCTTCCCAGCTGTCCTGGGCAACATTGAACCAGCCACATTCCTGCTGATCCCTGGTTTGATAAAACAGGCTAATCCGGCCCAAGCGGAAGATATCCGCCCTGATGCTGCGACCCCCTACTTGGATGCCTTTTTGCCGCACCTCTATGCTCCTGCCGTATTCAGCCTCCACCAGAAAGGCCTCCATGATCCTGCGGTACTTCTCGCTGACCTTTTCCTCTGGATTCTGCATCAGCTCTTTCAGCCGCTGCAGACGCTTTTCCCGCTCTGCCTGCAAAAAGGGCAGATCCTGTTCAACCAGCTGCTGCAGGCTGTTCAGCATCTGCTCCAGGAAGGGCTCTATATCCTGGGCAACCTGCTCTATGTCCTGCAGCCGCTTCTCTTTCTGGGCAATCCGCTTCTGGGCTGTTTCCACCTGCTCCTGAAGCTCCTTATGCCGGTCCTTGAGGCTCTGGTTTTCCTCATGCAGGCGGTCATAGCGATGCACCAGCTCCTGCCTTTTCTCCTGCCACTCTTCGCGCTCCTGCTGAGTCTGCTGCCGGATCTGCACAGCCTCCTCTACCGGCTTGCGGACCCGCTTTCCGGTATCCTGGGCTTCATCCTGGGCCAGGACGCCAAAGGCCAGGAAAAGGCTTAAAATCAACCCTGCCATAAGACAGGGCATAAACACCTTGAGCCTCATAGGCTGCTCTCCTGTATTTGGTTTGCTGCAGGCAAAAGCCTGGTCTTTCCTCTTCGTTCCCAGGCTCCTGCCTGGGAACACCTTCCCCAGCGGCTCCTGCCGCTACAGCTGCCACCCGCCAATGGCAGGAGCCATGAAATCCTATGTTCCTAAGCAGGAGTCTGGGAACATGGTAACAAGGTAAAGCCGTCTGAATTGCCGAGCTGTGTAGCACTATTTTACAAAAGATGCAACTGCATAATCTCTATCAAGGAAATAGTGTTATTAATTTTGCAGCATAAAAAAACCCCGGACCGATATTACCATCGCTCCGGGGATGTCCCGTTTTCATCCTCAAGGGATCAACAAAGAAAGATTCTACAACAAGTACTTCAATCCTCTGGGAGTAACCCTGGGACCCGTCTAAACTCCTTGATATTGTTGGTCACTAAAATCAAACCCAGAGCTCTGGCCTGCCATTCCCCTGACATCTAAAGTACACGCTATTCCTGTGGCAGCCCTATAAGATGCGAGTGCAAAAACTGCTTTTGCACTCGCTAGAAGTCAGAGATCAGAAGTCAGCTTTGCCTCCGGCAAATCTGACATATCTTTTAGGCCAAAGCGCCCAAAAAAGAGAATTTGCCGGATTAATCATGAATGAAACGTGTTGTGGGGATGCCGGAATTCCCAAAAGGGCGACTGCCAGTCGCCCCTACACACCATCACGCCAGCTCGATATTAATTTTTACATAGGGTCATTGAACATCTTGTAGGGGCGATCCGGCGGTCGCCCTTCCTGACCAGGTTGGAGTCTGGCGATCCCGGACGGCTAAGCCAGCGACCGGGGTTGAGTCTAGTTTCATACGAGTAAAACAAGAGCTTATAATTCCACATTGTATCGCAAATTAACGTGAAATGACTTTTTGCAGTAACGTCTTAATAAGAGCTGCCTAAGGCAAAAGCAAGTCTTTATGGGCCAGCACGATCTTTATCTGCCCATAGCTGACCTCTTCGCCAAGCATGTCCTTGATCTCCCTT
>JBNJDO010000101.1:0-7439 GCA_051744965.1 Thermodesulfobacteriota bacterium | reverse complement strand
CCCTGATTTTCCCGGACATACATGCGGATCTTCTTGTTGGCTGGAATGGGGTAGTAGTAAAGGCCGAAGTTGTCTTTCATCTGTATACTCTCTTGGTTCAAGTATGTTCATGATCAAAAAATATGCTGAACCATCAAATCCTTAGCCCTAAAGGACAAACTTATTCCGTGTTTTCTCCTTGCTCCTTGTCTGTCTGTGTCTGCCTGGGCCAGGCCTTGATAATGGCGTGCACTAAAGTAGCCAGGGGAATGGCAAAGAAGACACCCCAGAAGCCCCAGATTCCGCCAAAGACCAGGATGCCGATGATAACCGCCAGGGGGTGCAGGTTGACTATCCCGGACAAAAGCAAAGGCACCAGAACATTGCCGTCCAAAAGCTGGATGATGAAGTAGGCTATCATGGCGTACATGAACTGGGGATCCCAGCCCCATTGGAAGTAGGCTACCAGGGCTACAGGTATGGTCATCACAGTAGCGCCTACATAAGGCACTATCACAGAGATGCCTACCAGGAAGCTGAGCAGGATATTGAATTCCAGGTCCAGCCAGAGGAAGGTCAGATAGCTTCCAGCCCAAACAATCAATATCTCCCAAATCTTGCCCTGGATGAACCGGGCTATCTTGTGATTGACCTCTTGCCATACCTGGCTGGCCAGGTCCACGTTATTGGGCAGAAAACCCTGCAAAAAAATCAGGACCCTGGTTTTGTCCTTGAGCAGGAAAAAGATCATGATAGGCACCAGAACCATGTAGACCAGGATGTTGATCAGCCCCCGCACCGAGGCCAGGGAGATGGAAAGCAGATTTTCTCCCAGCCTGCTTAGCTGGGCGCCTATGGTCTGCAGGATGCGGTTGATCTGACTCTCGGAAATCAGCTGGGGATAGCGTTCAGGCAAATGCTGCAGCTCCTGCTGCCAGGTGTTGATCATTCTGGGTAGCTCCTGGATGAACTGGCCAACCTGCTTGGTCAGCATGGGCAGCAGGCCCAAGACCAGAAAGAAAAGTGCCAGCAAAAACAGGATGAATACAATGCACACAGCAGGCAGCCTGGGTACTCCAAAGCGCTGCAAGGGTCTGATAAAGCCTTCCAGAAGGTAGGCCAAAACCAGGCTGGCGATTACCGGGGTCAGGATATGACCCATGGTCATCAGGATGAACAGGATGGCAGCAATGATGATGACCAGAATCACCACCTGGGGATTGGAGAGCTGCTTTTGCACCCATTCGCGGACAATATTCATGTCTGGCCTTTTGTCCTTGGTTTGGGTCTGGATCAGTGTCTATATAATGCCATGCAACGGACCGCCTGGTGCGCCCAGGGCATCCACGCTTTTTTCCACCTCTGGATCAGGCTCCAGGGGCTGGGGATGGTGCTTCTTCAGCCTGGCATCCAGGACCATGGAGGGGTAGCAGCCCCAATGCTTGCAATGCACAAAGCTGTTCAGGCCGTAGATATCAGTTGCTGGATCAGACCTGGTGAAGGCCACCCAAAGGAAGTTGTCCCAGCTTTGGCTGCAGAACTCTGGATCGTCCACCAGGACCAGCAAAGGCAGCCCCAAAAAGCTTTGCGCCTGCTGGCTTAATACCTGGCAAAGCCTTTGCAGTCCAGGGTCCTGCTGGTCCCTTTCCAGGCAGTGGTCAGGGCCGGAGAAGAGCAGGATCCCAGGGCAAAACAGCCGAACCAGGCCAAAGCCCTCAGGCCAATGAACAGCCGGGGGCTTATGGTCCAGGCTGCGCTTGTCCGGGCCTGCGGCTGCCAGGATCAGCTTGGAACCCTGGTTCAGGCTGATGCCGGAATAATCCAAGGTGTCCATGGTGGTTCTGGTTATAAAATGCAAGTCCCGGCCCAGATCCATCTTGCGTAACATATGCTGAAGAAAGCCGGGTATGTCTTTGGTGCTCAGGCCAGGTGCATCTTCATGGGCAGCTATAAAGACATACTTGGACAAAGCGGTCTGGGTGTTGCCCAACAGGGACAGGGCATTGGTCAGAATCTCCTGGGGCATTCTGTTTCTGGCAAATGGCACGTAGCGCTCGCTGCCCAGGGCCAGGAGCAAAGGATGCACTCCGGCCTGGTCCACTGCATTTACCTCGCGTACCCCACTGAAGACCTTGGGCAGCATGGGCTGGGTGAGCTCGTGGATGAACTCTCCAAACACCGAGTCCTCCTGGGGAGGGCGGCCTACAGTGGTGAAAGGCCAGATGGCCCCATCCCTGTGCCTGACTTGGTCTATGCTAAGCACGGGGAATTCGTGCTCCAGGCTGTAGTAGCCCAGGTGATCCCCAAAGGGGCCTTCAGGCAATGTATGCCCAGGCTTGATGCGGCCGCTTAGGCAGAACTCTGCCTGGGCAGGCATAGGCAGGCGGTTTTGATCCTGGACAAAGGGAATCCTCCCCCCTGCCAGCACACCTGCAAACAGCACCTCTGGCATTCCCTCTGGCAGGGGCATGACCGCTGCCAGGCACAAGGCAGGTGGGCCGCCCACAGATATGTTCACTGCCAGCTCCTTGCCTGCCTGCAAAGCCTTGGCGTGGTGGGGGCCGATGCCCCGATGGATCTGGTAATGCAGGCCTGCTTCCTGTTCAGGGGCATACTGACCTCTGTTTATCTGTACCCGGTACATACCCAGATTGGAGTTTCTGAACCCAGGCTGATCCGGATCTTGGCTGTAAACCTGGGGCAGGGTGATAAAGGCCCCGCCGTCTCCTGGCCAGGAGACCAGCTGGGGCAGGTGGGAGAGTTTGCAGCTTTTCTCCAGGACCGGCCCCTTTTTGGTCAGCCTGGGCTTGGAGTTTAGGGCTGCCTTGGGCATTTTGGGCCAAAGACCTGGATTCTTGAAGATCTCCCAGGGCTCGGCCTTGATTCGGATCAGCTTCTGCACCAGATCCACAGTATCCCGGAATATATACCTGATTCGCTCCCTGTGGCCGAATATGTTCCCAGCCAGGGAAAATTGGCAGCCCTTAACCCTGGTCATGAGCAGGGCAGGGCCATTGGCCTGGAAGACCCGGCGTTGGATAGCCCCTGCCTGCAGAAAGGGGTCCACCTCCTGCTCGATGCGGATCAACCTGCCGGTACGTTCTAAGTCCTGCAGGCATTGGCTGAGATTTTTGTAGCCCATTGGGGGTTTTCAGAGCTCAGAGGTTAAGTGTTCAGGTTTGCTAGAGTCTGGCAAGCATTCAGTAGTGATCGATGTAGACGCGATGTCTGCCCACTTTGTCTTTGAGCATCCTTCTGAGCCAGATTTTTATGTAGTACCTGGTGGGAGGGAAAAGCACTGCAAGTCCGACCAGGTCAGTGATAAAGCCTGGGGTGAGCAGGACCACGCCTGCAGCAAATATGAGCAGGGCATCCACCATCTCTTCTGCAGGCATGATGCCCTGGTCCAAGTTGTGCCTGATCTGGAGCATGGTCTTCAGGCCCTGCATCTTGGCCAGGTAGGCTCCGGCAAATGCGGTCAGAAGGACCAGCAATATGGTGTTCAGCGCGCCAAAGACACCGCCCAGCTTGATCAGGACATAGATTTCAGCTACCGGGATCAGGGTGAAGGCCAAAAAAAGTTTAAGCAGCATAATTTATTCCATGGGATGTTAAATTTATGTTTTCAATCTCCAACCCAATCCTGAACCCTATAAAGACAGCACTCCCTTGACCTGTGCAGCTGCCTGGTAAACTGCCAAAACCTCCTCACTGGAGTTTACCTGGCACTTGGCTGTGACGCAGACATATTTCCCATTTCTGGAATGCCTGGTATAGATCTCGTCCTTGGACTCGAAAAGGTCCATGATTTGTTCGGATTTGGCCTCAGGCACTATAAACTTGAACAAATAAGTGCAGGGCCAGGAATGGGTTTCGTTCAGTCTTTGCTGGAAGTTCTCCACTTTGCTCGGCATAAATTTTCCTCTAACGGATTCAGGCTTAGGCCCAGAGGCCCTCTCTGGGCAATTGTACGCAAAAGCAACTTAGAGTAAAACAGTTGCTTTGCTGCAGTCAATCACAGCTATAGGGACGGGCAGTTTAGATGGTGGCCAAGAAAGCAATTTAGCCGTGCAAGGCTACAGCCCTTTTTTTTGCAATTTTTAGGTGATTCAATAGGCGTGGCATGCAAGACCAGAACAGCCAGATAGCCAGGGGAGCGGCAGTAATCTCCGGGGCCACATTTATTAGCCGGGTGCTGGGCTTCCTGAGGGACGTGGTCCTGGCCTTTGCCCTGGGTGCAGGACCCTTGGCAGACGCTTTTTTCGTGGCCTTCCGCATTCCTAATTTGCTGCGCAGGCTGTTTGCAGAAGGCTCCCTGACCATGGCCTTTGTGCCGGTATTTACAGAGACCAGGCAGAATCAAGGCCAGGAGGAAGCCTTTGCCTTGGCCCGTTCCACGCTGGCCTGGCTGCTTCTTATCCTGGGAGGGCTCAGCCTGTTGGCCATGGCTGGCGCTGGCCCCTTGACCATGCTCATCGCCCCGGGATTTGTCCAAGACCAGGAGATCTTTCAGCTAACCACAAATTTGGTGCGCATTTGTTTCCCATATATCCTGTTCATCTCCGGCATGGCCCTGTGCATGGGCGTGCTCAACTCCTTGCAGCATTTTCTGGCCCCCGCCCTGGCCCCGGCCCTGCTGAATGTGGTTTTGATCCTGGCTGCTCTCCTGGGGTTGGCTTGGGGGTGGTCCCTGCCCTATGTCCTGGCTTGGGGGGTGCTGGTTGCAGGCTTGGGCCAGTTCCTTTTCCAGCAGCCGTTCTTGGCCAGGCAGGGCTTTACCTGGCGCGGAACCTGGTCCTGGAGGAATCCAGGGGTGCAAAGAGTTGGTCAGCTCATGCTGCCCACAGTGCTGGGGGCAGCAGTATATCAGATAAACATTCTGGTTAACACCATGTTGGCCTCCTTACTGGTCCAAGGCAGCATCTCCTACCTGTATTATGCGGATCGCCTGGTACAGTTCCCCCTGGGAGTCTTTGGCGTAGCCTTGAGCACTGCAGCCCTGCCCAGTCTCTCCGGACTGGCATCTGCAGGCAGACAGCAGGAGTTTACGCAGACCCTGAATATGACCCTGGGGCTGAATCTGTTTATCAGTCTGCCTGCTGCAGCCGGTCTCATGGGGTTGGCCCAGCCCTTGATAGAGACCCTTTTCGGCAGGGGGGCCTTTGGCCAGCCTGCGGTTACCTCCACTGCCTGGGCCTTGGTGGGCTATAGCCTGGGCCTGCCAGCGTTTTGCTGTGTACGTTCCCTGGTATCTGCCTTTTATGCCCTGCAGGATACCAAGACCCCGGTGCTGGTGGCCAGTATTTGCCTTTTTTTGAATATTGCCTTGGGGTTGTTGTTGATGCAGTTTCTGTCTCACACCGGACTGGCCCTGGCCGTGGCCTTGTCCTCCTGGGCCAATATCCTACTTCTGGGCTATTTTTTGGGTCGCAAGCAAGGGGCCTGGTTTGCCTGGCAGGGCAAGCTCTGGAGTATGAGCGGCTTGAGCATTGCATTAGGGGTGGGCTGCTTTTGCACTAGCAGCTGGGGCTGGCCCAGCCTGCTTTTGATACCACTTTGGGCAGCTGCCTATTTTTTGTCGGCCCTGGCCTTGGGGGTGCCTGAGGCTGGAATGCTGAAGAGGAATATATTTAAGTCCAGGGGGGCCTAGTGCAGCACAGCAAGTGGATGTATTCGTTTAGCCTGGAGCCAGGCTCGTCCTTTTAAAAGACCTGAGGTCAGCCAGTCATGAGCATGGATAGCTTCCCCCGGGGGCTGAGTCAGCCGCAGGCAGGGCATCGCTTTGCAGTTGACTCTTTGCTTTTGGCCTGTTTTGCCCGGCCCAAGCCAGGGGACAGGGTCCTGGATCTAGGCTCTGGCTGCGGGGTGGTGGCCCTGGGCTTGCTCCTGCACAATCCCGGAGTTGAGCTGCAGGTCACAGGACTGGACCTGGAGCAGGCAATGGTGGCCTGCGCCAGGGAAAACGCCAGGATCCTGGGCTTGCAGGAAAGCTGCGAGTTTCTGGTTCAGGATATCCGAGAGGCCAGGGGGCAGGGAGAGCTTACTGCAGAATCCTGCGATCTGGTTCTCTGTAATCCCCCTTACAGGGCACAGGGCAGGGGCAGACAAAGCCCTAGTCTGGAGAAGAACAGGGCCAGATTCGAGGTGCATTCCAGCCTGGAGGACTTTCTTCAGGTTGGCAGCTTTGCCCTGAAGAACAAGGCCCACTTGGCCCTGGTCTACCCTGCACAAAGGCTGGACTACCTTTTACAGCTTCTATCTGAGTACAGGCTAAGGGCCAAGGGCTTGCGTCTGGTGCACGGCAGAATTGATTCCCCTGCCAGCCTGGCTCTGGTCCTGGCCCGGAAGAACGGCGGCCCTGGCCTGGAAGTGCAGCCTCCGCTTTTTTTGTATACCAGGGACAAAAAAACAAACAGACCCACCCAGCAGGCCTTGCAGTTTTGCCCCTTTCTGGGACAAAAGGCTCGCATTCCTTGACCCTGAACCCAGAACCAGGGATCCTATACAGCTGGACAGGCAGGGCTGTTTATAATATGTAAAACCGACTTTGGTGCTAACTATTTTTTTGAAGCAAGGAGTGTTTGATGAAGGAGCAGTTGCGCAAAATAGGATTGGCCAATTTGCAGCAGATCCAGCACAATCTGACCACCCCTGCCCTGTATGAGCAGGCTTTGCTTAGGGGCGAGGGCCAAATGGCCCATCTGGGTCCCCTGGTGGTCAGTACTGGCAAATATACCGGACGATCCCCGCAGGACAGATTCATAGTCCGGGAGGAGAGTTCCCAGGACAGGATCTGGTGGGGGGAGGTGAACAAGCCCATTGAACCCGAAGTCTTTGAGCATCTGCAGACCAAGGTGCTGGGCTATCTGGAAGGCAAGTCCTTGTTTGTGCAGGACTGTTATGTGGGTGCGGATCCCAGTTATCAGGTCCCTTTGCGGGTGATAACAGAAAATGCCTGGCACAGCCTGTTTGCCAGGAATATGTTCATTCAGATCCAAAAACGCAAGGCCCTGCAGGAATTCGAGCCGCAGATGACAGTGATCCAGGCCCCGGGCTGCACAGCCATTCCAGAGCTGGATGGCACCAATTCTGAAGCCTTTATCCTGCTGCATTTGGGCCGGGGATTGATCATTATCGGCGGCAGCAGCTACGGAGGGGAAATCAAAAAGGCAGTCTTCACTGCCATGAATTATCTCCTGCCCCTGCAGTCTGTGGCAGGGATGCACTGTTCAGCCAACCTGGGCAGGGACAAGGATACAGCCTTGTTCTTCGGCCTTTCAGGCACAGGCAAGACCACCCTGTCCACAGTCAAGGACCGCCTGCTTATCGGAGACGACGAGCACGGCTGGCATGACCAAGGGGTGTTCAACATGGAGGGTGGCTGCTACGCCAAGGTGATCCGGCTTTCTTCAGAGGCAGAGCCGGAGATCTACGATTGTACCCGCAAGTTCGCCACTATC
>JBNJDO010000100.1:0-7498 GCA_051744965.1 Thermodesulfobacteriota bacterium | reverse complement strand
AATCAAGGGCAGTTCAGCCAACACAGGATGCCTGGCCATGTCTGAGATTGCTGAAGAGATGGAAAAGGCCGGTCAGTCCGAGAACCTTGAGCAGATGAAAACACTTATGCCCGAACTGGAAAAACAGTTTGAAATATGTATGGCGGAAATACAAAAGAACAGGGGCTGAGGATGACAAACAGCTAAAGCGGGCTTCGCCCGCAACCTAAGGAATAGATATTTGTACCACAAAGGCACCCAGTTAAATTCGCTTCGCTTGAGACTGCGTCTGTTTAAGGCAGGCGAAGGACACAAAGGCAAATGCGCTCTTTGGTGCTTCTTCCCTCGTGAACTTTGTGCCTTTGTGGTTCCATTTTTATTGTTTTTTTAGACAGAGCTTCACGGATAAAGCACAAACCTCTTGACTCTTGTATCTGTTTTCATTGGCAAAAAAATTTTCGCTATTTAGGCCAAATAGTTATTCTGAAAGGTAAGTTATAATTTTGTCCGCAAGGAGCAATTATGACCACGGTGTTCGATTGGAATGAATCATTTCTGGTGGGCATATCCATGGTGGATGAACAACACAGAAAGCTTGTGGATCTCATCAACAATGTCGGTGAAGTTGCCCTGTCAAAAGATCAGCTTGATCCTGAAAAGCTGAAAGAGGCCTCCATGGCCATGCTGGAATACACCCGCATCCATTTCAGCGACGAAGAGGCCATGATAAAATCAGTGGGCCTGTCACCGACCTACATCCAGTATCATCAGGGGCTGCACAAGAATTTTGTTGAGGAAGCCGAATTGATGGCATCCAGGGCCGAAAACCTTTCACCGGAGCAGGCTGAACAGATGCTGGGATACTTGGTGGAGTGGTTGGCCTACCACATCCTCGGCGTTGACCAGGGCATGGCCAGGCAGATTCGCGCCGTGCAAGACGGTCAGGACGCGGAACAGGCCTATCAGACTGAAGCTGACCAGGCCAGATCTGGTACTGAGCCGTTGCTTACCGCCCTCAAGGGCCTGTTCAAGACAGTTTCTCAGCGCAACCATGAACTACGCCAACTCAACAGCAACCTGGAGCAACAGGTGCAAGAGCGAACTGCAGAATTGCAACAGGCCAATCGCAAGCTCCAGGCCCTGGCCGTGAATGATGAACTCACCGGCCTGCCCAACAGGCGCTTTGCCATGTCCCTGCTGGGCAAGCTCTGGAATGAGGCAGGGGAAAATGGCTATAATTTTTCTGTTCTCCTGCTGGATGCAGACAAGTTCAAAAAGGTTAATGACACACACGGTCATGCCGTGGGCGATAATCTGTTGCGTTCGCTGGCGGTATCCCTCCAGGAAGCCGTGCGCAATGATGACACTGTCTGTCGTCTTGGAGGGGATGAGTTCCTGGTGATCTGCCCCCAATGTCCTGAAGAGGACTCAGCCCTGGTGGCCGAGAAAATCCTGGCCGCGGACAAGAAATATTGCAATGACCAGGGGGCGGTGATCTGGGAAGGTCCGGTAAGCATTGGATTTGCCCAGGCCCAAGCCTACATGGCTGGACCCGAGGATCTGCTGGAGGCAGCAGACCAGGCCCTTTATGCCGCAAAAGGCCAGGGCGGCTGCCAGGCAGTCGGTGCGAACCAGGGCCAGGCCCTGTGAGATGCGATAGGGGTCCCCGGGTTCACCAAGTTAAACTAGAAAATGGGTTTATTATCAGGCAGGCGAGGTAAGCAGAGGACAGAGATCGAATATCGGAGGTCAGAGCACAGAAAGAGCGTCCTGGCAAAGTAGGGGCTTGCCGGTGGCAAGGCCTTTTTCTCTCAGGTCCCGCAAGACAGCGGCATGGCCTTTATCATCATGATGCACCTAGTTCCGGACCAGCCCAGCATGTTGCCTGAGCCCTTGCCAAAGGTCGCGACCATTCCGGTCAACATGAAGGAGGACCGGGAAAAGTGCTTGCAGGCGGGTATGGACGATTATATCTTCAAACCCATCAAGCCGGAAAGCTTGGCCAAGTTGCTCCAAGTTATAAACTAGAGACCCTGGGAGCGAAACCAGGAGCTCTCGGGCATGGTGGAGTTGATCTCGGAGCTGGAAAATGAGTTTGAGCTGCTCAAGACGGAGCTGAAAAAATTAACTGGAGATGGCCATGACTGATCAGCACCACTACCAGAAACTCCAAGGACTCTTGGGAGACACCAATGGATACTGAATTAAAAGAAACTACCATCATGGTAGTGGACGATGTCCTGGTAAATTTGAAGATTTTGCAGAATATGCTGCAAACCAGAGGCTACCGGGTGCTGATGTTCCAAGACGGCAGGAAGGCCCTGAACGCCGCAACCGAGAATCCGCCCGATCTGATCCTGCTGGACATCATGATGCCGGACATGGACGGGTTCGAGGTTTGCAGTCACCTCAAGGCAGAGGACACGCTGAAGGACATTCCGGTACTCTTCATCAGTACCCTGAACGAGACAACAGACAAGGTGAAGGCCTTTTCTGAAGGCGGTGTGGATTATGTGAGCAAGCCCTTCCAGGAAGAGGAGGTGCACGCCAGGGTAGAGACCCACCTGCGCCTGCGGAAAATGCAACTGGAGTTGAACAATTACAATCAATACCTGGAAGAGCTGGTCCAGGAAAAGGTGCGGGAGATCTCCGAGTCTCAACATTCCACCATAGTCGCCCTGGCAAATCTAGCGGAACACCGGGATGAAGACACCGGAGCGCACATCAAGCGCACTCAGCAGTTTTGCAGGATATTGGCTGAGCATCTCCGCACCCATACCGATTATAAGGAGAGTATTGATGACGCGTTCATGGAGAATATTTACCATGCCGCGCCACTGCATGATATCGGCAAGGTGGGCATATCAGACAATATTCTGCTCAAGCCTGGCAAGCTCACAGCAGAGGAGTTCGAAATCATCAAGACCCACACCTTAATCGGGGCAAACACCTTGCAAGGGGTTCAAGACGACTACCCCAACAATGCCTTTATCAACATGGGGGTGGATATAGCCCGCTTCCACCATGAGAAATGGGACGGAAGTGGTTATCCAGATGGACTCAAAGGCGAGGATATCCCCCTGTGCGGTCGCATCATGGCCCTGGTGGATGTCTATGACGCATTGCGGTCCAAACGCCCTTACAAGCCGGCCTTCTCCCACGAGAAGAGTAAAGCGATCATCATGGAAGGTGCGGGACAACAGTTTGACCCTCGGCTGGTCGAGGCATTTAAGTTCCTGGAGGCTGAATTTGCCCGGATCCGAGATCAAACAGATGTTTGTGTTAATAACATCGAACATAAGACATACAACTCCTCTGTTCACCCATAAACAGGAGAGCCGGAATGACTGATAGACAAGCAAAAAAGAACCACCATTTGGATTTACTGAAGAAATCCCCCTCGGTAATCCCGGTTTCGACGAAATAACCGACGGCGGTCTACCCCAGGGGGGTTCCACTCTCGTTTGCGGGGATGCCGGCGCGGGGAAAACCAGGTTCGGGATGCAGTTCCTGGTTCAGGGAGCTACAGAAGGGCAAGAGCCAGGTCTCTTTGTGGCACCGGTTGAATTGTGCATGGCTGAGATACAAAAACATTAAACCCGGGTTAAGAGCCTTTTTTAACCGTGCCTCCTGACTGGCAAGCCTAACCTTTAAACTATTCAAGGAGACGATTATGCCCAAGTGCCCAGTCTGCAAAAGCCAAGTATTTTATATCCAGGACCCAACAGATGAGTACGAGTACCACATGTTTGAGATGACCGAAAAGGGCCCCGTGTTCGAGGAAGGCATCAATCCTGAGGCAGAGCTGTACCCGGAAAGGAAGGTCTTCTGCGATCGCTGCTCCTGGCACGGCACATACGGCCAGCTTTTAGCCAGCTAAGGCTTTATACTTTTTCCTGGGCCTACAACGAAACATTCATGCCCTTAACTCAGGCATGTAGTCTTTTTAAATGGCCCCGGTCATGTTCATTGAGAGCAGGTCTACATTGGGAAGATGGCTTTGGATCAGGGCCTGGATCCCAGCCTGGGTATATTGGTTTTTTGTGCCATGAAGGATAACGCTCATCCATCCCCGCCCAGAAATAGGATTTTGGCCGCCGCCACGCTGGGATAGATCTCCAGAGCCGGTACCGGAAATGAGCACAGAGTCCCCTTGTGTGCTACTGCCCAGGAATTTGACATGGCCAACAGTGTCCCCTTGCTCAGGCAAGATCTGATTAATAACCTCCTCCAGCGCTTGACGAATCCAGTCTAGAGCCAGCCCCTCAGAAGGGAAGCGCAGCTCAAAGGACCAGAAGCGGTATGTGGCCTCAACCTCCTCAGCTTGAGGCCGAAGCGAATCCTTGCCTGGAGTCCCTTCCAGCACCGAGCTCAGAAAAGCTGCCGCTTGAGCCGCTTCTCCGGTCAACAAGTTGCAAGTGGTGTAAGGAATGCCCGGGGCCCTTTTTACAATCCAGTCAGTTCTTGTCTTCAGCTCCCCAGAATCCACCAGGTCGGCCTTGGATATGACCATGGCCTGGGCTAAATCCAGATGGGACTGCAAAAGGCCTGGTAAGGCCTTGATCATGGTCGGCAAGCGGTTAATGTCTACCACTACAACCGTATACACTTGTACTTTGTCCGGGCCGTACAGGTTTACCGTGTGCACTAAGTCCTGAAGTGAGGCCACCCCGCTCGGCTCAAAAAGGACCAGATCATGATCCTGTCTCGAAGCCACTTGGTCCAATTGTTCCACAAAGCGGGACCGCAGGTCACAGCAGGCACATCCGCCCAAGATGCTGCGAACGTCCACCCCTTGATCCCTCAGGTAGGCATCGTCCAGGCTGGCTTGCCCAGCCTCGTTTTCCAGCACCAGCGGCCTGAATCCCAAACTCCGGAAGTGAAGGGCCAGGGCGGCTAAAAGGGACGTTTTGCCGGCCCCGAGAAAGCCCCCGACAATCCATAGTCTCATACCTGCTCCGCAGCTTCGGGGAAATGCAGGCTGTCTACAAAAAAATCCTGGAACTCAGGATGGCTGGAAAGCTCCACATAGACCATGTCTCTGGCCAATTCAGAGGCTTGCTTCCTGGCTCCATAATCTGCCAAAGCCTTCAGGGCTCCGGCAGCTGCGGCATTGCCCACTCCTTCTATACATGAAGCCGGGACCTGGGGGAAAAACCCTAGACTCAAGGCCTCCAATGGATCCAGATAATTGCCGAATGCCCCTGCTAATATCACTCTGCACACTTGATCTAAACCTGCATACATTAAAAGCAGCTCCGAGCCAGCCCTAATAGCAGCCTTAGCCATTTGCAATTCAGCCACATCCTGGGCTGTGAGCACTAAGTCTTGCCCTAGAAGCGTTTCTTGAGCAAAAGCCAACACATACTCTGTCCCATCTTCTCCTTGACGCAAACGTGGATTGGCAAGGTTTGGATCAAATGCACCAGACGAGGTTAAGACCTTATTCAGGACCAATTGGCTTATCAAGGAGACCAAACCAGAGCCGCATAAACCTTTGGGCCGGCCATTGCCTATGGTCTTCAGCTTAGGATTCAAGGTGTTTGGACATAAAGAAACCTTCTCCACTGCCCCTGTCTCCCCCCTCATCCCCCATCGAATATGCCCGCCTTCAAAAGCTGGTCCAGCAGCTGTAGAACAGCAGAAGAGCTGCCCGCCTGCAGCCAAAACTATTTCCCCATTAGTCCCAAGGTCTAAAATTAAAGTGGGCTGCTCAATGCTGGACGCATCAACAGCCAAAAGAACAGCAACAATATCCGCTCCTACGAACCCTGCTTTAACTGGCAGCCAGGACACTATAGATTCAGGAGCTAAATTCAAGCCGAACTCCTTGGCCTTGCCCTCAACTTCATGGTTGACGACCGGAGCATAAGGAGCTCTAACTAATCCCTGGGCTTCCAAGCCGAGGTAGATATGATGCATAGCAGTATTCCCTACCAGGAGGCACTCATATATCTCCTGGCTCGAAACCCCGGCTTGAGAACAAGCACTTTCAACTAACGAATTCACGCAATCTGTTGCCAATGCAGTCAATTCCCGGCCACCATTTTTGTATTCAGACACATAGGATATACGTGATATAACGTCGTCTCCACGGGATACTTGCGGATTTACTTCAGAAGCTACTGCTAAGACCTCTCCATGGAGCAGATCAGTAAGAAAAGCCACGGCTGTGGTAGTGCCCAGGTCAACTGCCAAACCAAGGCACCTTTCCAAGCTCCCAGGCTGGATGCCGATAATTTCCTCTTCACGGGCTAAAATAATTGTAACCAATCCCCCCTTAGCTAACGCGGCCTTGGGAAGCTCTTGAAGAACAGCTAAAGGCACCCGAGGCTGATTTTCTAATTGAGGCTCCATGGCTTGAAGCAATCTTTCTTCCCAAGTTCTCATGATATTGATGTTTTCTTGCGGTAACTGCACAGAAAACATCCTTAACCTTGGGTTTACTGTTAACTGTACATGAAAGCCAGAGGTCAGAATCACTTGAGAATCTGGTCTGCTCTGCTCTGGGATCCAAACTGTACCCCCCTGGGGCAGGCGGGTCTGACAGGCTAGACTAATAGAAGTCCCATCAGCTTCCCACCCTTGTTGCTCTTCATTGAGGTTTTGTTCTGTGTGATTGGCCTGGACAATAACTTTACATTTACCACATGATCCCTTGCCTCCGCAGGTAGAAAGCAGTTCCACTCCAGCTGCCACAGATAGATCCCAGATTGTATTTTCAGGGGATGCTGGAACCCTCTGTCCTGAGGGCTGGAAGGTTATAATGGGTTGCATACAGACACTCTAATAAATAACGTATTGGGTTCTAGGCTAATTTATGTTCAAAAGTTCCTTGACCACTCTTACTGCACCTACGGCATCTTGCGCGTACCCATCAGCACCACACTCCTGAACAGCGAACTTCTCCGTTACTGCAGCCCCACCGCAAATAACCTTTACACCTTGAAGGTCTGAAGACTTCAATGCTTCAACTGTGGATTGCACATATGGATCCCCAGTGGTCAATAGACTGGACATACCTACCACATCAGCACCGAGCTCCTTAGCTTTAGCAACAAAATCTTCCGGAGAAACATTTTCTCCAATGTTGTAGACCTTGAAACCTGAACTTTCCAGCATCAAGATCACAAGGTTTTTTCCGATATCGTGCATATCTCCGAAAACAGTTCCGATAGCTACAGTTCCAAGCTTGGATTCATTGCCTTCTGATGCTTCTATCACCGGCTTAACAACATCTAACCCCGCTTGCATGGCTTTGGCAGAAATCATCATTTCAGGAACAAAAATTTTCTTTGATTCAAATTTGTCACCTACCACTTTAAGGGCTTCAATCATATAATCATTAATTATCAAATGTGGATCTACTCCCTCGTCTAAAGCATCCTGAACCATCTGGGGTATTAACTTCCGTTTACCCTTAATGACTGCTTCCTTAATGCCTTCCAAATCTGCCATATCATCCTCCTTATATCTACTTTACAATACAATCTGCAGGTTATTCCTCTGGAAACTGTTC
>JBNJDO010000099.1:0-7522 GCA_051744965.1 Thermodesulfobacteriota bacterium | reverse complement strand
GTTGGATGCGAATAGTAAAAACCACTGTATAAAGGGTGCGGAGTCAAGTTGACCAGATTTTCTGTGCTAAGCCTTATCAAAGCCTTGATCATCGGCTGCACCCCTCCTACGTGCTCCGCAGCAAAACTGTCTGCTTGGTATTCGTGCCTTCTGGAAAGAACTCCCATTATCGGGGTCAGCCAGAAGGTAACCACTCCGGCCAAAAGAGCAAAGAGCAAAAGCGCAGGTGCCGGACCAGCATGCTCTGCCTGGAACCCGAAAGCCTGGATAAAGGCCGGGGTCTCAAGCAGCCAGGCAGCCAGGGCAAACCCGGCCAGGAGAATGGCCGCGGACAGAGCCAGCATCCTGGGTACGTGCCTTTTTTTATAATGGCCGATCTCGTGGGCCAATACCGCCTCAAGCTCCTGAGGCTCAAGCTGCTCCACCAGAGTATCGAAAAGTATGATGCGCCGGAATCTGCCGAACCCGGTGAAAAACGCGTTGGAATGCCCGGATCTTTTGCTCCCGTCCATGACCTGAATAGTCCTGGCCTTGAATCCTGCCCTGTGGGCAAGATTCATGAGCCTCTCCCGCAGCTCAGTGTCGCAAAGCGGGGTAAGCTTGTTGAACAGGGGCAGAATAAGCATGGGGTAGAGGACCATCATCACCAGCTGAAAGAGAAATACCAGGGCAAAGGCCCAGATCCACCACAGGCTGCCTGCTCTGATTATCAGCCAGATAATCAGGCTAAGCAGGGGCACGGCGATAAGCATACCGATGACCAGACTCTTAAGCAGGTCCGAGATCCAGAGACCTTTGCTGCTCCTGTTGAATCCAAAGCGCTCTTCCAGGCTGAAGTTGGAGTAGTAATCAATGGGCAGGTCTGTCAGGAAGAACCCAAGATATGCTGCTGTCAGGAAAAGGCTTTCCCTGAGGACATGCACATTGCTGCCGGACGCAAAAAAGTGCTGATAAAACCAGGGCAAAAGCCCGGAGAAAAGAATTGCTGCCAGTATACCTGCCCCGTACCATATGCTGAATAGCTCCAGCCTGTTTCTGGCCAGGGTATAATCCACGGATCTGTCATACATCTCCAGGTCCATTATTCGCAGCACCTTATCAGAAGGTGAATGTCTGGACCTCAAGACCCGGGTACGGTTCAATATGGCCAGCACAGTCTGCCAGCAAGCCTTTGCTCCCAGCAGAACCGCTGCAGCCAGAATTATCCATGTTTCCAACTCTGATTGCACACCAATTTATTTGTGGTTTGAGACATAGATTGCAGCAGGAGACAAGACAGGCAGTAATATCACCCATTGGCAACAGAGCGAATATTGTAAAGAAAATCCTTAGAACAAAGCATCAACTCACCCTGGCTGCGCCTGCTGGGCAGCCGCGGCACTTGGCAGCGCTACCTGCATTACCAACACGCTGAGCTCAAGCTGGCTGTGGACGGCTGGTCCTTTCCCCAGGCCCAATTTCGGGAGGATCCGGTTTGCAAATATCAGCCCCTGGATCCAGGTGTGCCTGTTTTGGCCATGGGCCATAGCTTGTTGGACGTGACCCGCTCTGAAACACAGCACAGCTGCTGCACCTCCCCATTTTTATCAATCAAAGTGGGTTGCGGCATATGAAAAGTATCCGGGTTGATATTCACCCATCCACCAGTATTGTGGATATCCAAGGGGCTTTTCTCCTGATCCTGATAGCGCATGAATGTGCCCCCAAAGGAAGGAACATGGGTGTGCCCGTAGATCAATGATGTCACCCTCTGGCCTGACTCCAGACCTTCCTTTTCCGCCTGGGCCAAATAATGCTCCACAAGCCCCCGCTGATTCTGTAAGGCCTGAATATCGTGATATTTTGCGGACTGTGTTTGTGATTGCCCCACGATATCCTCGTCCCGCAGATAAAAATGGGCCTCCAGAATCTTCCGGGCTCCCTTTTGCCACTCTGGCGGTGCCTTATCAGTATATTGCTGATCGTATATCTTATCCCAGAATTCATAAGGCGGCGTCTGCCCCAAGGCATGACTATGCATCTCTGTGGTGATAGAGTTGAACATCTCAATATTGCGTATCGTCAGGGGAATACCGTTTTTTTGCATCAAATCCCCAAACATGATGGTCACCATGTTCCAATCCGGCTCAAAAAAATGGCCGTGGGTAAGCAGGGTGTACTCCTTGTTGGGTTTCCTAAGAAAAATATGCGGATAGGCCACATAAACCGGAGTATTATGGTCCACCCCCAGCAATGGCGAAACCAGATTGTGCAAAGGAATCCTGTTCTCCCCTGTCGGAGTCTGCGCATGCTGAACAGCGCCGGTAGTTGCATCAATTGTCAGTCCTGCTACCCTGGGCATTTCCAGGGGAGAACGCCCTTGTTCCAGTCTCTGTGTTATCCAATAGCGCTCCTGGAGCATTTTCCAGAAGTGGTGATCGTGATTGCCTGGAACATAAATCACGTTTTCAAACAAATCCCCGATTCCCAGACCATTGTTCAGCTCTTTCAGCTGACGGAAAAAGACTGAGGACAGAGTAAAGGAGCTCTCCTGGTTGTTCATGGCCAAGTCCCACATATCTCCCAGGACAATCAGGTACTTTATCTTGCCATGCTTGTCTTTCATGCTTTTGCAATAGCGCAGAAACTCCATGAACTCTTTGCGCACAAAAGGGCTATCAGAGTCCGCATCATCCAATTGTAGATATTTATCTGGATGCCCGGGATCATCAGTGATTCCGCCATATCTCTCCCCGATGTGAAAGTCGCTTAGGCATATGGCCATAGGCCTTTCCTGTCCTGTATCAGCAAAGCTGAAAGATGTGTTCTCCCCTGCTGCCACCCTGCTCGCAAGCAATCCGCTCCCTACAAAGATCGAACCATAAGCGGCATACTTCAAAAGATCCCGTCGCGATATACCTTCCATACTTCCTCCTGCATGCATTTATACGAATGGAAGTGCCCAAACACCTCTGCACCTCCTGGACCATGTGGCAAATAGCCCCAAGCACAAATCTAATCCAGCATTAGCCCTCCATGTGTCAATCCCTGCAAATCTTCGATGCTGGAAGGCTGCCATCTGGGCTGCTGATCCTTGTCGATTAACCTGGCCCGGACGCCTTCCAGAAAGTCTGGATGGGAAAGCATGAAGTCTGCGGCGCGCAGATCCGTGCGGAACACCTCCTGCAAATCCCGCCCCTTGTTGCGGCGCAGCAGCTTCAGGGTGAGTTCGAGCGCGGTGGGCGAGCGCTCCCGGAGCTCGCGAAAAACGTGGCTGCACAACTCAGTGGCGCTGCTGCAGTAGCCAAGTGAGAGTGAGAGGTCGCTAAGACGCACCAGGTCAGCGAAGTGGTCCCGCACCCAGGTTTCCATGTCCTGATCCTGACCAGGATCCAGGGTATGGGCTTCAACCCGGCTGCGGATGTGCTGCTCCAAACCAGCTCTGTCAAGTCCTGTCATCTCGGTTTTGATGGAGCCCAGATCGGAAATCAGCTCGCTGATGCAGGAGTCTGGCAGACAATGCGTCGCCAGACCGATACGGACGCACTGTCGGCCCCTGAGCTCATATCCAGTCAGACCCAGAAACTCCGGAAAGCCCAGGGGACATTTGCTATGCAGCCAGCCGGTGGCCCCCACGTCTGGAAAGAAGCCGATCCTGGACTCAGGCATGGCCATACGGGTGGACTCAGTAGCCACCACAAAGTCCGAGCCCGCGGCCAGGCCTAGACCACCGCCCATGGTCACGCCGCTGGCAAGCACCACAACCGGCTTGGGAAAGCTGTGAACCAGGGCGTCCAGTCGATACTCCTCAGACAAAAAAAGCAGCACCTGCCCTTTTTCTTCCCGTCTGACCAGGTCAGCCATAAACCTGATGTCGCCGCCAGCACAGAATCCGCGGTCACCGGCTCCGTCCAGAAGCAGAAACCCGCAGCCTGGATCGCTTCGCGCGCTTTCCAGGATGCTAATCAGCCTCTGAACCATTTCCGGGTTCAGGCTGTTGATAGCGCCGCGCCGGTTCAAGGTGACCCGCCACATGCCAGAGCTCTGGTCCAGGAGAACAGAGGGGCTGTTGTCGGCTTCAGGAAACTCATTCATAATGCAAAAGTGCTATCAAGCTTGTTTATAGGGGTTATCTTGAGATCCCCTAGGTCTTTGTCTTATACGATTCCGCATTCAGATAGCCGTAATTTCTAAGATTCTGCAAGTGCCAGTCAAATGTGGGATTGTTGGTTATAACCCCGACCGGATTGTCGTAAATCTTCGGCTTGCCGTCCCTATATTCTATGACCAGGGATTTTCCACTGGGATCGGCCACAAAGAAATGCACCGGAGGCACCTCGCCGATATCCTTATCCTTCACAGGCACGACCCTGACTTCCTGCTTCCCCTTGCGCACGTCCTTGATGGCGGCGAACTTGGATAGTATATATTGGCCACGTTGGTGGGAGCCATGCTCTTCCCGGCCCGGGAGGGATCGTATTCGCCATACTCGGCAAATCCCTCATTCGGTTTATTATCAGTACCAGCTTTCAACCTGAAGTCCTGCAATCCTGCTGAACTCGCGAACATTTCTGGTCACCAGGGTTAAGGCATTAGCCAGGGCGGTGGCGGCAATCAGGACGTTGTAAGATCCGATCGGTGTGCCTGCAGCTTCGAGCCTGGCCCTGATCCTGGCTGCCGACTGAGCTTCGGGCAGGCCAAAGGGGAGGACTGTAACCATGGCCAGAAAATCGTCGAGAGCGCTCCGGAGCCTATCCGGCTGCCTAGATTTGACAATGCCGGTCTCGATCTCGAAAACGGAGATGCTCGGAACTGTGATATCTCCCGGAGCGACTGCCAACAAGCGCTGATGGACCTGACCCTGCCCTTTGAAGAAGTATATCAGTGTATTGGTATCCAACAGATACATCACCACGACTCCCTGGGGAGATCTGAACCGAGGTCCTGCCTTAGCTCCTCAGCCTCAGGGAAATCCTTCCAGGCCCCAGCCAACCTCTTGATCCGTTCTGGCCACTCTGTGGAGGTTTTCTCCTTGATCAGCGAGGATATCCACTTGCTCTTGGAGATCTTCCTCCCTTCCAGGAAGGCCTGGAGCTTTCGCTCTGTCTGCGGATCCAGATAAATAGTCACCTGTCCCATGAAAGCCTCCTGCTTTGAATATATGTTGAATTATATGTGTACTCATCAGCATGTCAAGCGGAGATTGCTCGACCTTTTGTAGATATCCTTGTCGACTCCATATACTAGAGCATAAGCTTGCGCAGATCCTTTGCAAAATAAACAGGAAGCTATTTTCAGGAAGCTGTTAATCATCTAAACGGATTGGCCAAGGCTGCGTGAAAATACAATGCTGGGAGGCCCGGGCAGGACGTGCCTGGACCTCCTTATGAACCTAATTTAAGCCTACAGCGAAACTTTTTGTCGCACATCCGTCATTCTGGCGAAAGGTCGTCATCCTGGACTCGCTCCAGGACCAGAATCTAGTTCGATAACCAGATCCCGGATCGGTGTCCGGGATGACGGAACCTGAGCCAAGTTAAGTGAATAAAATTTTCGTTGTAGGCTTAACATTGAACCTGCAAGGGAAATATTTTATTAGTTATAGAAACTTTGCTCATTTTCTAGCTTATTCAGGTAAAGTGCCCTTTGGTTACGTATTACCAACCATTCAGAATCTTGAAGCTTATAATGGTCAGACCAGAGGTGGACATGAACAGTAAGACCATACTCTTGACTGGGGCTACAGGCTTTATCGGCGGCAGGCTACTAAGACGTCTGACACAACAGGGTTATAATGTCAGATGTCTGGTACGTTCAAAATCAAAATTTAAAAAGCTGTTTCCTGACCTGCCAGAAATAGGGTTAGCTGAAGGCGATCTAGTGCAAGGCACAGGTTTGGATAAAGCCATGCAGGGGGTGGATGCAAGCTATTACCTGGTCCACTCCATGGGACCCGGAAAGCAAGGAGCAAGCTCTGAATTTGCCGACCGGGACCGTGTTGCTGCAGAGAACTTTCTCCAGGCTGCTGAGAACACTGGAGTGGATCGGATCATCTATTTGAGCGGCTTGGGAGATAGAAAAGCCGGGCTGTCCAAGCACCTGTCCAGCAGACAGGAGGTGGGGCAGATTCTGGCTTCAGGGCATGTGGCTGCTACAGAGCTCAGGGCCGGGGTGATCATCGGTTCCGGGGGAGCCTCCTTTGAAATGATCCGCTATCTGGCGGAACGACTTCCAGTAATGGTAGCCCCGAGATGGGTTAACACCAGCTGCCAGCCCATTGCAGTGGAAAATGTGCTGGATTATCTGGCCGGCTGCCTGCAGGTTCCGCAAACCGCAGACCAAGTTCTGGAGATCTGCGGACCGGAGCAGTTTTCTTACCGGGAGTTGATGCTAACCTATGCCCGGGTCAGAGGCTTGAAACGCTTTATCTTGACCGTCCCTGTCTTGACTCCAAAACTGTCTTCTTATTGGGTACAACTGGTTACACCAATACCCAGTGCACTGGTTCGACCCCTGATCGACGGACTGAAGAACGAAGTCATCTGCCGGGACGAACGTATTCTGGACCTGATCCCTGTCCAACGCATTCCTATGCAGGAAGCAATCTGTACGGCCCTGGCCGAAGAAGAGGCTGGGCCCGGGGCGCTTCCTTCAAAACAAGCCTGCTTATACACTGAATAGCACTTTTCTCATATAGTGCCCCATAAATTCATGCTTTCCAAGTCTAATCATTGATTCCAACATGTTATATGTCTACCTTTCAACCTACTGTAGTGACGACAACCTAAATTAGTTAACGCATAACATACTTTTTATAATTGAATATAGGAGCTCCAAAAACACACAAGGCAAACAAAAAAGCAGGACCCACTTAGAGGTCCTGCTTTATCCTGCTCAGACTAATCTTTATTCTTCTTTCCAGGAAATTGCCTCTTCAGGACAAGTGTCTATGGCTTCCTCCACACAGTCAGCACCCTCTGGTTTAATCACCTCGGCTAGCTCGGTTTCCTCGTTCATTGAGAAGACCTCAGGGCAAAGCTCCTCACATGTGCCACAGCCGCTGCATGCATCTTCATCAACATAAACTACCTTGGCCATCATGCACCTCCTTTCTCCGGCTTAAATCTTGCAAATGAATACCTGTTCCTCCAGCATACAAGAACCGGAAGAAATCTATCAGGATACGGAGATTGTTGCGCTTCACTACCAAAAGATGGAGTTGTGGCCTACTAGGTTATTAAAGAACACTTTTACCTTTTTCCTTAAACAGCCCATCAAAAAAGTCAATGAGCATCTGAGACAAATGGGACTAAGTCTGAAGCATTCCTGCCTCAGGCATTGTGCCAGCTCGAGAAACGCCTGGAAGTGAATCTACATAACCTGCTTAACTCGGCTCTGGGCCAGTCATCCTGGATCAAAGTCCAGGATCCAGGCTGACGCCCTTTTGCCATAGTGAAAATAAATAAAAAAACCGGCAATTTGGAATGATGCCGGGCATATTGATGCTACCTCCGTTTCCATTCATTCGGAATACTTACGTACT
>JBNJDO010000098.1:0-7550 GCA_051744965.1 Thermodesulfobacteriota bacterium | reverse complement strand
TATGTGCTGCAGAAGATCCGCATCAAAAGGGATCCCACCCTGACCCTGCCCCTGGAGGAAAGACGCAGGCTGAAACAAGAGGCCCAGGCCCAGGCTTGAGCTTGGATCTAGGCACTTTTGCAGCCAGATATCTGCTTGCGTTACCTTCCAGGCAGTGATAGGTGAAAAGGAATTCCAGGCGGTCGGCCATTGTAAATGAGCCTAGGCCTTGCGCCAGGCCTGGACAGACAATCCATGGTTTATTTGCGGTAGCTAGCTCGCAATCTTCAATCTAGCAAAGGGTTTGGAGCATATGAATTTCCTGCAATCCTTCGGGGGCAAAAAGATCCTCATGGCCCTGAGCGGCCTGCTTATGCTGATGTTTTTGCTGGCACACATGCTAGGCAACCTGGCCTTCCACCTGGGCCCTGAGGCCATTAACTCCTACGCCAGGCATCTGCAGGACCTGTGGCCTTTGCTCTGGTCACAGCGTATCTTCCTGATCCTGGTTTTGATCCTGCATGTCTGGCTGGGCATCAGCCTCAGCCTGGAGAACTACAATGCTGGCACTGCAAAGTATGCGGTTCGCAAATATCAACAGGCCAATCCTGCCTCCAGGAGCATGATCTACACCGGCCTGGTTATTTTAGGCTTTGTTATCTACCATCTATTGCACTTCACATTTAGGGTTACCAACCCTGAAATCTACCAGTTCACAGATCAAGCCGGCCACCTGGATGTCTACAGGATGGCTGGACTAGGCTTTGCAAGCCCGTTTGTGGTTTTGCTCTATCTAGGCGCAATGGTGGCGGTGCTTTTACATGTCTGGCACGGCCTGGGCAGCCTGCTGCAGACCATGGGCTGGAACAGCGCCTTCTACCACCCCCTGGTGGAGAAAGGCAGCAACACAGTAGCTGTGGTTTTATTTCTGGGCTTTATCTCCATTCCTATCACCTTTTTGCTCTTCGGTCTTTAATCCTGGGAGGAATGAAAAATATGCAACTCTCTGGCAACGTGCCTGCAGGTCCTTTGCAGGAAAAATGGGATCTGCACAAGATCCAGGGCCTGAAACTGGTCAACCCTGCCAACAAGCGCAAGTACACTGCTATAGTAGTGGGTACAGGCCTGGCCGGGGCCTCAGCCGCCGCCTCCCTGGCTGAGCTGGGCTACAATGTAAAGGCCTTCTGCTACCAGGAAAGCCCCAGAAGGGCGCACAGTATCGGGGCCCAAGGCGGAATCAATGCGGCCAAGAACTACCAGAACGATGCGGACAGCGTTTACAGGCTGTTTTACGACACCATCAAGGGCGGGGACTTCCGTTCCAGAGAGGCCAATGTCTACCGCCTGGCCCAGCTGAGCACTGCTATCATAGATCTTTGCGTGGCCCAAGGCATTCCCTTCTCCAGGGAATACGGAGGACTCCTGGCCAACCGCTCCTTTGGCGGGACCCAGGTCTCCAGGACTTTCTACTCCCGAGGCCAGACTGGGCAGCAGCTCCTGCTGGGCGCCTACCAGGCCATGATGCGCCAGGTCCAGGAAGGCAGGGTACAGGTCTTCGGCAGGAGGGAGATGGAGGATCTGGTCCTGATAGACGGCCAGGCCAAGGGAATCATCGCCCGCAATCTGCGCACCGGAGAGCTGGAATCCTATGCTGCTGACGCGGTCATCCTGGCTACCGGCGGCTACTCCACTGTCTTCAACCTCTCCACCAATGCCGTGGGCAGCAATTGCGGGGCTGTCATGCGGGCCTTTCGCAAGGGGGCCTACCTGGCCAACCCCTGTTTTACACAGATCCACCCCACCTGCATCCCTTACTCCGGTCAGTTCCAGTCCAAGCTGACCCTGATGTCCGAGTCCCTGCGCAATGATGCCCGGGTCTGGGTGCCTAAGCAAAAAGGTGATACCCGGAATCCAGACCAGATCCCGGAAGCAGAGCGGGACTATTATCTGGAGCGCAAATATCCCAGCTTCGGCAATCTCTCCCCCCGGGACATCGCCTCCAGGGCAGCCAAGGAGGTCTGCGACGAAGGCCGCGGAGTGGGACCCACAGGCTATGCTGTATACCTGGATTTTGAGGACGCCTTCCAGCGCCTGGGGGCCAAGATAATGGAAGAGCGCTACGGCAATCTGTTCGAGATGTACACCTTGATCACTGGAGAGGATGTCTACCAGGAAAAAAGAATGCGCATCTACCCCTCCCCCCACTACACCATGGGCGGACTCTGGGTGGACTACAACCTGCAGAGCAACATCCCAGGCCTGTTCGTGCTGGGCGAGGCCAACTTCTCAGACCACGGGGCTAACCGCTTGGGAGCCAGTGCCCTGATGCAGGGCCTGGCTGATGGATATTTCATTATCCCCTACACCATAGGCAACTACTTCGCCCGGATCAGCCCTGGAGCACACAGCCCAGAGCAGCAGGAGTTCCAGACTTGCAAGCAGGAGGTCCAGGACAGGAACCAGAGGCTACTGTCCATAAAAGGAAACAAGACCCCCATGGAGCTGCGCATCGAGCTGGGCCAGATCATGTGGGACAAGGTAGGCATGAGCAGGAGCGAGTCCAGCCTGAAGTCTGCACTGTCTGATATCCAGGACATAAAATCCGAGTTCTGGAACAACCTGTACCTCCCGGGCACTGAGCAGGATCTGAACCAGCAGCTGGAGCTGGCATGGCGTCTGGCTGAATCCATAGACTTTGCCCAAGTCATGACCAGGGATGCCTTAAACAGGGAAGAGTCCTGCGGAGGACATTTCAGGGTGGAATACCAGACCGAGGACGGCGAGGCTTTGCGCAATGATCAGCAGTTCTGTCATGTGGCTGCCTGGGAGTACCAGGGCCAGGACCAGGAGCCTGCCATGCACACCGAACCCCTTGAGTTCGAGGAAGTCAAGCTAAGCACAAGGAGTTACAAGTAATGGAGTTCAGACTGCGCGTCTGGCGCCAGCAAGGCCCTGAGGACCGGGGCGGCTTTCAGGAATATCAGGTCAGCGACATTCAAGAGGATATGTCCATCTTGGAAATGCTGGACCAGGTCAATGAGGGGCTGCTGCAGCAAGGAGAGGACCCCATAGCCTTTGAGAGCGACTGCCGGGAAGGCATCTGCGGCATGTGCGGCCTGGTTATCAACGGCGTGCCCCACGGGGACCAGAAGAAGACCACCACCTGCGAGCTGCGCATGCGTCATTTCCAGGATGGACAGACCATTGTCATCGAGCCCTTCCGCTCCAGGGCCTACCCTGTAATCAAGGACCTGATCATAGACCGCACCGCACTGGATCGAATCATCCAAAGCGGGGGGTATATCTCCACTCGGGTGGGAAGCTCCCCTGAGGCCAACACCATACCTGTGCCCAAGCAGAACCAGGAGCAGGCCATGGACGCTGCTGAATGCATAGGCTGCGGGGCCTGCGTGGCAGCCTGCCCCAACAGCTCAGCCACACTTTTTGTAGGCAGCAAGGTCTCCCATCTGGCCCTGATGCCCCAGGGCAGGCCTGAGGCTGCGCGCAGGGTGACCTCCATGCTGCAGTGCATGCAGGAGGAGGGTTTTGGTCACTGCTCCAACCATTACGAGTGCCAGGCGGTTTGTCCCAAGGATATCCATATCCAGTTCATAGCCAGGATGAACCGGGAGCTTTTCAAGTCCTGGTTCAAGCGCAAGGAATAGCCATGCAAAATGCAGTTAAGAAGGGGTGGATATGGAGTGCAGAAAGGAAGAGAACCTAGCCCTTTGCAACTGCACCTATGAGCCATGCGAGCGAAAAGGCATCTGCTGTGAATGCATCCAGCACCATCTCAAGGCCAGACAGCTCCCGGCCTGCGTTTTCCCTGCCCAAGCTGAAGCCAGCTATGACCGCTCCTTTGAACACTTCGCCAGGCTGGTGGATCAAAAAAGGGTCTGATCTCTAGCAGAGAACTGCCACTTCCCTGCCCGGCAAAGAAAATTCTGCTGCCTGGCAGGGTGCTGCTTCAGGCCAGCTCCAGCCCGGTACCAGGGTCCACCCTGATGGTACCCACCCTCAAGGCAGCCACCTGGGCCAGGCTATCCAAGGCAGTACAAATCCTGATCTCCTGGCCTGATTTTTCCAGGATCACCCCTAGCCCCACACAGAAACCCTCCTGGTCTAACAGACCCACTAAGGATAACCTGCGGGCCAGATGCAAATCATGTACAGGCCAAGCAGATACCAGCAGATTATGCCTTGTGGCTCCTTTAAAATATTCCTGAAACTTTCTGCGGCGGTTTTGCAGACGCTTTTCAGTAGTCTTTTTGCCCAACCCTGGAGCAAATCCTGGCTCCAGAATACGCAGATCTGGATGTTTGCGCCAGGGGGCCAAGACAGGCTCCAGCTCGCGGTCGCTTTGCAAGCAGATAATGTTTTGAGGCCGCAATAGTTCCAGCTTCCACTTCTTCAGATCCAGACCGCCTGAAGCCTTGTCTATAAAGCCCGTGGTGTCCATCAAGACCTTTTTCACACCTTTAGCCTGGGCTAGCTCTAGCAGCCGCTTCAGTCCAGTAATCAGGGCCAAGGATCTGCCCTGGGCCTTGGTGGAGCCCACAAAAAATGTGCTATGCACAGGCGGAGGCATTTCTCGGTCTGCCCACAATAGGGCCATATTTATGGTTGTAGGCAGACCCAGAAAATTTTGTCCGATATCCCCGTCTATCCAGGCGGCAGTCTCTCCGGAATCCAGCATCATTTGGGCCAGCCAGCGGACCAGATAGGTCTTGCCGCTGTCCGGACCACCCAAAATAATGCTCAACTGAGGCAAATCCTGCGCCTGCAGCTCCTGCCAGCTGACTGCTGGTATTATCTCCTCCTGGTTAAGCATGCTTTGTATCCTTATCTAGTATCCCGGCCTACAGGTTCTGGCTTTGATTTTGACAAATTAACGCTGCAACGAAACTTCAATTATATAAACTCAACCCTCTTTCCGTCATTCCGGATCCTGGATCATGTCCCGGAACGGCTTGATTCAAAAGTCATCCCGGACACCGATCCGGGCGTCATCCCGGACACCGATCCGGGATCTAGCCGCCCGGAGCCTGTGCTGGGCTACGAGCCAGTAGCGGAATGATGGAGGTGCGGCAAAGAGCTTCTTTGGGCAAGGACCTGTAAGTTGCCTGGATCAAGACCTCCATGTCGCTGACAATTGGTGCGTAGCGGTGCAAAATATGCATGCTCTAAAAATGCTTTGCCAGGCCTGTAGCCCTTTCTCCGATTATGCGGCTCAAAGTCTGAGACCGAGTTATAAACCATGACTGCGGAGCTTGGCAATCCCGGCCAGAAATGCTCCTCAACTTGGCCTTGACATCACCATGCTTAGCTTTAGCTCCTAAGCAAGGCTGAATTTGTCTATTCACCATCTGTGCCCAAATACACTTATAAGTAGCCTGTGAATAGTTACCAATTCCTTTTCCTTTAGTGAACATTGTTTCTACCCACTGCCCTCAAGGCCAGCCTGGCAGCTGCCTCTCCAGTAGCTAGACAGCTGCCAATCACCCGGGCTGATGCTATCGCGCCGGAATCAGCGCTTATGGATTTGCCCGCCATAAACAAATTGTTGACTACAGATGATTGCAGGGCTTGCTCCGGGATTTCATAATACTGACCTTCATCAAGATATCGCACTGAAACTTCCCCGCTGTTGCTCCAATTTTCCACAGGCCAACAACCTTTTGTGGCAGTAGCAGGAAATTTTTCCGCGCCCAAGACATCCTGCTCTGTTAATACATACTTTCCAGCTCCCCTGCAGCCATCCCTATACAAAACCGGATGCTCAACTGCAGCAGTAGAACAACCCAGAAACTCAGCTGCATTCTGCCTTAAAAAATTGACAATCTGGGTCTTTAGTTTGTTTGCCAAGCCCTTGAGCTGCTCACCATTGAGATCTGGCTGGCTTTGCATAATTGGCCCCAGATTCAGCTTCACCAGCAGAGTATCCGGATCCACTGCAGGTACAAAGCTTACCCAGGAGGCTTCTGGGGCTAAAGCCCCCTGCTCAGCAGCACGCTTGACAAGAATTCTCCAGCGGGCAGCCTTGCTGATGGAAAGGCCTGCACTGCGCATTCCATGCAAAGGAAAAGCAAGCGCTGGGGCTTGCTGCATTTCCTGGGCATATACCAAGGATGCGCCTGAGGCCTGGCAAACCCGGGCTTGACCAGAAGCGTCTATGACTTGATCCGGCTCGATCTGATAGCTGCGGTCCTTTATAACTGCCCTCATCCTTTTTATTCGCCCTGCCCTTACCTCAGCACCGCAAAAAACGGCCTCATAGTATACACTTAAATTTGGCTCAGATTGCAGGAAATTATGCACTAGGGCATAAAAACTATCAGGCCTGAATGGCAGCACATGAGCCCTGCCCATCCGTACCGGAGCCTGAACTCCATCTAGATGCATCAAGTGTGCAGCAAACTCTTGGGGAAAGCCTGCATAAAGCAGCTGCGGCTCCCGATTCTCAGCCTGGGACAGATAAAGCCCGCATAAGGTGGTTAAATTTCCCTGCACCGGGATCCCGCCTGCAAAGCTTTGCCTCTCTAGTAGCAAAGTCTTTGCTCCCCTTCTGCCAGACGTGACCGCGGCAGCAACACCTGCAGGCCCTGCACCGACCACAGCTATATCCGGCTTAAGCCTCATCCCTGCCTTCTCATGTAGGCCCCGTAATTCTTAATATCCCGCCAGCAAGGAATTACCCTGTATTTTGCCAGCAGCCACAGGATCGCCTTGACTTTGAGGGAGTTCCAATCTGTAGGTGTACTCCAGGCAGGATCCTTTCTGGCCAGGCGGTCCAGGCGCTGCACCGGGTTATCTTTTAAAAGCTCCGGCGAGAGGTAAAAGCAGGGCTGCAGCAGGTTCGTCCCTGGATTGATGCTTCCCTGCTCTACAGCAATATCATACATGGAAGTATTAGCATAAATGCGGATTCCCAGAGAGGCAAACACAGCATTGGCCTGCCCGCATTCCTGCAGATTCCTCTGGGTCTGTTCCCAATCCGCATATGTCTCACCTGGACCCCCGAAGAGCAGAAAGACAGCAAAAGGCAGACTTGCTCGGTTCAGAGCATGGCAGGTGCTGCGGATATCCCCAAGCGTGAACCCTTTTTTCAAATTGCAGAGCATCTTCTCTGTTGCTGCATCCAGGCCCAGCTCTACCCCGGCGCATCCTGAGGCCTTGAACAGCTGGGCCAGATCTTGATCCAGTCCACAAGGATTGCAATAGGCCAGCCAGCGAACATGCAGCCTGCGCCTGATAATCTCTTCGCACACTGCTGCTGCATGCTCCGCTGGAAAGTTAAAGACCCCGTCCACAAAAAAGAAGTCTGACCTGCCGGTGTCCTTGACTATCCTCTCCATCTCCTCCACGCACTCTCCTGCAGGGAACAGGCGCGGCATGCGCCCCTCCAGTGCAGGATAGACGCAATATATACAAGAATAAGGACAGCCCCTCTTGGTCTGCACAGCTGCGAAGCCACCCCTGGAAAAATATCTGTCGAATTCAATACAGTCATAGGCCTGCAGGGGCTGTCCCTTGAGCCGGCCCTGGCAGGCTGGAGGGTTCTTCAGCCAGGC
>JBNJDO010000097.1:0-7821 GCA_051744965.1 Thermodesulfobacteriota bacterium | reverse complement strand
TGTTCAAGCCGGCATTGTTTTGCAGTCTGGCCAAAATGGCAAGGATGAGATATTATTAATACATAGCCCGTACAGAATCAATGTTTGTCCCATATCGACAAAAATAAGGAGAAGTGCATGCGCTGGAAGCAATTCTTCACCCCTGTGCAATCCATGGATGTAAACCAGGCCCAAGACCTGATCAACAAAGCCTCCACTCAGGAGCTGAATATCCTGGATGTCAGGCAGCCCAAGGAATACGAGCAGGGTCATATCCCAGGCTCCAAGCTGGTGCCTTTGCCTGAGCTCGGGAATAGATTGAACGAGCTGGATCCGGATAAGTCCACTTTGGTCTATTGTGCAGTGGGAGGCCGCAGCAGAGCGGCTGCCCAGATGCTGGCTGGCAAGGGATATAAGTCGGTATATAACCTGAAGGGAGGCTTCAAGGCCTGGAACGGGGAGGCTGCTGCTGGCCCAGAGACAGACGGACTGGAGCTCTTTTCAGGTTCAGAATCCCTGAAGGAGCTGGTAGTGGCTGCCTATGGACTGGAGCATGGCCTGCAGGAGCTGTATGAGACCATGCAGGACAGGGTGGACAGCCAAGAGGTGAGCGAGCTCTTTGCAAAGCTGGCCAGGATCGAGAAGGGTCATAAGCAGCGCTTGTTTCAGGAGTACCAGAAGTTTGATACAGACATTGCAGATGAAAATGATTTTGAGCAACAGGTGGTGGTCAAAGCCCTGGAGGGCGGCTTGAGCACTGCAGAGGTCTTGAACCGGATGCAGCCGGTTCAAGATTCGGTGCAGCACATCCTGGATCTGGCCATGTCCATCGAAGCCCAGGCCCTGGACCTCTATCAGCGGGCTGCAGACAGGCAGCTGGACCAAGAGAGCCGGGCCTTGCTGGAGCATCTCGTCGATGAGGAAAAGTCCCATCTGGTGCAGCTGGGCAGGCTCCTGGAGCAGGTCAGCTAGAGTTTTTGCAATCCAAGATGCATAAGGAAACAAGGTAAGGATATGGGTAAGAGGCTGCTCCTGCTCGGCGGAGGGCATGCGCATATGGTTACCCTGGCCAACATTCAGGGCCTGCGCAGTCAAGGACATGAGGTCACAGTGGTCCAGCCGGATGAATATCACTATTATTCAGGAATGGGTCCGGGAATGCTCAGCAAAATCTATGCCCCGGAGGAGATCCGCTTTGCCACCAGGCTGGCAGTAGAAAAGCAGGGGGCCAGCTTCGTGCAGGCCAAGGCCACCTTGATCCAGGCCCAGGAAAGGAAGGTCAGTCTGGATAACGGCCAAGAGCTGGAGTATGACATCCTTTCCTGCAACGTGGGTAGCTCGGTGCCTGCAGTCAAAGGCCAGGAAAATAGCCTTTGCTTTCAAGTCAAGCCTATTGCCTCTTTAGTCCAGGCCCAGCAGAAGACTTTGCAGCTGCTCTCCCAAGGGCAGCTCAGCCTGGGAGTGGTAGGGGGCGGGCCTGCTGGACTGGAAGTGGCTGGCAATCTGCAGCGGCTGGTGCAGGATGCCGGAGGCAGTAAATCCCGGGTTGCTCTTTTTGCCGGCAGGAGATTTTTGCCCAAGCTCAAGGAGCAGATCAGGAAGCTGGCCAGGAGGAATCTTGAACGTCGGGGTATAGAGATTGTGGAGCAGGGCTATGTGGCTCAGCTGGCCTCTGAGGGGATCGTGCTGGAAAGCGGCCAGAGCTATGCAACCGATTTGAACTTGTTAGCCCTTGGGGTTAGGCCTTCTTCCCTGTTTGTTGATTCCGGACTGCGCACAGGCCCTGAGGGCGGACTGCTGGTCAATGAGTATCTGCAGCATCCGGATTATCCTGAGATCTTTGGGGGAGGGGATTGCATCTTCTTTGCAGACCAGCCTTTGGACAAGGTGGGGGTGTATGCTGTCCGCCAAAATCCCATACTGTATCACAACCTGGAGGCCAGCCTGAACAATGAGCAGCTCAAAGCTTTCCATCCTGGAGGAGATTATCTCTTGATCTACAATATGGGAGATGGCACCGGGATCTTCAGCAAGGGCAGCCTGACTTTCGGAGGACGGCCGGCTTTCTGGATCAAGGACTGGATAGACCGCAAATTTATGAAGCGCTTCCAAGCTTTGGAATAACAGCCTGGAGCTTAGGCAATGCTGGGTTGGACAGTCATTTGTAGTTGTTTTGCAGACAAGGGAGGTTTAGGGCTGAAATGGAGCATTGCATAGTTTATTGTTCCCCGGCAGGAACTACGCGGAAGGTAGCCCAGAGCATTGGCTCCAGGCTGCAGGAGATGGGCAGGGAAGCGGTGTTGTTCGACTTGGCCAGCAACAGTCCGGAAAGTATCATGCAGGTTTTTTCCGGCTTCTCAGGGCTTAGATGCCTGTGGCTGGGTACTCCGGTGTATGCGCAGCATGCAGTGCCTCTAGTGCAGCAGTTTTTGCAAAGCTTGCCCCTGGCCACGGGAAATTGTGCAGCAGTGCCCTGGGTTACATGGGGAGCTGTCTCTAGCGGGCTGGCTTTGCTTGAGATGGGAGATCAGCTGGTGCAAAAGGGCTATGTTTTGGCCGGAGCCGGCAAAGTGGTGGCAGAGCACTCCAGTATGTGGCGCTTAGAGAGGCCCCTGGGACAGGGCCGTCCAGACGAGGAGGATCTGGCCCAAGTGCGCGGGCTCGTGGACCGGGTTTTGTCCAAGATGGACAGCAAGCAGTGGCAGCCATTGTCCCTGGATGTTTTGGACTATCAGCCAGAATGGCTAAAGGATAAGGCTGCCCAAATGAGCATTGAGGAGCTAAAAAAAATACATCCTGGCTACAGCCTGGATGAAGCCAGCTGTACCCAATGCGGAATCTGCGAGCAGGAGTGTCCTGCAGGTGCGATCAGGCTGGATCCTTACCCCCAGAGGGATGAGAGCTGCTTTCTGTGCAACAATTGCGCCCGGCTTTGTCCGGAAGGAGCAATACATATAGATCTAGCCCCAATTGAACAGCGTATCCAAGAAATGGCACAGGCAAACCCTGAGGCCAAGGAGACAAAGATCTGGGCCTGAAGGAATAAGCCCGTGCTTTGGGGCAGTAGTGCAGCCTGGGCATAATGCTGTCCAGGCTGGAAATAAGGACTAGGGTTCAGCTCATTTTTGAGGTAGAGAAGCAGTTGGGAAGCAATCCATGCGGCAGAGGGCAAAGTGCATAAGTCAAGTCGTAACCGGATTAAAACCTTGTTCCAGGAAATGGTGGTCAAAGGCGAAAGCGAACTGGATGTTAAGCAAGCGCATTATTTCAAAGCTTATGCAATCCACAAGGCTCAGGTTGCGCCTTGAGGCGGAGAGAACTGCGGCAACGCCAATCCGGTGCAGCTCCGCAGATATGAACTCCACACTGACCACAGGCGTCATGTTCGTCTGGAATGCCCTCAAGGCCTCCATGCCCAAGCGCCTTTGGATAAGCGCAAAAGATTCCACCAGCACATAGTTGCTGGTTATCAGCAGGAAATCATTTTTAAACAGCTTCTGTAGGATCTTTTCCGCAGTGCAATGGTTTTTATCATCCCTGTCCAGCAGAGCAAAAAAGGCCGAGGTATCCACAAAGCATTTCATCCCAGAAACTCCCGGGATAGATATTCATCGTGCCTTTCAGAAACATCTGCTGTGCCGGAACTGAACTTACCTATGACTTCAAGGGCAAGCTCACGCTTCTTGTGGGCATCATGATCCATGGTATGCATTGAATCAATTGCCCTGCGAATAACCTCGGACACTGAAATTCCCTTTTCAGCTGAGATTGACTTGACCAGGCTAGCCTGTTCTTCGGATAGCTGAATCTGGGTTCTGACCATAACCTCTCCCACGGATTAAAGCATGATGTCATGAAGCAATGTAATGGTAGCAGACAATAATCAGTTGTCAACAGGAATTTGTTGGTAATAGGGAGCTTCGAATTTGGAGTTTTTCTCTAGAGTTGTCATGAGCCAAGCTTGAAGGCATACTGCTATCCTGCTTGGGAGGACTGACTGAGGAGAAGCTGAGATAGCATCAGTTTTATCTAGAGTGTGTTGCAAAAGTTGGTTAATGTATGAAAAGCTCCTATTTTCATCGCAGGAATCGCTATGCTGCTTTTTTGCTGTTATCAATATTCTGTGTGGTGCTTTTGGGCATGCTGGGCTACATGCTGCTGGAGGATATCTCCCCTCTGGAAGCACTGTACATGGCCATTGGCACCTTGACCACTGTGTCGCCTTTCGCTCTGTCTGACAGCGGCAGAATTTTCAGCATAATTTTATTGGTCCTTGGATTTGGCATGGTTGCAGCCACAGCAGGCTATCTGGGCAACATGCTCCTGGACGGGAATTGGCTAGAGCTATATCGGAGGCGTAAGATCTTGAAAAATTTGAGGTCCTTTTCAGATCACTATGTTGTCTGCGGCCATGGTCAGGTAGGCAAGCGTGTGGTGGCTGAGCTGCACCGCAACCAAAAGCCTGTGGTAGTAATTGACAATGACGAAGAGGTCCTGCTGCGCTGCAAGGAGATGGGAGTCCCGTATCTGGACATGGATGCCATGGAAGAAGACGCCCTGGTGGAAGCTGGGGTGGAAAGGGCCAGGGGACTGGTTTCAGTGGTCAATAGGGATGCGGATAACGTGTATATAGTGCTTGCAGCCCGGGCCTTGAATCCTGAGCTATTCATTTGCGCCCGGGCCAGCAGCAAGGGAGTGGAAAGCAAGCTGATCCGGGCAGGCGCTGACCGGGTGGTTTCACCTTATGCCAGCGCAGCCATGCGCATTACCCAGAACATACTGCGGCCTTCTGTCACAGACTTTCTGGAACAGGCCTTCTCTGGGAAGGGCATGGGGCTGGAGCTGGAAGAGCTGCATATCCCCCAGGAGTCACCGCTTGCATCCCAGCACAAAGTGGATTCCCAGATCATCAGGAATGATTTCGATCTGATCATTGTGGCCATCATGCGCTCAGACGGCAGCTGGATCTACAATCCCAGGCCAGAGGAGCCTATCCAGGTGGAGGACACTGTGATAGCTGTGGGGCCCAAAACCAATATGGATAACTTCTTTGAATATCTGTACGGCACAACTCGTCCCAGCGCCAGATAGATGGCTTAGCTTACAAGCAATCAGGCTTATGGCAGGGCTGTATACTCGAAGATATATTATTGGGCATTGATGATTTGCCCTGTGTACAGCAATAAGTGGCTTGAAGCTTATCCTGGAGCATATATGCAGACCTTTACCGAGTGCATTCCCTGTTTTCAGCGTCAGATAGAGAAGTTGGCAGGCATGGTGGCTGCTGAGGACGCATCCTTGCGAATGGGCATTATAAGCGAGTGCCAAAAGGTAATTGAGCAGACAGATACTCAAAATCCTCCTCCTGAACTGGCAGCCCGGATCTATACCCAGGCAGCCAGGATTTGCGGCCAAAACGATTTTTACGCCGAGCACAAGCATAAGGCGAATACCCAGGTTATGCGCCTGTTGCCCCAGCTGCAGGAGCGCATACAGGCCAGCAGTGATCCCATTTTGACTGCCCTGCGCTTTTCCTTGATCGCTAATTATATAGATGCAGGTGTGCAGGAGGACTTTGATTGGGAGTCTGCCCTGGTCCAGGAAAAGGCCCAGGAAGAAATAGGCGGATATCTAGATCTGCGCAAGCTTTTGGAGGCTGGCCAGATCAAGGTGATGATTCTGGGAGATAATGCTGGGGAGATCGGCATGGATACTCTCTTGGTCAGGCAACTGCAAAGCTTGGGGGCGGAGGTGATCTATGCGGTGCGCGCAGCGCCAATATTAAATGACGCCACCCTGGAAGACGCCAGATTCGTAGGCATGGATCGAATATGCCGGGTGATGTCCTCTGGGGTGGATAGCCCGGGAACCATACTCTCCAGATGCAGCAATGATTTCCTGGACCAGCTCTATGCCAGCCAAATTGTTATCAGCAAAGGGCAGGGCAATTTCGAGTCACTGTACAATCGTGTGCCTGGAGTCTTTTTTGCCTTCAAGGTCAAATGTCCGGTAGTGTCCAGGCTGACCGGGCTTCCGGTTCGGACCTCTGTCTTTGCAAGGCTGGGCAGTTGAAGGAAAGAGGCCTTAGGATACAGATGCAAAAGCAGAAAATGCAGGATTGGCCGCAGACCCTGGATGAAGCCAGATTGATCCAGGAGCGGCTAAAAGCCCAGGTGCTGAGCAAGGACAGTCTGGGCGAACTAGAATATGTGGCAGGCGCAGATGTGAGCTACCTGCCTGGTACTTCCAGGGCCAAGGCAGCCTGGGCCGTGCTCCAGCTGTCAGATTTGAAATTGGTGGAACAGGCTACTGCTAAAGACTCAGTGAACTTTCCTTATGTTCCCGGATTCTTGTCTTTCCGGGAGATACCTCCTTTAATGCAGGCATTTTCCAGATTGAGTCTCAGGCCGGATCTGATTGTCTGCGACGGTCAAGGAGTTGCACATCCTAGAAGATTCGGCCTGGCCTGCCATTTAGGTGTTCTCCTGGATATTCCTGCTCTGGGAGCTGCCAAGTCCAAGCTGGTCGGAGATTATGTCCTGCCTGATCTCAAGCGGGGCAACTGGAATCCACTGGTATGGCAAGGAGAGGATGTGGGGGCGGTTTTGTGTACAAAAACCGGCATCAAGCCTATTTTCGTATCCAGCGGACACAGGATCGGCCTGGAGAGGAGCATGGAAATAGTCCTGCAACTTACCGGAAAATACAAGCTCCCGGAAACCACCAGGGCTGCTCACGCCTTGAGCAGGATCCGTGGACGCAGGGAGATAAAAAAGTAATGTCTAGCAATATGGGTATAAGTACAAAACATTGGTGGGATGAAGCCAGCAAACTGTCTAACCTGAAGTGGTGCTTTATGAGTCTTAGAGCTTTTTTTTATGCATGTTCCGTGGTCTTCCTGCTTATAGCCCTGGCTTGTCCTGCCTGTCTGCAGGCTGCAGCAGGGGAGGCAGGTGAATCACAACAAGGGCCTGCTCAAATCAGGGCCTTTATATACCACCATTTTGGTATGCAGGATGAATATCCCTCCACAAGCGTATCTGTGCAGCAGTTCCAAGGGCATCTGGAATATCTGCAAGGTAACGATTACACTGTGCTCACATTTGGTGAAGCCCTGGAGCGACTTTATGCAGAAAAAAATCTTCCAGAAAGGACAGCAGTCATTACAATAGATGACGGGTATCTCTCAGTATGGGACAAGGCTCTCCCACTTCTGGAAAAGTATGGATTCCCGGCAACCATCTTTATTTCCACCAGCCATGTGGGCGGTAGCAACTATCTAAGCTGGGAACAGGTAAAAAAGCTTGAGGAGAAAGGATTTGAAATAGGCAATCACTCCCACTCCCATGCCTATTTTTTGAATGAATCGAAGGAAGATATTGCGAAAGAATTTGAAGCGGATTTAGAAACCTCCCACAAAGAGTTTAGAAGACATCTGGGCAGTGTGCCAGAGCTTTATGCCTATCCATTTGGGGAATATGTCCCGGAGATGATGTCTATTCTGGAAAAGCACGGCTATAGTGCAGCAGCTGCACAGCACTCCGGGGTCATATATAAAGGCAGCAGACGCTTTGCTTTGCCGCGGTTCCCCATGAATCTCAATTACGCTGAAATGGAAAGTTTTGAGGAAAAGATCAGGATGAATGCCCTGCAGGTGGTGGAAGCAGATCCAGCAAACCCCCTGGCCTTGGAGGATGATCCGCCCAGACTTAAGCTGCGTATTGAGAATCAGGAAGTAGACGCGCAAGGGCTGCAGTGCTTTGTAAGCGGGCAAAGGGACTGCAGCGTGGAAAAGACTGCAAAAAACGGCACGCTGGAGGTTGAGGTGCAGGCTGAAAGCAA
>JBNJDO010000096.1:0-8050 GCA_051744965.1 Thermodesulfobacteriota bacterium | reverse complement strand
TCCATCTCCATGGTTTCCCAATCCGGGAACATGGGGGTGCAGCTGCTTTGCTTCGCCCAAAAGCAAAACATTGGCATCAGAGGGTTTTGCGGCTCAGGCAACGAGGCCATGCTGGGCATAGAGGATTACCTGGACTCCTTTGCTGTGGACTCCCTGACCCAAACCGTGATGCTCTATGTGGAGAGCGTCAAGGACGGCAGGAGGTTTGTGCAAAGCGCCCGCAATCTGGCCCAGAAAAAGCCGGTGATCCTGCTTAAAGGCGGGGAAAGCGAGGCCGGAGACAAGGCAGCCTCCAGCCACACCGGGGCCATGAGCACCAACAGCGAGATCTTCGAGGCCATTTGCCGCCAGACCGGGATCATCAAGGTCAACTGGCCCATGGATCTTTTGGATCTGGCTGCTGCTTTCTCCTCTTTGCCCCTGCCCAGGGGGAATAGGGTGGCCATTGTCACCCTGGGCGGTGGCTGGGGGGTGATCACTGCAGATCTCTGCGCCCAAAACGGCCTGCAACTGCCTAAGCTCCCCCAGGAAATCCTTGATTTTGTGGATCAGCTTTTGCCAGACTACTGGAGCCGCTCCAACCCTATTGATCTGGTGGGAGAAACCGATCTGGAGCTGCCTGGCAAGGTTTTGGAGCAGCTCTTGAAATGGGACGGCTGCGATGCAGTAATCAACCTGGGTATCATGGGCCGCAAGCATTTCCTAAGCCGCTACATCCAGGCCATCAGGCAGGCGGATCCGGAATACGACCCAGAATTGCTGCAGCAGTCGGAACAGCTTTTCAGCCAGTTTGAAGAGGATTATGTGCAGCATATCGCCAAGCTCATGAGCCGTTACAACAAGCCAGTATACGGGGTCAAGCTGGAGTCTGACCAGGAAGACAAGACAGTTTTCCAGGTCCCAGGTGAGTCCTTCCAGCCGATTTTTTATCAGAGCCCGGAAAAGGCGGTTAAGGCTTGCGCCCAGATGTATAAGTATTATCATTTTTTGCAGAGTTCAGAATTGAGGTAGTGAAAAGTAAAAAGTACGAAAGCAAGAAGAATGACTTAGTGACTGTAGGGACTTAGGGGCTGAGAGACGAAGGGAGTCAGTATTCACCACCTGCATAGCCGGTGATGAATACTGACTTTTGACCTTTTACCTTTAACTTTTAACTCTCAAGTTTTTACTTTTAACTCACAAAATACACAATAGGACGCCAAAATATGTACTCAGGCTTTGAACAAGGACCAATCAGGCCGCCCAGCGAAGCGGGCAGTCTGCTTTTGCGCTTCACCCGCAACTGCCCCTGGAACAAGTGTGCCTTCTGCCCGGTATACAAGGGGGAGAAGTTCAGTAAACGCGATCTAGAGGAGATCAAGCAGGACATAGACAATGTGGCCCGGATGCTGGAGGATATCCAGGCTGGCCAGGGCGAAATCAGCAGGCAAAGGGTGAGCAGCATCCTGGGATCTGCCCAGTATGGAGACCAGTACAAGCAGCTGGCCTTCTGGCTCTACCAGGGAGGCGGCTCAGTGTTCATACAGGACGCCAACAGCATGATCATGAAGACCAAGGATCTGGTGGAAGCCCTACACTACTTGAAATCCAAGGTGCACGGCATAAGCAGGATCACCATGTACGCCCGCAGCAGCACCCTGGTGCGCAAGTCCCTGCAGGAGCTGCAGGAGATAAAGGATGCAGGCCTGAACCGGCTGCACGTGGGCCTGGAGAGCGGCTCGGACCAGGTCCTGGAGCTGGTACGCAAGGGCTGCACCTCCCAGCAGCACATAGAAGCCGGGCAAAAGGTGGTACAAAGCGGGATCACCCTGTCGGAGTATATCATGCCCGGGCTGGGAGGCAAGCAACTATCCCGGGAGCACGCCCTGGAGACTGCCAGGGTTTTGAACCTGATCAATCCTCATTTCATAAGGCTGCGCACTTTGCAGGTCATCCCGGGCACAGAACTGGATCAAATGCTGCAGCAGGGAAGGTTCGAGCTGCTCTCTGACGATGAGCTGGTTAAGGAAATCAGGCTCTTGATCAGCGAACTGCAGGATATCCAGAGCACCCTGACCTCGGACCACATCCTGAATCTCCTGGAGGAGGTCCAGGGCACCCTGCCCAGGGACAAGGAATATATGCTGGGGGTGATAGACGAGTACCTGTCCCTGCCGGAAAAAGACCGCCTTTTGTATCGCCTGGGCAGAAGGGGCGGGGCCCTGCGCTCAGTGCGCGATGTCCAGGATCCTGGCACCAGGGCCAAGCTGGAAAGCGCCAGGCAGGAGCTGGAAGCCCAAGAAGAAAGAAGCCTGGAGGAAATACTGCCAGAGCTAGGCAGGCGCTCTTTATAAGATATTAAGGTTGGTGATCTATGTTCGATCTGGCTGCCAATCTGGAAACAGCCCTGCAGACCTCTTTGCTGTTGGCTGTTGTGGTCAGCTTCCTGGGCGGGCTGCTGGCCAGCCTTACCCCTTGTGTGTATCCCTTAATCCCTATTGTAGTCACTTTTGTGGGCACCAAAACCCTGGGAGAAAAGACCAGGCTTAAAGCCTTTATCCTCTCCCTGGCCTATGTCCTGGGCATGGCACTGGTCTACAGTCTGCTGGGCATGGTTGCTGCCTTGAGCGGCAAGATGTTCGGCCAGATCGGTACCAGCTTCTGGGCCCAGTTCATAGTGGCCAACATCATGATAGTCCTGGGTTTGGGTATGCTGGATGTCTTTCCCTTGCCCCTTTACTCCTCCCAATCCCCCGGGGCCAAGGACAAAAAGGGGTTGGCCGGGGCCTTTATGCTGGGCATGGCCTCAGGCCTGGTGGCCTCGCCCTGCACAGCGCCCATACTGGGAGTAATTCTGACTTATGTGGCCAGCACCCAGAATGTTTTCCAAGGCGGGAGCCTCTTGTTCTCCTTTTCCCTGGGCATGGGTGGTATCCTGCTCTTGGCCGGAACTTTCAGCGGCTTTTTGGCCAGCCTGCCCAAGCCTGGGCAGTGGATGCTGTATATTAAAAAGGGGCTGGGGCTGGCTATGATAGTTCTGGGGGAGTATTTTCTGCTCCGGGCTGGTCAAGTCTGGTATTGAGCTGGTAGGGGCGAAAAATATTTCGCCCCTGATTATGCTTGTAAGATCCCAAACAATATTAGGCCCTGTTGCCTATCTGTGATCCTTTTTTCCTCCTACGCCCTCCAGGCTGCACTGGGTAAAGTCTATGGGCTCCCCGCATTTATCGCAACTATGGGACTTGTCTAACTCGTCGGAAAAGATCTCCTTTTCCTCGCCGCATTTGGGGCAATTGCAGCTGAAGGTGCTCAAATGCTTGAACTGCTCAAATCCAGGGCAATGCTGAGGCGTACTGTGATCTGCCATGATCAATTCCTCCTAAAATAAAAATTGCTTGCTGGTCTTTAAAACCCTAGTGTTTTACTCTTTCTTAAAAAAGTTAGCCCAATTTCAAAACTCAGTCAAACGCTATCAACCACTTTTTACTTGCCCTTTATGTTATATTTTCTAGTAATAAATATCAATACGAAAATGAACAAAACCAGGATAAAGGACAATAGGGCCAACACCAGGAACACATGGGGCAGGGTCCAGATATTCTGCACCTTGCCCAGGAGCTTGACAGACAAGGCCCCCACCCCGAAGGTAAGCACGAATTTCACCCCGTATCCGCTGTGCCGCAGCTTGTCCGGGGTCATCCTGGCCACCAGGGTGTTTTCTATGGGCTGCATGCCCAGCAGAAACAAGGCATAGAAAATGCTGACCAGCAACAGCCAAAGACTGGTACTCTGGAACATAAGCAGGGCCAAGGGCAAGGCCAGGGCATGGAAGAGCAGGTAGCCCCTTCTGGGATCGAATCTCTCTGCTACCCAGCCTCCCAGGTATTGTCCGGCTATGCCCACCATGAACACCAAAGAGGTCAGCACAGTGGCTCCTACATTGCGACTGGGCAGGATGCTGCCCAGGGACTCCAGATACACAAACAAGGACTCGCTTTGCAGCTCAAAATAGGAAGGCAAAATCACGGTCAGGCCCCGGTAAATCATCCCGGCCAGCATCATGCAGATGCAAAGCACCCCAAAGGCCTTGACCCCAGGCAGACTGTCCTGGGATTTGTCCAGAGCTTGGGTTTCCTCTGACTGGGGTTCCTGCAGCTTGGAGAAAAGCAGGATAAGACCGCCCAAGAAATTGATGCCAGCCAGGAAATAGAATACTGCCTGCAGGCCCAGGAAGTAGTTGATAACCCCTGTAATCAAAGGCGCTGAAGCCAGGCCTGCATTGCCTGCCATGCCGTTGTAGCCCAGGGCCATGCTCATCCTGCTCATGCCCCTGGAGATCAGACCCAGGCCGGCAGGATGATAAATACCTGAAAACAGACCCAGCCCAGCCAGGGAGAGGCCAAGGCCCAGGGCTGAGCCCAGAAAAAAGACTGCAAAGATAGTGCTTACGCAGCAGCCCAGGTAAAAGAGCAAAAGCAAGGGCCTGGCTCCTATTCTGTCGCTTAAAAGTCCCCAGGGCAGTGCGCTTAATCCGTACAACAGGTACATGGCAAAGGAAAGGTTCAAGACCTGGGAGAACTCCATTTCATAGAGACTGGTCAGGGGCAGGATCAGGGCCGGGAACATCAGCATGTTGAAATGGGTCAAAAAATGGGCCAGACAGGTCACAAGCAGGATGTTCTTCTCATTAGTGGACATCTGGGGCATATCTTCCTCTGCAAAAAATGCTTGACTTTGGACTGCCGCAGGACTAAGCAAATTGAAGTTAAAAAGCAAGTTAGGGTTAAGATCCTCCACTAACCCCTCCCGGCACTCAATTGGGGGGGGGTTAAGTTTTTAAGCTTGCACCAGGCTAGCTGCCCAAGTGAGTGCCGGGGAGGGTCGTCATGGGACCAACTGCCTTAAACCACGGTATTAAGTGTGGCTATAGAATAGCTGGGCAGGTAAGATTCAGGGGTGAGTCTGAATCTCTTCAGACTTAATCGTAGTCGATACTGATGTTGCTCCAGCCACCTTGATGCCAGGAGCAACAAAAAAACGTTCCCTGGCGGGAGCCTGGGAACGAAGAATAATCGACATCAGCCAGCACAAAAGCCACAAAAACCAAAATCTAAAAAACCTTCAAGATGAGCACTGCAGAAGAGGATCTCCTCCACTGCCGCCTGCAACTGGAGGCAAACACAGAATACTTCCTGTATATAGGCGAGCTGAAAAGCGACTGTCTGAACCAGTTCCTGCAAGAGGCCCTAAGCAGGAAATACGGCAAAAAATTCAGCTTTATCTCCATCATCCCGGATGTCCTGTCCTGCTATCCTGACAAAAATCTCCTAGTACTCAACCCAGAGAGCAGAAAACTATCCGCAGGCAAAGGCCACAGGGTCAACAGCAGAACCTCAGCCAGGACCTTTGCCAGCCAGGTCTCGAATTCCAGCCGAATCCAGGCCTTGGTTCAGGATCTTTTGCAAAGTCAAGGCAGGCTGTTCCTGCACGTCTATGAATCTGTGCCTGAGCTCACCCTGGCCAATCTGCCTGGGGTAACCCTGCTGGGACCGGACCCGGAAATAGCCAGTCTCTGGAACAACAAGCTGCATCAGCTGCAGACCCTGCAGCAGACCACTGCCCCGGTCATAGATTTCAGGATCTGCACCAGCCGTAAAGAATTATTGCAAACCACTGCTGGTCTCTGGCCAAAGTGGCAGCAGGGCCTGTTCATCAGCCAGCCCTATTCAGCTGCAGGCATGAACAGCTTTCTGGCCTACAGCCAAAGAGAGCTGGAAAAAATACAACTGCCTGCTGACTCCAGCTTTTTGGTCAGCAGATACATCCCCCACCAGGCTGACCCCACTGTGCTGGGTGTGGTGGCTGGTCCAGACCAGGTATTTATAGCCATGGTGGCTGACCAGGACATCCAGGAAGGCAACAAGTTCAAAGGCTCCAGCTTCCCTTCCGCCCTTTCTGCAGAGATCCAGCAGGAGCTTCAGGAGCAAAGCAGAGAAGTAGGCAGCTGTCTGGGCCAGAGCGGATACAAAGGGATCTTTGGCTGCGACTTTATAGTGGATGACCAAGGAAAGCTGCACTTTGTGGAGGTCAACGCCCGCAAGCAGGGCACAACCATGGAGATGTGCTGCACTCTGGAGAGCTTACAGCCTGCTGAGGCACCCAATCTGCTGGAGCTGGAGATGCACGCAGTCACCCAGGGCAGGCTGCCCAAAGCAACCCAGGAGCTGCAGGAAGCAACCCCTGCCCTTTGCTGGAGGACCTATAACTACAAAACCGAGTCCAGAATATGGCTCCAGGAGAACTTGCACCAGGAGCAGGATGAACGAGAGCTCTTCAGGCAGGTAGCCCGCGGGCAGCAGGAGCAGGGCCTTTTGATCCTGGAGCATCCAGGAGCCGGAGTGCAGGCAGAGCCTGGAACATTTGTGGGCCGGGTGGTGGCTGTTTCCAGCCGCAAAGGATTTTTGGAGCCAGCCATAAAAAGAGGCAGACAAAGCATTGCCAACTCAATTCAAACCCTAGAAGGCCAGGAGCCATGAACAAGGAAATCAGCATCTCAGAATTGGACAGTTTCAGTCAGGAGCTCTTCCAGGAAATCCTCTCCCCTGGAGAGAAGAAAACAGAGCCAGCCAGTCAGGAGCAGCAAACCATCCAGGATCTCCTGCAAAAATCCCAGCAGGAGGATCTGACCCAGCCTATCGTGAATCTGTTCCAGCTGCTATTAAGGCTGAGCCGGGAAAAAGGGCTGACCCCTGAGGACCTGGGCCTTACGCAAGCTGAGCTTTTGCAGCTGGCCATAAAGCACCAGGAGCTGGACGAGCACCTGGTGAGCATTGGAGGCAGGGTCCTCAAAGCCATACCTATTGTTCAGGATGCCAACCAAAGGATGGCTGAGTACCTGCAAAAACACCCCCAGGAGGCCCCCAGCGGGATCGAGCTCTGGGACAGGATCCAGGAGAACCAGGAGCGAATCAAAAACATCCTGGGCATGCAGGAAAAGGACTGGAACTCATTTAACGGCCAGATGCAGTTCGCCATAGAGTCTGTGCAGACCCTTTCCCAGATCCTGGATCTGCCTAGGAAGGCGGTTGAAGACATCCAGAGAGTAACCAAGCAGTACCGCATGCGGCTTACTCCGTATTATTCCAGCCTGATCATGCCTGGAGTGGTCAATGATCCGGTGCTCTTGCAGTCTGTACCCACAGGGGAGATGGTGGACAACGTGGGAGAGGAGATCCCACCCGTGGCTGCGGACCACTCCCCTGCCAGGCTGATCGACCAGTTCTATCCCAGGGTGGCCACCATCAAGGCCACCAACATGTGCGGCATGTACTGCACCCATTGCCTGCGCATTGCCCATATCGGCAAAAAGGACCGCATCTACTCCAAAAAGGCCTACCAGGAGGCTCTGGACTATGTCCGCAACAATGAAAGCATCAGGGATGTCCTGGTTACAGGCGGAGACGCATTCGTACTGCCCAACTCCCTAATCAAGTGGATTTTGCAGGAGCTGGACTCAATAGAGCACGTGCGCCTCAAGAGGCTGGGCTCCAGGATCCCGGTGACCACCCCTCAGCGCCTGGACAGCGAGCTGTTGGACATCCTGGAGCAGAGCAACGACAAAAAGCCCCTGCGGGTGGTGACCCAGATCAACACCGCCCAGGAGATCACCCCAGTCTCCAAGCAGACCTTTGCCATGATCTCCAAGCGGGTCAGCGCGGTGCTCAATCAGGCCGTGCTGCTGCGGGGCATAAACGATAGCAAAACCAAGATGTGGAAGCTCTCTGAAACCATCCATGAGGCCCATGTCCGGCCCTATTACGTATTCAACTGCAGCTACCGCAACCCCCAGTTCTCCCATCTGCGGGTGCCTGTGCAAGTAGGCCAGGATATTATCGAGTCCATGTACGGCAACATCTCCGGGGATGCCATCCCCAGGTATATAGCCACAGCAGGGGGCAAGATCCCCTTGCACCGCAGCAACATCCAGGGCTGGGAAGGCCAGGAGCTTATCCTGAAGAAGCCCTGGAGCCAGGAGGAGGTTCGCTACCCGGATGTCCCTAGGCAGGAACAT
>JBNJDO010000095.1:0-8239 GCA_051744965.1 Thermodesulfobacteriota bacterium | reverse complement strand
TCAGTATCAAAACTGGCATAACCCACTGCTCCCCCGGCATAGACGCCGTGGAACAGGGATTGCCCATCTTCAGCATTGGTTTGGCTGCAGGCGCTGCCTGGAAACAGGAACAAGAAGGTCAAAGCCAGGACAGCGGCTAGGGTCAAATAAGGGATAGCTCTCATGGTAATTCTCCTTTATGGTTTAGGGGTGGAGCTGGTATAGGACACATCTCCTTCTAGCCAGGGGCATGGACTGGTGTCAATGTTTTGCCTGCACAGAACATTTGCCAAGGAAAGGCCTTAGAATCTATAATATTCAAGTGAAACAATGAAACATCGCATGTTCTCGACTTGCTTGAGTCAAAGATAGAGCGTGTGGACCAGAGTATTATATGCCCAAGACCAAGAACAATAACAAGCAGCTCAGCCTGCTGGATCTGGATCCGCCTGCAGGCCAGCCCACAGAGAGGCAGAAGCTTTACTGGGAGACCTGGAATAAGCCGGTATTTGAGAGGCTGGTGCGAGAATTTCAGGATGAGTATCAGGAAGCACCCATACTGCGCAAAAGGCTGCAGGAGCGATTCATTGACCTGTATATGACCCACCCCAAAAATGCATATCTGGTGGATATGGGCACCGGGCAGCTGCTGCAGGATGAGCTCCTCCTGCGCCAGGTCTGGGGTATGGACATCAGCAATTTCTCTGCAGAGCGGCGCAGGCACCTCTCCACCCAGCTCGTGGCTCTTCTGGATGGCAAGATATCTGCCCAGGACTGGAAACCGGAGATAGCCCAGCGCCTGGGCTATGTTTCATCCAGGCAGGAGGATCTCCTGCAGGCTTTGCAGGAATCCGGCCTGGAGTATAGCCTGGAAAGGGATGGCTTCAAGGGTAGGATCTGGATCTTTGGCCCGCCGCAAAGGGTCAAGGAGTTCTTTAAGCATGGCTGGGAAGCCGGATTTCTGCGCTAGGCCGGCTGCAGTCTGTCACCGAATTGGTCCTTGTTTGGTGACAGTTTCTTAGTTGAAGAGCTCCTCTTTGCCGGCGATCTTCCTGACCACCTGTTTGTAGTCTTCTGCACCCTTGGATCCAGGCGCATGTTCGTATATGGTCTTGCCGTACATCGGGGTCTGGGAAAGGATGTTGTTGTAGCGAATAGGCGGACATAGATATTCAGGATAATGCTCCTGGAGCTTGTTCAGGAAGGTGTTGGTCTTTTTCTTGACCCGCATGTCCAGAAAGGTGGGCAGGATATATTTAATGCTCAGGCAGTTTCTGTATCTCTTGATAGCTGCCACGCTTTTCTGGAACTCCACCAGGCCTTGTAAGGTCATGACTTCCAGGGATACAGGGATAAGTATCTCCTGCACATAGAAAAGCACATTAACTGTTAGGGGATCCCAGCCTGGAGAGGTGTCCAGGATGACATAGTCGTACTGGTCCTCTATTTTCTGCAGGGCCTCCTGCAGGGTCAGCTCCCCGCCGAAATCCTTGCGGTCGATCAGGCGCTTGATTCCAGCCAGGGATCTGCCTCCAGCCAGAAGCCAGAGCCTTTCCCTGGCCTGATGTGTTGCTTCCCTAGCAGACAGCTCTCCTGTAATGAATTCAGTCAGTCCTGCAGGGGGATCCACTCCCAGCATATAGCTGACCTGGCCCTGGGTGTCAGTATCCACCAAAAGGACCTGGTAACCTGCATGGGCTAGCCCGGCAGCAAGATTGACTGCTGTGGTGGTCTTGCCCACCCCGCCCTTGCTCAAGGATATACTTATGGACCTGGTGCCATTTTGGCAGGAAGGAGTATCTGGGGCATTTGTCTCCTGGTGCGGGCTGATCTGAAAGCGATGTCCGCAAGCCCTGCATCTGGCTGTAGCAGCCTTGGAGGGCAGATTCTCCTCCTGCACCTGATGTTCTTTTTTGCAGTGCGGACAAGTGATAAGCATGGATTGCTCCTGGAAGGGAATGCGCTGCCTTGATTGTCCGGCCTGAAATGCCTTGCCAACAGATTGCCTGGCTCCGGGCTAATCCTGGTCAGCCAAAAGCTTGCGGATGAGCAGGCTGTCTTGCTTGTGGGCCTGAAAGTCCTTCAGCACTATCCCTAATGCAAAGTTGACGATACTGGTCTTGGTGATTCTGGATTTTTGTTCCTTCCTAGCCATGCCTTTACTTTGGTCTTTGGCCTGATCCAGCAGCTCAAAAAGCTCTGGGGTCAAATAGTAGGTACTCTTTTTTTTGGGCCCGGAGCAGGAAGAATTCCTGGTTTGCGCAAATTCTGCAGCATCAAGCATGCTGTGCAGCTGTCCGGCTTGGGTGCTTTTCTGGGCCTGCCGGGGAAAATCCAGCAGGGAGGCATAGTCAGAGTCATAGCTCTCAGGGGCTGCGCCCAGGACCTCGCCCAGAACGTCTAGTTCAGGTTCTGCCTGCGATCCCTGGCTGGATTCATCTTGTATCCGCTCCAGAAAAGGGGTGATGAAGTTCAGGAAATTCTGCGCAGCCTGTTGCTGGTATTCCTGGAGCTTAGGGCCTTTTATGGATCCGGATGCATTTAGAATGCCAATCAAGTCCCCTGCCTGGTCCAGGATGGGCAGGCAAAGCAGGGAGTAGTCCATTTTCTGGGGCTGAGGGGCGTGTATGCGTTGGTCCTGGGCAAGGTTGGTTATCAGTATCGGCTCTTTTGTGCGGCTGATGTGGTCAATTATTGTCCTGGGAGCGACGTTTTTTTGCACCCCGATCTGCTCTGGCCTGCTGGCAGCTGCAATACTGTAGCTGCGTCCAGAGTCCTGCATGAAAGCCAAAAAGCCATGTTTTGCTTGAACCAGCTCCAGCAGCAGATACAGGGATTCCTGCAGAAGATTTTGGCTTTGGGGTTTGCTTGCAGCCAGGATCTCAATGAACTTGCGCACGTAGTCCTGTTGCCTCTGGTCCAAGGCCTGTGTCCGGGATGATATGTGTTCTTGTTCCTGCATAGTATGCCAAGCTAGTGGTGATGGTTTTAAGAATGGAGGGCTATCTTAAGAATCTAGGGAAGGCTTTCCTGGGTCTTAAAACAGCAGCTATCTACTTGACAAAGAGCTGTTCCTTTTTTTGCCTTAGAAATGCCTTCAGAAGCTCCTTTTCCTTGCTGGATCCGAAGCTCAGGATATCCACTCCGTATAGGAAACAGTCCGGGGATATCTGGAAAGAGTAGATCGTTTTGCCCTGTATGGTTGCGCTGTGGTTGCCAAAATAAAGTTGCAGATCATCCAGGCTTTGCTCTTGGAAGAAGGCCTGGTCTGCATTGCTTTCCAGCTGCAGGCCGTGTTCACTTAGGTTGTGCACCGCAAATCTCTTGCCTTGGTAACGCACAGAGACCTCATCTTCTGGATCTAGAGGGAGTCTGAAGTCGCTGCGTATTACAGGATTGATGCCTGGGCAGTCATGAGGATTGCAGGCTTCTATCGGGCTTATGGAAAGGGTGCGCTGTTTTTGGCTCATGGTTGCACCTCCTAAAGAGCAGATGTTTTTTAGACGCATCCTGTTCTAGATTAGAAAATTTCTGCGCAGTTGGCAAGATGACCTATGCAATAGTAGAAAAAAAACTTGGGATTGTTTGTTGACTAAGCAGAAAAGTTGCCGCTAGATTGAGAAGAAAAAGCGCAGCTTTTAAGCTTTCTTGAAATTATGGCCAGTATTTTGATCATAGATGATGACCCTGATGTCTGTCAGGTCCTGTCCCAGGCAGTTGAGCAAGCCGGATGCAATGCATATGCGGCCTCCAGCCTTGGACAGGGCCGGGAGAAGGCCAACAGCAACCAGCTTGATGCCGTGTTTCTGGACCTCAGCCTGCCTGACGGAGACGGCCTGCAGTGGCTTCCCTGGTTCCAAGAGCTATCTTCCCTGCCAGAGGTGATCATCATCACCGGCAAAGGCGATCCTGCTGGTGCTGAGCTAGCCTTGAGCAAAGGCGCCTTTGATTTCCTGCCCAAGCCTGTGTCCTTGCAGGAAGTGACCCTGACCCTGGAGCGGGCCCTGGAGTACCGGGAGGCCAAGCTCAAAAGGAGCAGGGAGAAGCCGTTACACTGCCCGGAAATTGTAGGCCAGAGTCCTGCCCTGGCCAAATGCTTGCAGGATTTGGGCCAGGCTGCTGCCTCTGAGAACAGCATGCTTATCTGGGGGGAGACAGGCACAGGCAAGGAGCGTTTTGCTCGGGCCTTGCATCAGAATAGTCCCAGGGCCAGACAGGATTTTGTGGTAGTGGACTGCTCGGCACTTACTCCCAGCCTTTTGGAAAGCACGCTATTCGGGCATGTGAAAGGGGCCTTCACCGGCGCCAGCGCAGAAAAACAGGGCCTGGTGGCCAAAGGGCACAAAGGCACCCTGTTTTTGGACGAGATCAGCGAGTTGACCCTGGAGATGCAAAAGAGATTCCTGCGGGTCTTAGAGGACAAGAAATACAGGCCCCTGGGAGCATCCACAGAGATCAAAAGCGATTTCAGGCTGGTCTGCGCAACTAACCGGGATCTGGAGGCCATGGTCCAAGAAGGCCAGTTCCGGGCAGATCTTTTATACAGGATCAGGCTGCACCAGATCCATCTGCCCCCTCTGCGGGAGAGGAAACAGGACATCCCCATTCTTTGCAGGTACTTTCTGCAGGAGATCTCCAGGCAGAAAGGCCAGCGAGCCAAGGAGGTCTATCCTGAAGTGCTGGAGATATTTGCTGCCTATCATTGGCCTGGCAATGTCCGGGAACTCAGGCATGCCCTGGAGGAAGCGGTCACTGCTGCAGATCAGGAGCCTGCCCTGCACCGCAAGCACCTGCCCTTGCATTTGCGTATATCCCTGCTTAAGGATTCCCTGGCTGAAAACAGGACTGACGGCCAGCTGCTGCATCCCCAGGCCTCTCCTATGAACAAGGAGCAGATCCCGGATTGGAAGACCTTCAAAAGCCAGGTCCTCCAGGCTGCTGAACAGCGCTATTTCCTGGATCTGCAAGTGCATACCCGGGGGCGGGTCAAGGATATGGCCAAGCTGGCAGGCTTGACCCAGGCCAGGGTCTACGAGCTGCTCAAGAAATACAAGCCCAGGGAATCGGAGTAAAAGGGCATATCTATTTGCTTTTTATCCATTTCAAAAGCTCCGTGGAAGCCCCCCAGGATCCTGCAGTTTTAGTTTAGCTTATTAGGCCTACAACGAAACTTTTTGTAGCACATCCGTCATTCTGGCGAAAGGTCGTCATCCTGGACTCGATCCAGGACCAGAATCTAGTTCGATAACCAGATCCCGGATCGGTGTCCGGGATGACAGAACCTGAGCCAAGTTAAGTGAATAAAAGTTTCGTTGTAGCCTTAGGTAGAGCTCATGTTCATGTGCAGGCTGTTGACTTCGCTTGGGAGATAAGGAATAAAGGAACCAGGTTTATATTTAGCAATTCAGCTAAAAGGCGCAGGATATGGCGGCAAGGGTTTAATTTCTGACCGAGAAAGCACCGTACCCACCAAGCCACCTACAAAGCCCATTGCGATTTCCTGTTCCCAAGTGCAGTGGAGCTTTTGCATGTCTCCTGATCAATCCCTTTTGGATTTTGGCAACCAGTTTGAGCCAATCAATCCCCAAGAATGCTTCGACATACTGATGAATGTCCCTGTCAGCATTTTTAGATCCACCCCAGATGGACGTCTTCTAAGCGCCAATCATACTGCTGCGCAAAAGCTGGGGTATGATAGTCCCCAGGAACTTGTTGAATCCATTACAGATCTAGCTTCGCAGATATACGCAGATCCTGGGGAGAGGCAGGAGATACTGCGCCTGCTGGAAGCCGAGGACAAGGTGGAGGATTTTGAGTGCCGTATGCTTCGCAGGGATGGATCCATGTTATGGGTATCCAACACAGTGCAGGCAATTAGAAGCCAAGAAGGGAACATCAGCCACTATCAAGGGGTGGCAATTGACATTAGCGAACGTAAGCGCTCGGAAGAGTTACGCCAGGAAAGCGAAGCAAAAAGCAGGATCATTCTTGAGGCCATTCCTGATCTTATGTTCGTCCTAAATAATCAGGGAGTGCATCTGGAATATTATGCTTCTGATGAGTCTCTGCTGGCTGTTCGGCCTGAGGACTTTTTGGGCAAAACAATCCACGATGTCCTTCCCAAGAAATTGGCTGATCCGTATTTTAGCTGTTTGCAGCTAGCGCTCGAAACAAGAAAGACTCAGATTATGGAGTACGAGCTAGAAGTAAGCGGGGATACAAAGTTTTTCGAGGCGCATATATCTGCTATAGACGATCAGCGCTTAATGAGCATTGTCCGGGATATGACCGAGCGTAAACAAGCAGAGAAAGCTTTACGCGAGAGCGAAGCACGTTTTCAGACTGTGCTGGAAAATCTTCCCGGAGGCGTCTTCACTTATGACTTGGATGGGCGTTTTTTGCTGGTCAATAAGGCTGCATGTCAGAACACGGGTTATTCGCGGGAAGAATTGCTGCAGCTGAGTGTGGAGGATATTGATCCTGATGCTGCTATTCGTGATGACTTCTGGTTTAAGATTGAACAGGAACAGTCTGTCGTGATTGAGTCTACTCATATTAGGAGGGACGGCTCACAATATCCGGCAGAGGTCTATCTAAGCTCGATCACCCTGGAGGGACAGCCTGCCATACTTGCTGTCGCATTTGACATAACCTGGCGCAAGCAGGCGGAAAAGGCACAGCAAGAAAGTGAACAGAAATTCAAAGCCCTGGCTGAGAAATGCCCTACCTCGGTTATGCTTTTTGATGAGCAGGGCCGGGTGGACTTTGTCAATGACTGGCACATTGAAAAATTTGCCAACAACAAACTGAGTAAGGATTATTTTCTGGGCAAGTCCATACATGAGTTGCCCGGGCTGGTTAATGCCGGAGTGGACACACAGGTAGCCCGGATTTTCCAGGGAGGAAGCATTGAGCTAAAAGAGGTCTACTTTCCTGAATTCCCTGTAGGGGGGTCTGGCTGGGTCAGTATCAGGGCGGTTCCAATCCACCAGGACAGTCAGATTGCAGGCGGGATTTTGATCCAGGAGAATATTACTACAAGAAAGCAAATCGAGGCTGCTTTACAGGAAAGTCAGCAAAAGTTCAGATCCCTGGTGGAAAATGCCCAGGACATCATATTTTCTCATACTCCGGATGGCTTTTTGACCTATCTGTCTCCGGGGGTGACAGAATTGCTGGGTTACGAAGTTCAGAATGTTATAGGCAGAAATTTTCAAGATTTTGTTTATCCCCAGGATTTGCCAGGGGTGCAGAATCACTTACAGGAAATGCTTGGAACCAGTAACGCACAATATGGTATTGAACATCGCATATTGGATAAAAACGGCCAATGGCGTTGGTTTTATGTGAATGCCTCGCCCCAAACAAATGCTGGAGGCGAGGTCGAATCTATAGTGGGTGTAGCCCACGACATCACCGAAAGAAAGCAGATGGAGGAAGCACTGAAAGAGATGCGCCTCTTTCTGGGATCCACCTTGGATAGCATTCCTTACCACCTTGCAGTATTGGATCATAAAGGAGAAATTGTTTTAGTTAATCAGCCTTGGAAAGATTTCGCTGAAGAAAATGATATTATTGCTGAGCAGGTTTCTGAAGGTGTTAATTATATCTCTGTATGTTTGAATGCTACAGCAGAAAATTCTGAAGAAGCCCATTCCTTTGCAGAAGGGATTCGCATGGTTGTTTCTGGTGAGATTGATATCTACAGCATGGAGTATCCATGCCATTCGCCAGACAAACAGCGCTGGTTCATTGGACAAGTTACCCCTTTTTTAGAGGCTCCCCCTAGACGAGTAGTGGTGGGCCATGCGAACATTACAGAGCGTATACAAGCAGAAGCAGAAAAAGAGCAGCTGCGTTCCCAGATGATGCAGACCAGGAAAATGCAGTCCATCGGCAATTTAGCCGGGGGAGTCGCCCATGAGTTCAACAATCTTCTCCAGGTCATGAGCGGCAATATTCAGCTTTTGCTCATGCGTAAATCAGCGGATGACATTGAGTACCAGCGTCTCAAAAGCGTGGAAAAGGCTATTAATCGGGCCGCCAGTTTTGTGAACCAGCTTTTGCTGTTCAGCCGCAAGTCAGAAGCCAGCAGGCAATACGTGGATTTGAGGCAGGGAGTGGAGGAGGCTGTGAGAATTCTGGAGCAGACCATTCCCAGAATGGTCCAGATCCAATGCAACCTGGCAGATGATCTTTGGCCCATATACGCTGATCCTGTACAAATTGAGCAAGTGGTGCTGAATCTGGGCAAAAACGC
>JBNJDO010000094.1:0-8382 GCA_051744965.1 Thermodesulfobacteriota bacterium | reverse complement strand
CCGCTTGAACATACTGGGTGGGCTGCAGGATCTGCCCTGGAGCGTGCGCCAGGTGGTCAAGCATGTTTGCAGCCAGACCAGCAAGTGTCAGGAGATGGTTTTGAATCTGGCCCTGAACTACTCTGGCAGGGATGATATTCTGCAGGCCTGCAGGCAATTGATTTCCGAAGGCATCTCAGCCCAGGAGGTTAGCCACGAGCTTTTTCGGAGCAGACTGTATACCAGGGAGCAGCCTGATCCTGATCTGATCATTCGCACCAGCGGGGAATGCCGTCTGAGCAACTACCTTACTTATCAAGCAGCCTACTCTGAACTGTATTTCACCCAGACTTTCTGGCCAGACTTCGGAGACCAGGACCTGGACCTGGCCCTGGAGGAGTATAGCAGAAGGCAGCGCAGATTCGGGGGTCTGGGAGAGGATGCAAAGTGAAAAAAAAAGGGTGATCACCGGGCTGATCCTGATTTTTTGTCTGGCCTTGGTGATTTTCCTGGCCCAGGTATGGGTGCTGTTTCTGGCAGCCCTGCTGCTTAGCTGGCTCTGTCTCTGGGAGTTCCTTTCCCTGTTCTGGCCCCGGAAGCAGAACCTGGCCCTCAAGGCCCTGGGACTGGCTGCGGCCCTGCCCATTGTCCTGCACAGCCCTCTGGGCTGGTCCCTGGCTGGCCTGCTGCTGGCAGTGTTCTGGATCCTGAGCCTGGCTTTCCTTTTCTCCTGCAGCAGCAAAGCCGGTCCTGCCTGGAGCGAGGTGCAGCTGGTAGCCCTGGGCCTGGTATACATCCCTTTGGCCTTCCAATTTCTGCCCTCACTTAAAACGCCTGAGCTGCTCCTGGTCTTCCTTACAGCCCTGGGCTCAGATACCGGGGCTTATTATGCAGGCACTAAATTTGGCAGACGCAAGCTCTGGCCCCGGATCAGCCCCAAAAAGTCCTGGGCCGGGGCCTGGGGCGGGCTTTTTGTCTGTTTGGTCCTGACCCTGCTCCTGGGGCTTTCCCTGGGTTCCGCGCTCTGGTACCATTGGCTCTGGCTGGGGCTTTTGCTCAATCTGGCAGCCCAGTTCGGGGATTTTTTCGAATCCGGCCTGAAGCGGCAGCTGCAGGTCAAGGACTCCAGCAATCTCCTGCCCGGGCACGGCGGCTTCCTGGACAGATTCGACAGCGTGCTTTTGGTGTTGCCCATGTATATGCTGTGCAGCCATTTCTGGGAGTTTTTTTGATGGATGCGATAGAACATCAATGATCCTGTCAGCAAGACTTGATTGCTCATAAGTTTCCGGATTATAAGCAAAAAGTATGGAAATTAAGTTCCCCCGGCACTCACTTGCTGTTACAACATTTTCTCTGCTCACTCATGCTTGGTTATGCAAGTGAGTGCCGGGGAGGGTCGTCATGAGACCAACCTCCTTACTTTTAATCGTAGTCCCTAATAAGGTTACCTACCATACCTATGCTGAATTATATCTCCTCCCTGCACCGCGCCCTGGATCTGCCCAGCCAGGGACGATCCCTGGCAGTCATGGGCAGCACCGGCTCCATTGGGGTCAGTGCCTTGCGCGTGCTCCGGGAACATCCTGGCATGTTCCAAGTCACTGGCCTGGCTGCAGGGGACAATGTCCAGCTCCTGGCAGAGCAGGCAGCAGAGTTCAGGCCCAGGGTCCTGGCCCTGCGCTCTGAAGGGATGATCCCTAAGCTGCGGGAGCTTTTGCCTGAGGGCTATCAGCCGGAGATATGCTGCGGGCAGCAGGGTTATGTGCAGCTGGCAGGTCTGCCTGAAGTGGATCTGCTGCTGTCTGCCCAGGTGGGGGCCGCAGGATTGGCCAGCACTTTGCAGGCAGCCCAGGAGGGCAAGGTCATCGCCCTGGCCAACAAGGAATCCCTGGTCCTGGCCGGCGGCTTGCTGAGAAAGGCCTGCGCTAAGAGCGAGGCTGCGATCCTGCCTGTGGATTCAGAGCACAACGCCTTGTTCCAGGGGCTGCAGGGCCAGGACTGGTCAGAGGCCAGCAGGCTTATGCTGACTGCCTCTGGAGGACCATTCCTGGGCTGGGGCAGACAGGAGCTGGAACAGGTCTCTCCCAAGCAGGCCCTGAAGCATCCCAATTGGTCCATGGGCGCCAAAATCAGCATAGATTCCGCCACCATGATGAACAAGGGTCTGGAGGTGATAGAGGCCTGCCACTTGTTCGGGGTGGCGCCTGAGCATCTCCAGGTCCTGGTGCATCCTGAAAGCATCGTGCATTCCCTGGTGCAGTACCAGGACGGCTCCTTCCTGGCCCAGATGGGGATTGCAGATATGCGCATCCCTATTGCCTTTTGCCTGAGCTATCCGCACAGGCTGGCCCTGGAGCTAAAGCCCCTGGATCTGGTGCAGGTGGGCAGTCTTTCTTTCAGGCAGCCTGATCCCCAGGCCTTTCCCTGCCTGGAGCTGGCCAGGGAGGCTATGGCAGCAGGCCCTAGTTATCCTGTGGCCCTGAACGCAGCCAACGAGGTGGCTGTAGAGGCCTTCCTGGAGGAGAGGATAGGTTTTCTGGACATTGCCGGATTGAACCAGGAGGCCCTGCAAAAGCACCAGGCAGCAGAGATCAAGAGCCTGGAGGATGTCTTGGAGGTGGACAGGCAGAGCAGGGAGTTTGTCTGGGATAGATTGCAGGCTGGTTGATGCTGATCAACTGCGTCCTTTATTTTTTTAGGGAGTGGAAAGAAATTAGCATATCCCAGAGTGTGAAAGCGAGCATTAACCCCTGCAAGGGCGACTGCCAGTCGCCCCTACCAGCCTGAACTCAACTATGGGGCTGTGGCCTTAAGCATGTACTGTGGCGGGATGGACTTGTAGGGGCGAGCGGCGCTCGCCCGGGAAAAAGACAAACCTCAGCTTGCATATGGCTGCCCTCGTTGTTTCGTGGAAGTTTTTTAATCGTTGGTGTAGAGTCGTTGTCCTAATCGCAATCGATTAGTAAACCATCCTTAAACAAAAGAAACTATCAATATGACAAGTGTTATCGCCATAGTCCTGGTCCTGGGCCTGTTGATCTTTTTCCACGAGCTGGGCCACTTCCTGGTGGCCAAGGCCTTCGGCATCGGGGTCAAGACCTTTTCCTTAGGCTTTGGGCACAAGCTCTTTGGCTTCAGCAGGGGCCAGACCCAGTACCAGGTCTCTGTAGTGCCCTTGGGAGGCTACGTGCAGCTGGTGGGCGAGAGCCCGGACGCGGAGCTGCCAGAGGGCTTCAATGAAAAGCAGAGCTTCTCATTGCGCCCGCCCTGGCAGAGGATGCTGGTGGTGGCTGCAGGCCCGGTGTTCAACTTTGTTCTGGCCTGGTTCATCTACTTTGCCATCTTCTTTGCAGTGGGCCAGCAGGCCATGCTTCCAGTGGTGGGGGAGATCCAGAAGGACAGCCCTGCCCAGGAGGCCGGCTTGCAGGAGGGGGACCGCATCCTCAGGGTAAATAACCAGGAGATAGACTACTGGTCCCAGATGGCGGGTTTTATCCAAAAAGGCGAAGGCCAGGAGCTGCAGCTGGAAGTGGAAAGACAGGAAAAGACCCTGGATATCGCCCTGCAGCCCGAGATGCAAAGCACCCAGAACATATTTGGAGAGGAGGTCCAGGTGCCCAGGATAGGGGTGGTGGCCTCTGGAGACACGGTGCGCATCTCCCTGGGACCCCTGGAGTCTGCCTGGGCAGGGCTGACCCAGACCGGACAGCTCATCAAGCTCACTGTGCAGGGCATAGGCAAGCTGATCGCCAGGGTGGTGCCCCTGGAGCAGCTGGGCGGGCCCATCCTGATAGCCCAGCTGGTCAGCGAGCAGGCAGAGCAGGGCTTTGTGGATGTCCTGGCCTTGACCGCGCTGATCAGCATCAATCTGGGCTTGATAAACCTCTTGCCCATCCCGGTCCTGGATGGAGGGCACCTGATTTTCTACGGCCTGGAGATCATCCTGGGCAGGCCTATAGATCCCAAGTGGCGGGAGATTGCTGTTAAGGTAGGCTTGGTCCTGATTCTGGGCATCATGTTCTTGGCCATATACAATGACATCTTCAGACTGGTGCAATAACTCCGCTCCCTGCCTGGTGCTGAACGCTGCAGAAGGCTGCGTGCAGGTCCTCCTGGGAAGGGAAGAAGGAATACTGCAGTTCAGGCAGATCCAGGCCAGGTCCAGCTCCATGCGGCTGCTGCCCCCTGCTGCCCAGGGCTGCCTGCAGGAGACAGGCCTTAAGGCCAGGGACCTGGGCAGGATAGTCTGTGTGCGCGGACCTGGAACCTTCACCGGGGTCAGGGTCGGCCTGGCCTTGGGTCTGGGCCTGGCTCAGGGAGCCGGGGTCCCCCTGGTTGGCCTGGATTATCTGCCTTTGCTGGCCCAAGGGGTATTGCCCCTGCTGCAGGGCAGGATCTGGGTCCTGGTCTATGCCAGACGGGACTTGGTCTATATGCAGGGCTTCGCAGCTCCAGGCGGCGAGGAGCTCACAGAGGCCATGTGCGTGCAGCGCAGCCAGGCCGCAGCCAGGATAAACCAGGAGCAGGGGCCTGCATATGTCCTGGGCAGCGCCCTGCGCCAGGATCAGGAGTTTTGGCAGGAGAGCTTGAGCCAGGCCAGGATACTGGATACACTCTGGGACAATCCTGGTCCGGAGATCCTGTTGCGCCAGGCCCTGCAGAGCAAGGCCCCTGCAGAGCCGTTGTACCTGCGGCCCTCAGACGCGGAAGCCAATCTGGCCAGGATAGCAGAGCAGCGGGGTCTGAGCCTGGAGCAGGCCAGACAGCTGCTGCAGGGTGGGGATTGTAGGGAATCATAATTTGGAAATGTACCATTTATGCCCAAAGATTCTTTGACCTCCAACCTGGAGGACTACCTGGAGGCGATATTCTTCCTGGAGGCTGAGCAGCATTCAGCCCGGGCCAAGGATATCGCGGACCGCCTGGGTGTGCAGAGGGCCTCTGTGACCGGCGCCTTGCAGAGCCTGGCCCAGAAGGGCTTGATCCATTATGAGCCCTACAGCTCTGTAAACCTCACTGCCCAGGGCTTCAGGCTGGCCAGCAAGATCGTCTACAGGCACAAGGTGCTCTTGGAGTTCCTGTCCACCTTTCTGCAGCTGCCCCACGATGTGGCCGAGTCCAATGCCTGCAGGCTGGAGCACCATATAGACGACGAGGCCCTGGATAGGCTGGTGGCCTTTGTGCAGTTCGTGCGCAGCTGCCCGCGCACCGGGGATGATTGGCTGCAGGCCTTTACCAGGCTCTGCTCAGAGTGCGGCAGATGCGCAAATTGCGAGGCCTGTATCCAGAACTGCCTGCAGCTGTATCAGGACAAATCCGGCAAGAAGGAAGGCTGAACCAGGCAAGGATTTGAGCCCACGAATCCCAGGAGAATAAGAAAATACTGCCCACGGAGAAAACCCCAGGCAAAATGCAAAGAATATTGCCCACGGAACACCCGGAATGACACGGAAAGGGATATTTAAGCTGCAAGGGGCTTGCAGCACAAAGAGGATCTTTTTCTTTTTTCCGTGCTATTCCGAGTGTTCCGTGGGCAAACTCTTTTTCTGAGCTGATATGAAGCACCAGTCTCCAGATAAGGTCAGGCAGGAGGAAATCCTGGCGGCAGCTGTTCAGGTGCTGGGTGGGATGCCAGGCCTGGCCTGCGCCTATGTGCATGGCTCTTTCTGCACAGCGAGATTCAGGCCTGACAGCGACCTGGATCTGGCCTTGCTGTTTTTTCCTGGCCAAAGACCGGACAGCCTGCAGCTTTTGGATCTAGCTGCAGAAATGGAATCCAGGATTGGCCGCCCCGCCCATTTGGGGGTTATGAGCAGTCGGAACGTGGTTTTTGTCAAGGAAGTAATCTCCAAAGGGCGCAGGATATTTTGCGTGGACAGGTATTATTGCGACACCTTCATCATGCATGCCCTGGCCATGTATGTGCAGCTGAACGAGGACAGGGCGGAGATATTAAAAAATTATGCAGCCTGACGATGTACTGCACAATAAATGCGCCATAATCCAGAGGTGTCTCAGGCGCATGCATGAGGAACATGCTGCATGCCCCAATCTGGATGACTTTACCCATTTGGATGCCCTGGTCTTGAATATTGAGAGGGCTTGCCAGGCAGCAATTGATATGGGCATGCACATAGTGGCTGCAAGATCCCTGGGCATTCCCCAGTCCAATGCCCAGACTTTTGACCTTTTGAGCGATGCAGGTGTTATCTCAGCTGATCTGGCGGGGTCTTTGAAACGCATGGCAGGCTTCAGGAATATCGCTATCCATGATTACCAGGAGCTGGACCAAGCTGTGATATCCTTTATCCTCAGGCAGGGCTATCAGGATTTGGTCAGGTTCTGCGCAGAGTTGGGGGTGCGTATCCACATTTAGCTTGTTTTAATAGAATAACGGTATACCCCACTCGCCTAAGAAAAGCACTGCCCATGGAACACCCCCAGGCGAAATGCGAAGAACATGGCCCACGGAACACACGGAATTACACGGAAGTGAACTTTAAGCTGCAATGAGCAGAAGGGGACAGGCAACAATCCTACTGGTCATATAGCCACAAGAGCCAAACATTATGAAGAAGCTCCCCATAGGCATTCAAACCCTTAGTGAAATTATACAAAAAGATTATGTTTATGTGGATAAGACCCATTTTGCGCATAAAATGATCAGCAGGGGCAAGTACTTCTTTCTGTCCAGGCCCAGGAGGTTCGGGAAGAGCCTGTTCCTGGATACCTTGCAGGAAATCTTTCAAGGGAACAAGGAGCTGTTCCAGGGGCTGTTCATTCAGGACAAGCACTACTTCAAAAGGCATCCCGTGATCAAGATCAGTTTCGGAAGCGGCGATTTCATCGAAGAGGAAGAAATCAAAAGGGAGATATACAACAACTTCAGGAGAAATATCCGGGATCTGGACATCGAGTCCGAGCTAAGTGGGGACTATAGGACCGATTTTGAACAGCTTATCTTCAACGCCCACGAGCAGTACCAGGAGCAGGTAGTAATCCTTGTGGACGAGTACGACAAGCCCATCCTGGATAATATTTCAGACAGGGAATACGCTCTAAATGCCAGACACATACTCAAGAATCTGTATTCAGTGATCAAGGACAATGACAGCTTTATCAGGTTTGTATTCATAACCGGAGTTAGCAAGTTCTCCAAGATGAACCTTTTCAGCGGTTTGAACAACTTGGAAGATATCACCGTGGATTCCGAATATGCCGAGATTTGCGGCTATACTCACCAGGACTTGCAAACTGTATTTGGCGAGTACTTGAAAAATGCAAACCTGGACATGGTCAGTCTCTGGTACAACGGATACTATTACTTTGGGGAAAAAGTGTACAATCCCTTTGATATACTACTATTCATCTCCAAGGGATTGGAATTCCGCAACTACTGGTGGAACACCGGTAATCCCTCTTTCTTGATCAAGAAGCTGGAGGAGGATAATTACTATATCCCTGCATTAGAGGAAGCAATAATACCCGAGGAGCACCTGGACGCCTTTGATGTGGAATATATAGACCTTTTGGCCCTGTTGTGGCAGACAGGCTATCTGACCTTTGCAAAAAAACTGACTGACGAATTCGGGGGAGTTAGCTACAAGCTGGTCATTCCCAATCTGGAGATACAGTTCTCGCTCAATCAATTCTTGATAGATTATTTAACAAGGCAGAGGCAGGAAAAGATAACCTTTCGCAACAATATAAGACAGCATTTAAAACAGGCAGATTTTGAAAGTTTTGTGGATATATTGAAGACCATATTCTCTTCCATCCCCTACCACAATTATGCCAACAACATCATCTCCCGCTATGAGGGCTACTACTGCAGTGTAGTATTCGTCTACCTATCCGCCCTGGGCTACCAAGTAATACCGGAAGATACCACCAACAAGGGCAGGATAGACCTTACCCTGCAAGTCCAGGATAAAGTGATAATAATAGAATTCAAGGTGGACAGCGAACAGGCTCCATTGCAACAGATCAAGGCAAGGAAGTATTACCAGAAGTATCAAAACTTGGGCAAAAATATCTACTTGGTGGGAATAAACTTTGACAGCAGCGAGAAAAATATAATCGATTACCTCGTGGAAGCAGTTTAATCCTGAATAAGGATACTGCCCACGGAACACCCCAAGCGAAATGGGAAGAGATTTCGCGGGGCAGGCACGGAATGACACGGAAGGGAATTTTCCTGCTGCAAGGACTTGCAGCAGAAAGATTTTTTTCTTATTTCCGTGCTTTTCCGAGTGTTCCGTGGGCAAAAACTCTTGCTCTGTGGGCTGCGGCAGCAGCTCCACAAGTTTGGAGCTATGCTGCCTTACTTCAAAGAGCATGTCCCAAGGCTTGGCTCTAAGAAATCTGCCCACGGAACACACGGAATGACACGGAAGGGAA
>JBNJDO010000093.1:0-8397 GCA_051744965.1 Thermodesulfobacteriota bacterium | reverse complement strand
TCCGCCCTGCCCAGTTTATCTAACAGATCATCTCCATTCAGGCAAGGGGCACTTCTGTCCTTCTCCCAATCTATCTTTCCCCGGGCAGATAATTAGAGATTAGGACCTGTTGCAGACCTGGCCAAGATCATGTCCAGCAGGAAGCCAATCCTGATGGACAGCTGCCGGGGCTTGTGTTAATAAATGTTATGGCAGCTTTGAATAGCATTGTAAGGAGAAACCTTTGAATACTCATCTGAAGAATATAATCTTATGGGCCACCATAGCCCTGGTCATGGTGGCTTTGTTCAATATGTTCCAGCAGCCCCAGCAAAACAGGGAAGAGATTAATTACAGCAGATTCCTTTCCCTGGTGGAAAAAGGGGATGTACTGAGCGTAGAGATCGAGGGCCAAAAGATCACCGGCACTTTGGTGGATCAGGACCGTCAGTTTATGACCCATGCCCCTGAGGATCCGGAGCTGGTGAGCAAGCTTATAGAGCGCAATGTCCAGGTGGAAGCCAAGCCCGATGAGGAATCACCATGGTACTTTACCATGCTCATCTCCTGGTTTCCCATGCTTTTGCTCATTGCTGTCTGGATCTTTTTCATGCGCCAGATGCAAGGCGGAGCAGGAGGAGGCAAGGCCTTTTCCTTTGGCCGCTCCAAGGCCAAAATGGTCTCAGAGGAGACCACCAAGGTCACTTTTGAAGACGTGGCAGGCATAGACGAGGCCAAGGACGAATTGGAAGAAGTGGTGGATTTTTTGAGCAATCCTAAAAAGTTCACCAGGCTGGGGGGCCGCATTCCCAAAGGGGTCTTGCTGGTGGGCTCACCTGGTACAGGCAAGACCCTGCTAGGCAGGGCAGTTGCTGGTGAGGCAGGGGTGCCTTTTTTCTCCATTTCCGGCTCTGATTTTGTGGAGATGTTTGTGGGTGTGGGTGCCTCCAGGGTCAGGGATCTGTTCGTGCAGGGCAAGAAGAATGCCCCTTGCCTGATATTCATTGACGAGATAGATGCTGTGGGCAGGCAGCGTGGTGCTGGGCTTGGTGGAGGTCATGACGAGAGGGAACAGACCTTGAATCAGCTCTTGGTGGAAATGGACGGCTTTGAGTCCAATGAGGGGGTGATCCTGATCGCGGCCACCAACAGGCCGGATGTACTGGATCCAGCCCTGCTCAGACCAGGCAGGTTTGATCGCCAGGTGGTGGTGCCTAACCCGGATCTAAACGGCAGAAAGCAAATCCTTAAGGTCTATGCCCGGAAAGTGGCCCTATCAGAAGACGTGGATATAGAGGTTCTGGCCAGGGGTACTCCTGGTTTTTCCGGAGCAGACTTGGAGAATATGGTCAATGAGGCAGCCCTGATCGCAGCCAAGAAGGACAAGGAAATGGTGGGCATGGAGGATCTGGAGGAGGCCAAGGACAAGGTCATGATGGGCAAGGAGCGCAGGAGCGTGATCCTTACCGAGGAGGAAAAAAAGACCACTGCCTATCATGAAAGCGGCCACGCCTTGGTGGCCAGGCTATTGCCCAAGGCTGACCCGGTGCACAAGGTGTCCATTATTCCCAGGGGGCAGGCCTTGGGCATTACTATGCAACTGCCTGTGGATGAGAGACACAACTACAGCAAGGAGTACCTGGAGAGCACCCTGGCGGTGATGATGGGCGGCAGGGTGGCTGAGCAGCTGTATTTGGATCAGTTGACCACAGGCGCGAGCAACGATCTGGAGCGGGCCACCAAGATGGCTAGGAAGATGGTCTGCGAATGGGGCATGAGTGAGGCATTTGGCTCCATGGCCATTAGCGACAACGGCAACGAAGTCTTCCTGGGCAGGGAGCTGGTGCAGCATAAGCACTATAGCGAGGAGACAGCCAAGCTGATAGATGCAGAGGTGAAAAAGATTGTACAAAAGGCCTATGATCAGGCCAAAGCACTTTTGGAGCAACACCAAGAGATCATGCATAATCTGGCTACTGCCCTGCTGGAGAGGGAGACTGTTTCTGGTGATGATCTGACTAAATTGATCAATGGTGAGGAGCTACCTACCTTTGAGAAAGGGCAGTCTAAAAAGGATCAGGAGCAACAAAAGTCCCCTGCAGGGGAGAAGGGTGCTGAGGATCAGGCCCAGGAGGCAGAGGAGTTTATCTGGGAAGAGGGTCAGGATTGATTTCTACTCATTGGAGCTGAAGAAGATTCCTTGGGGTTTAGGCTTATGTTGCAAGAAGCCACATGGTCATTGGCCAGGGGCAGGGTGCTGGGGCCCGCCCCTTTTTTTGTTCTGGGCGTTTTGAACGTGACCCCGGATTCTTTTTATGACGGTGGGGATTTTCTGCAGCAGGATGCTGCCTTGAAGCAGGCAGAAGATCTCCTGGAACAAGGGGCTGATGTCCTGGATGTGGGTGGAGAGTCTACCAGGCCCTTCTCCAGTCGGGTGGAACAGGAACAGGAGCTGCAAAGGGTCCTGCCCATCCTGAAGCAGGTGCTAAAGGACAGGCCAAGGGCTTTAGTCTCAGTGGACACCTACAAGTCTGGCGTGGCCAGGCAGGCCCTGGAAACAGGGGCGTTGATAATAAACGACGTCTCTGCCTGCAGGTTCGACCCTGAACTTTTGGATGTCCTGGGCCATTACAAACCCGGATACATACTTATGCATAGCCTGGGCAGGCCTGAGGAGATGCAAAAAGAGCCCAGGTATCAGGATGTCTTGCAGGAGATAAAGGCCTTTTTCGAGCAGCATCTAAAGGAGCTGACCCAGGCCGGGCTGCCTGAGGAGAATATTGTTCTGGATCCCGGGATCGGCTTTGGCAAGACCCTGGAACACAATCTGCAGATTCTGTCTGGAATCAGGACCTTTTTTGATCTGGGCAGGCCTATGCTTATAGGTCTCTCCAACAAGAGCATGTGGGGCAAGCTCCTGGGGCTGGAACCAGGCCAGAGGCAGAACGCCACCCAGGTGGCCACCGCCTTGTTGGCCCAGAAGGGTGTGGCCTTGCACCGGGTTCACGAAGTGGACCTGACCAGGCAGAGCCTGCAGATAGTGCGCAGTCTGCAGGAGAGGGCTCAGTAAGGGTTTGTGTGTGCAATCCATTGCATATTTGGTGCAGAGTCTTGCATATCCTGGCTTGCAGGGCGCTACTCTCACGTGTCAGTTCAGCCCCCGATTTTATCAAAGCAGGCAAAGTGAGATACTCTAAGGCCGGAGTCATTTTGCTTTTGCCGGGGACTCGGCAAAAGAAAATATAAGGCTTCGCGTTCCTTTTTTGGCGGATTTCGCCCCTTAACTAGGCACCTATCTCCCAGGCTGAAAAAAGGAAAGACCTTGCTCAAGGCGTAATTAATGTGCTGATAAGAATAAGTGCGGGGGAGCGGGCGGTTAAACCTCTGAATGCCGTAATGCATTGGCAAAAGAATTGCATCGTTTTGTGATTCAAGGCCTTCATTGCTAGGGCTGTAAGAGCGTCACTTTATTGGTTGGTAAACCACAGATTGCAGGCACGGGTAATTAGCAGGCAATACAGGAGTAGCTGGTATGCAAAAGGAATTGTTCGGAACTGACGGTCTAAGGGGACAGGTGAACATCTTTCCCATGCAACCGGAAACAGTGATTCGTCTGGGGCTGGCTGCAGGCCAGTATTTCCGGAATTCCAAGAAGAGGCACAGGGTGGTGATAGGCAAGGATACCAGGCTCTCCGGGTATGTGTTTGAGAGCGCTTTGACTTCCGGATTATGTGCCTCAGGCATGGATGTCTATCTAGTGGGTCCTTTGCCTACTCCGGCTATTTCTTTTCTGACCAAGAATATGCGCGCAGATCTAGGGGTGGTCATCTCAGCTTCCCACAATCCCTTCATGGACAATGGTATCAAATTCTTTGATCCCCAGGGCTTTAAGCTGAGCGACAGGGCAGAGCAGGATATCTCCGATCTGGTCCTAAGTGCTGGCAGCCAGTGGGATCATCCCCAACCCCAGGATGTGGGCCGGGCCTACAAGATAGAAGACAGCCCAGGCAGGTATATTGTGGCCTTGAAGCACAGCTTCCCTACACACATGACCCTGGATGGATTGAAGATTGTCCTGGATTGCGCCCACGGGGCTACATACAGGGTGGCTCCCTTGGTCTTCGAGGAACTGGGCGCCCAGGTGATCAAGCTGGGGGTGCAGCCGGACGGGCTGAATATCAACCATGATTGCGGTTCCCTGTATCCTGAGCAGGTCAGCCGCAAGGTGCTGGAAACCGGCGCGGACCTGGGCATTGCCCTGGATGGGGATGGAGACCGCGTTATTTTAGTGGATGAAAAGGGCTGTGTCCTGGATGGGGATCAGCTTCTGGCCATTTGTGCCCAGGACTGTATGGAAAAAGGGGTTTTGCCTGGGAATAAGCTAGTGGCCACAGTGATGAGCAATATGGCCCTGGAGGTCTTCATGCGGGAAAGCGGAGGCGAGCTGATCCGCACCCCAGTGGGAGACAGGCATGTGGCCCAGACCATGCGCGAGCAAGGCACCATTCTGGGCGGGGAGCAGTCCGGGCATCTTATTTTCCTCAATTACAGCACCACAGGGGACGGTATCCTGGCAGCCCTGCAGATGCTGAAGATCATGCAGGAGAAGCAAAAGCCTGCCTCTGAGCTGGCCAGTATCCTGGAGCCTTTCCCGCAAGAACTGATCAATGTTCCGGTGCAGGAGAAGGTCCCTTTTGAAAAGGTGCCCCAAATCAAAGAATGCGTGGAATATACAGAAAAGAGCCTGGGCGGCAGGGGCAGGGTTTTCCTGCGCTACTCAGGCACCGAGTCCCTGGCCAGGGTCATGGTGGAGGGCCAGAATCCGGACCAGGTCCAGAATCTGGCCCAGGATCTGGCAGAGGTCCTGCAGCAGAACCTTTGCTGAGCTGGGCATGGCTGATCCTGCCTCATAAGAAAGCAAAAAAAGGTGTTGCTGATGGTTGTTTCGAGTCGGAAATATTGGGACTTAATTTTCGGGATAATGAAACATTGCATGCACTCACCTTGCTAAGGCAAAGACAGAACTTTTGGGGCAGGATATTAGGCTGTAGCTTAGTTGTTCTTGTTCTGCTTGGGGCCTTCCGGGCTCAGGCTAAAGAGCCAGGCCTGGAGGGCCTGGTGAGTGATAGGCTGGCCAACCTGCATTCCTATCTGGCAGTGGTCAGCTTTAGTCCAGCTGCTGAGCTGGAGCTGGCTTACTGGCAGCAGGGCCAGAACTGGCGTCAGGAATGGAGCCTTGTCAAGGAGAATCCAATCCTGCTTGGGGCAGCAGTGGGTCAGAAAGATGGCCTCCTGGCTGCCTATCCCGGCAGGGAGGCAGTAAGTCTGCCCCTGTTCCAGCTTTGGCTCAGGCCAGATGGGGATTCTGGCTGGCAGAAGCTGGGTCTGGATCTGGAGCAAAAGGGCTATGCCTTCCAGGGGGATCTGCCCTGCCAGGTGGTGGGGGGCTCAGAGGAAGATTCGGCCCAGCTCTGGCTGGATGTACAAAAGAATCTGCCCCGCAGGCTGATTCTGCCCAGCGGCTTGCAGCTGGACTGGCTGCAGTATAAGAACGTGGGCAATTTCCCTTTGCCGCACCAGGTGAGGATTCAGTCCAAAAGCTTCCATCTGGAAGGGGAGATTGTCTGGAGGGCGGTTAATACCCCTTTACCCCAGCATCTGTTTTTGCAGGATTCCTTGCCAGAGGCCTCGGGAATAACCAAGAGCAGCCATGCAGCCAGTCAGCTGCTGCAGGAGCTGCAAAGAGCCCTGCCCAGAGTAGATTGAAACCTATGTATTGGGACGTGGCCCTGCTCAGCCCGCCATACTCCACCCTGACCTATTGCTTGCCTGAGTATTTCCCAGCCTCCTTCTGGCAGACTGGCCAGAGGGTTGGTGTATATGTGGGCAAAAAACTGCGTCCTGGGGTGCTCCTGGAGCATAAAGATGAAAGCCAGCTCTCTGCGCCAGCAAGGCCTTTGTTCTGGCCCCTGGAGGCCAGTCCACTCTTGAATCCCATGTTTCTTGAATTGGCTCGGGATTTGGCTAGCAGGCACTTGCAGAGCCCAGGCCGGATCCTGGCCCATGTCCTGCCAAGGGAAATACGCTGTCTGGATCAGGTCTTTAGGCCTAAGGATGCAGATGCAGGCTCAGGGTATGCCTTGCAAGAACTGCCGGGTTTGTCTTCTGCAAAGCTGCAGGAACTGGCTCGGACTTGGGTGCAGGATGGGCTTGTGATCAAGGAGCAGGCTCAAACCCAGGCAAGCGGAGTTTGGGTCCTGAATCAGGATCCACCCTGGCCTTTGCGGCCCGGCGCAAAGAGGCAGCAGCAGGTGCTGGACTACCTCTGGCACAAGGGACGGGCCGGTTCCAGAATATTGCGCAAGGAGCTGGGCTCTGCAGCCTCCTGTCTGGGGGATCTGCGCAAGAAAGGCCTTATTGCTTGGCAGACAGAAGATGAGCAAGGCCAGGAACTGGCCAAGATGGACAACCAGGAAGGGAATCCCCAGCCCACAGCAGAGCAGAGTCAGGCTATCTCGGATTTGATCCAGGCAGTGGATTCGCGGGAATGCAGGCTTAGGCTCTTGTATGGAGTCACTGGCAGCGGCAAGACCCTGGTTTACACCCATGTCTTGCGCAGATGCCTGGAGCAGGGCAGATCTGCACTGGTTTTGGCGCCTGAGGTGGCTTTGGCCTGGCAGCTGTGGAGGCAAGTGCAGAAGGCCTTTCCGGAATGGAGGGTGCATCTTTACCACGGCTACCAGGGCACTGCTGCCAGGTCTGAGACATTCAGGTCCTTGGGCAGGCAAAAAGAGCCCTGTCTGGTGGTAGGTACCAGGTCCGCTGTGTTTTTGCCCAGGCAGGACTGGGGCCTGCTTATCCTGGACGAAGAGCACGATAGCTCTTTCAAGCAGGAGGAGCGCCTGAGCTACCAGGCCAAGGAGGTGGCCTACTTCTGGGCCAGGCATTGTGGGGCCTTACTGCTCCTGGGTTCTGCTACCCCGGATGTGAAGACATTCCATGCTGCCTGCCAGGGGGGGCTGGGCCTGCTCAATCTGCAAAGCAGGGTGGGCAACAGCTGCCTACCGGAAGTGGAGCTGGTGGATCTGAGCCAAAAGCAGGACATGGAAGGGCCTTTTGCCGCCAGGGCACATCAGGCCCTGCAGGAGTGTCTGCAGCGCGGGGAGCAGGCCATTATCCTTCTGAACAAGAGGGGGTATGCTCCCCTGGTGTATTGCGTGTCCTGCTCCAAAGTGGTTATGTGCGAGCACTGCGAGGTGGGGCTTACCTATCACAAGAGGCTGCAGCGTTTGATCTGCCATTACTGCGGCCTGAGCAAGCCCTTTCCCATGCCCTGCCCCCAGTGCGGAGGGCACCAGTTTTTGCCTATCAGGGAGGGCACCGAGCAGGTGGAAGAGTATCTGGCTGCCAGGCTGGACCCGAGTACCCCGGTGCTGCGCCTGGATCGGGACAGCACCAGGCGCAAGGGCAGCATGGAACGTATCCTGGAAGATTTTTCCGCAAGAAAGGCCCAGGTCCTGGTGGGTACCCAAATGTGCAGCAAAGGCCACCATTTTCCTGAAGTGACCCTGGTGCTGGTCCTGGACGGGGATGTAGGCCTCAATCTGCCTGACTACAGGGCTACAGAGCGCACCTTTCAGCTGCTGTTGCAGGTCTCAGGCAGGGCAGGCAGGGGGGATAAGCCGGGCCAGGTGCTTATCCAGACCAGGAATCCAAATCATTATTGCTGGCAGTACATACAAAAAAGCGATTATCACGGCTTCTTCCAGGCTGAGCTTCAGAAGCGAAACAGGCTGAATTATCCGCCTTTCAGCAAGCTTGCCCTGCTTCGATTCAGCTATCCGGCAAAATGGCAACAGGGGGAGCAAAAGGTGCAGGAGCTGGGCTCCCTTTTAAGATCCCGGGGTAAAAGCTACCAGGTGCAGGTTCTGGGTCCAGCGCCTGCTCCCTTGAGTCGGGTTAGGGACAGGCTGCGCCTGCAGTGTCTGCTGAAAGGGGGGAGCTGGACAGCCATTCGGGGCCTAGCCCGGGAGGCCTTGCAGCAGGCCGAACCTGCTTCCAAGCTGCGCATCAGCCTGGATCTGGATCCGGTGCAGATGCTTTGACTGGGGCCTGAGTATGAGCTTACAATTTACATTTTATCCGGCAGGAAGAATACGATCTGGGGAAAGGCGGTGATGATGATCACCATGAGAATCATCAGCAAAAAGAAGGGGAAGGTGGCCTTGAGGATAGTGTACATATTCTCCTTGGAGATATGGTTGATTACGAACAGGCTAAAGCCCACAGGAGGAGTGATCTGGGAGACCTCCACCATGAACACCAGATAGATTCCGAACCATAAGGGCTCAAACCCGGCTGCGACCACAATGGGCAAAACAATGGGCAGGGTCATGACCACAATGGAGATCCCGTCCA
>JBNJDO010000092.1:0-8482 GCA_051744965.1 Thermodesulfobacteriota bacterium | reverse complement strand
GCACATGGTAAAGGGCAGAGAGATCCTGCAGGGCGAGTATGATGACTATATCCAGGGCTTTGCCGCAGAGGTGAAAAGATTCAGGGACCCGGTACTGATTAGGTTTGCCCATGAGATGAATCTGAAGCGCTATCACTGGGGCAGCAGCCAGGAGGAATACGGCCAGCAGAGCCCGAAGCTCTACCAGGAAATCTACAGGTATGTGGCAGGGCTCTTCCAGGATCAGGGCGCGGACAATGCCAAATTTGTATTTTGCCCCAATGCAGAGTCCCTGCCCAGTCCCGGGCGTAAGCCCCGAGCAGAGTGGAACCAGGCCAGCAATTATTACCCAGGGGACGAGTATGTGGATGTCCTGGGCATGGATGGCTACAACTGGGGGCAGAGCAGGACTCTGGAGGAGCACGGCTGGCAGAGCAGCTGGCAGTCCTTTGAGCAGATCTTTGCTTCCATATATGAAGAGCTAAAGGGGCTTGCAGCAGACAAGCCCATCTTCGTGTTCGAGACCGCAGCTGCACAGCAAGGAGGAGACAGGGACAAATGGGTGCAAGAGGCCTTCAGGACTGCTGCGCAGTGGGAATTGCAAGGGATTTTCTGGTTCCAGGTAGATAAGGAAAATGACTGGCGGCTGCGCCTGGAGCCAGGCAGCAGCTATCCAAGCCAGGTCCGAAAGGAGCATTTTTCCCCTGTGCCCTGCTTTAGACCCTGAGGCTTAAAGATGTTTCAAATAGAGCATAACCAGGGTGTTATAGTTGTAGTAGCCCTTTTTCTCCAGGGTCTTCAGGGCCAGCAGATAGCGCTGGATAAAATCAAAATCCAGGACTGCAGAGAAGAGATCCACGTACAGCTCTGACTCCACTTTTTTTCTGGCCTGGTCAATGTCCACCAGGCGCAGGATCTCCTGCTCGGATTTTGAGTCTAAGGCTTGCATGTACAGGGAGTTAAAATACTCTGTATTTTGCTCCAGGGTGTTTTGGATGTCCAGGAATATGATTTGCTGGAACTGGGCGTATTCCTGGGAGGAGGAGCTCACTACCCTGGTGAAGTAGGCCCTGAGGTGCTTGAGATAGATGAGCAGGCCCCGCTTGAGGAGCAGGCTGTCTTTTATTACCTGCAGCAGCAGATTTTGCATGCTTTGCAGCTGACCGGGCGCTATGACTACTTCCTGGGATTGCATGGAAATATATACTGGATATGTCTCTGGGAAGGGACTGCTCAAGGCTATACCGCAAGTTTGGGCCTGCAGCTCAGAATCCCATTTCTCCCAGACCACTTGGCCCTGTTGTTTGCTCTGGCCCTGCATTTTGTAAGGCAGGTGCAGATTGATCAGATCATCCTGGAAGAGGCTTTCCCTGCTTTGCACCCAGGCCGGGATGGCTATACGCACTCCGTTGGCGCTGAAGTCCTGGACAATATACTGAAAAGGCTGGAAATCCTCCTGTCTGGAGCCCAGGAAGGGCAGGATCGCGGACTCCATAGGGATGCGCTCTTCTTTTCTGCGCAAGGTGCTTTGCATAAAATATTGATAGTTCAGAAGCAGCGTAGGGGTCAAGCTTGGCAGTTTACCTGTCATATGCTTTTTGCATAATACAGGCCTTATTAAGGCTTGCAATGCTTTCTGGTATATTATATTAGTATGGAGAATGAAACTAGTAATTATTGGCAAGAAGGGGCTTGATTATGAACTGCAATAACGATGGTTTTTCTTCATATCTGCCGGATCCTGAGGCAATAAGGTCTAAGGCTTTATCCAGGCGCAGCTTGCTGCAGGGGACAGCAGGGGCTGCACTTGGCCTGTTTCTAGCTGCTCCCAGGCTGGCCTGGAGCAAGCAGGCTGGAGAGGAGGATGGGCAGGATGGTATGAACGAGATCCAGGAGCTTTTGTCCTTGGCCCTGCAGCACGAGCATGGGGCATTTGTGCAGTATGCCAACCATGCCGGGATCATGTCCCATAAGTTGGAAAAGGATGTGAGCAGTATCTACCAGGAGATCATTGCAGATGAAGTGGGCCATGCAATCAGCCTGGTGCAGGCTTTGCAGACCTCTGGGGCTAAGCCTTCCCTAGCAGTGTGGCCAGCCAGAAGCCACCAGGATCCAGCAGAGCTCCTGCGTCAGGATGTGGCTGCAGAGGAGAATGCACTAGATGTCTATCAAAGGATACTAAAGCTGGATATGGATTCCAAACTGTACACTGAGATAGAGTCTATCCTCAATCAGGAAAAAGAGCATAAAATTATTTTTTCAGACATGTTGCAAGAGCTGGGCTAGTAGCCCGCAATCTGGAAATGGCAAACAAGCAGAGCAAATCAGAACTAGGCTTCCGCAGTTCCCTGCGCAGTAGATTGGCCCTTTGGATCGCGGCAGGGGGCTGCGCCTTTGCCCTTCTTGTGGCTGTAGTCAGCCTGGGCCTGGGTTATTATTATTTAGAGCAGGATTTTGAGAACAAGGTCCGCTCCCATATGGAACTGGCCTCTATTTCCCTGCAGCGGCCTGTGCAGGATATCGATTATCTGGAACTTAGTGAACAGATCCAGGCCATCATGGACTACCAGGACATTACCGGGGTTAGGATAACAGACCATAATCAAAAGGTCTTGTTGGAGCGCGGAGAGTTCAGCCAGCAGATCCTGAGCCGGGAAATCGTCTCCAGTGAGGAAACCCTGGGCTGGGTAGAGGTTAGCTTCTCCAGGCAGGGCCTTGTCTCCAGCATGTGGATAATCTTTTATGCTGGTGCGGGCTTGCTGATCTTGTTCTTGCCTGGCTTTGTATACCTGGTCTGGAGGGTGAGTGGGGTATACCTGCTGGATCTGTCCAGCCTCACGGAATGCATCAAGCATGGCTCCTGCCGGGAGGGGCTGGAGGAGTATCCTGGCCTGCAGAGGCAGGATGAGGTGGGCTTTCTGGCCCAGGCCCTGCAGGATAGGGACCAGGACCTCTTTACCTATCAAGGGGAGTTGGAGGCCTACAAGAATCATCTGGAAGAGATGGTGCAGGAGCGCACCCTGGAGCTTAAGCGCTCCCAGATGCTCAGTCAGAGCATTCTAAATAGCGTACCTGACGCCATTGCCCTGATAGACATCAAGGAAATGACCATCCTGGATGTGAACAAGGTGTTACTTGGGCGCTATAATATAAGTCAGGATGAGGCCTTGGGAAATCCCTGCTATCAAGTCTTGCGGGGCTATACTCAGCCCTGTTTTGAACTGCTAGAAGATTGCCCTGTGCAGGATTGCTTCCAGCAGGGTCGGCCATGTATTCTGGAAAAGCAGTATAGCCAGGGCCAAGGCACTATACATCTGGAAGTCTCTGCCTGGCCTGTGCTGGACGAACAGGGTCAGGTACACAGAATGGTCTATATAGAACGCGATATTACAGAACGTAAAAGGGTGGAACAGCTGCGGGAAGATGTGCAGAGGATAGTGCGCCATGATCTAAAGACCCCATTGAATGGCATCATTGGCATGGCCGAGCTTTTGAGCCAGGATGCAAGCCTGGGGGATGAACAGCAGGAGTTTGCAGGCTATATCCAGGATTCAGGCTGGCGCATGCTGCACATGATCAATCATTCCCTGGATCTATACCGCATGGAGGAGGGCACCTACCAGCCAAGTCCCCAGGAGCTAGACTTGAGAGATGTCCTGCAGGAGCTGGAGAAGGAAACCCAAAGGATCAGGAAGAGCAAAAGACTGGGGCTTGAATACTACCTGCAGGGAAAGCCCTATACTCTGCAGGAACCAGTTTTGCTTTGGGGGGAGAAGCAAAACATCCAGTCCATGCTGGCCAATCTGTTGACTAACGCCTTGGAGGCTGCGCCTGAGGATTCAGCTGTCAGCCTGGACATCCAGAGATACTCTGGGCAGATCAAGATCATTTTACATAATCTGGGCGTAGTGCCTGAAGAGGTCAGGCAGAGGTTCTTTGAGCGCTATGCCACTGCAGGCAAGAGCAAAGGCACCGGGCTGGGCACTTACAGCGCTCGTCTTATCGCCCGCTCCCACGGAGGGGATATAGATTTCAGCAGCTCCCAAGATGAAGGCACTAAGGTCTGGGTTACCTTGCCGGATCAGCCTGGTAGCTGAATTCAGGACTAGCCTTGAGCCTAAGCATCAGGCCCAGAAGATTGACTAAGAGGATCTGGATCAGCCAGGCTGATGCCTAATGCCGTCATCTTGATGGGGTTTCATGCCAATGCCAGAAGAAGCTTCCTCCCGGATAAAGGATTCTTCCACCGCAGGGAAGTCCTCCAGACCCAAATTCATTTACCAGGATGCTGGCCATGGGACAGTGGTTTTGGTGCTGGAAGGGGCCTGGACCAAAGATCATTCCATTATTCCAGAAGTGGTCCAGGCGCTGGAGAGCTTTTCCCAGCAGGCCAGGGTAGAGAGATTGGAGTTCGAGGCGCAGGGTGTCCAGGCCTGGGATAGCTGTCTGGTGACAGTTTTGCTCCGTTTGGAGGTAGCCTGTAGGACGAAAGGGATTGTGCTTGATCTGACTGGACTGCCTCCAGGAGCAATGCGCCTGGTGGATCTGGCCACAGCCAGGCCTGCGCCAGAAAGATTCAGCGGCAAGAAACAAAGCGGATTTGTCCTGGAGGCAGTGAGGCGCAGTGTCTTTGCCTTGGCCACGGACGCTCGGGATTTCCTGGAATTTCTGGGTCAGTTTGCAAGGGCCTTTATTCGGTTTGTTTTTGGTCTGAGCTCATTTCGCAAGAGGGATCTCTGGGTGCTGCTTCGGGAGTGCAGTGTTCAGGCCCTGCATATTGTGGCCCTGGTCAACCTCCTGTTGGGCCTTATTTTGGCTTTTGTGGGAGCGGTCCAACTAAAGCAATTCGGGGCACAGATCTATGTGGCCAACCTGGTTACAGTCTCCATGACCAGGGAGATGGGTGCCATAATGACCGGCATCATCATGGCAGGCAGGACCGGAGCAGCCTATGCAGCTCATCTGGGTACCATGAACGTCAACGAGGAAGTCGATGCCTTGCGTACCCTGGGCTTCTCTCCGGTGGAGTTCCTGGTTGTTCCCAGAGTTATAGCCCTGGTCTGCATGATGCCTTTGTTGTGCCTGTATGCCGACTTCATGGGGATTATGGGAGGGTTGTGCGTGGCAGTAGGCCTACTGGACCTACCCTTTAGACAGTTCATACAGGAGGCAGGAAATAGCTTCAGCTTCATTGATTTAGGGCTCGGGCTTTTCAAAAGCTTTCTGTTCGGCTTATTAGTGGCCCTGGCAGGGTGCTTCCAGGGGCTGCAGGCGCAAAGGAACGCTGCAGCTGTGGGGCTTGCAGCTACTTCCGCAGTAGTCACTGCAACTGTGGCTATTATAGCCACCGACGGTATTGTGGCGGTTTTGTGCAACATCTTGGGCATATAGTCCAGGAAGGCTTCAGTGAGCTAAGGAAATGCATGAGCTGAACAACAATGTGCAGAAAAGCTCATCAGTTCATCTAAGTGTCCAGGACCTGCACGTGAGTTACTGGAAACAGGTGGTTTTGCAAGGGGTGAGTTTTGAGGTGGACAGTGGCGAGGTCTTTGTGGTCATGGGCGAAAGCGGCAGCGGAAAGTCCACACTGCTCAAGGCCTTAATCGGTCTTGTGGAGCCTGAGGCTGGGGAGGTCCTGTTCAACGGCGTGAGCTTTTGGCGGCAGCCGATTTCTGTGCAAAAGGCACTTATGCATCGTTCCGGGGTTTTGTACCAGAGAGGAGCCTTGTGGAGCTCCATGACCCTGGCAGAGAATGTGGCCTTACCTTTGGAGCAGTACACCAGTCTCCAGAATAGGGATATCCAGGATTTGGTTTCCTACAAATTGGCCCTGGTGGGTCTGACTGGAGTAGGAGACTCTTACCCTTCAGAAATGAGCGGAGGGATGCAGAAACGTGCTGGATTGGCCCGGGCCTTGGCTTTGGATCCGGAGATTCTGTTTTTTGACGAGCCCTCAGCCGGCCTGGATCCAGTCAATGCCAAGCTTTTGGATGACCTCATTCTGGAGCTCTGCGACAGCCTGGGCACGACAGTGGTGGTGGTCTCCCATGAGTTGGACAGCATCTTTGGCATTGCAGACAATACGATTTTTTTGGATGGCAAAGAAAAAAGCATCATTGCCAGGGGCAATCCTGGGGAGCTTCTGCAAACAAGTCGCGATCCCCGGGTTCGGGCCTTTTTGACCCGAGGGGGAGAGCGTAGGGAAGGGGAATCATGATGCAGCGCAAAGGAAGTATTCTCTTTGGGGCCTTTATGCTCGGGGCCTTGATTGTTTTAATCCTGTTCGTGGTTTTTTTGGCCCAATACCAGTTCTGGGTGGAAAAGACCACCTTTGTTTTGAATTTCGAGAATTCTGTGAGCGGCTTGAGTGAAGGGGCACCAGTCCAGTTCCAGGGTGTTCGTGTGGGGAGAGTGACAGACATTCGCGTGGTGACCGATCCTGAGGATATGCAGGTCAATATGCCGGTCTATATCGAGATAGACTCCCGCAGGATCCAATGGTACGGTGGCAATGGCAGTGTGGAGGAGCTGTTTTCCACTCTGCTCGATAGAGGACTGCGGGCCAGGATCAGGGTTTTGAGCTACATTACCGGGCAGCGCATGGTGGAGCTTAGTATTCTGCCTGATTCACCCAAGCACCTGGCGAAGCGGGATTTGCAATATCCAGAAATTCCCACTGTGCCCTCCAAGATACAAGAGGTTACCCAGGCTTTGGAAGATGTTCCCTTGGAGCAGCTGCTGGCCCAGCTCACTTCTGCAGTCCAGGGGCTGGAGCGAACCATAAACTCCCCTGAGCTCTCAGAGGGTCTAAAGGCTATGAACAGCTCCCTGCAGTCTGCCAGTGGTCTGTTAAGCGATCTGGAGAAAGATGTACCCGGAATCACGGAGCAGTTGGACTCCACCCTTGGCGAGGCCCAGGGTACGATACAAAGGACAGACAGGCGGTTGAAAGTGTTGGCCCAGGAGCTGCAGGAGTCCAGCCGAGCTGCCCAGGACTCCTTTAATCAGCTGGAAACCACCCTGGATCTGGACCAGGGAAGAAGCGCAGAGATTGCCTCCAGCCTGGATGAGACTTTGCAAGCTGCCCGGTCCACCCTGCGGCAGACCGAAAGCGCCCTGGCAGTAATCGAGGGTGCTGCTGCGGAGGATTCTGATCTGCGCTTGGAGCTAGCAGCCACACTGCAGAATGTCTCCTCTGCCGCACGTTCCATTAGGTCGCTGGCAAGTTATCTGGAACGCAATCCCGAATCCCTAATAAGAGGCAAAAGAGGGCCCTAGTACCGCGTCTCATAAGTATTGTGCTCGTCTTGGGCAGCTTTTCTGTGGATCATATTCCCAATTTATAACCCATTTGGAGGTAGACGCGGATATTGGGATTTCTTTTGGGGATAATGCAACATTACATTCTTTCAATTTGCCTTAATTAAAGACAGGACTTGTGGGCCAGGGTAATAGTGGCCTGCAATTTGAGAAGGAGGCATCCATGATCCTGAGGAGATTTTCCTGGATCTTGCTGCTGCTGTTTTTGGCGGGTTGTGCCTCCGAGCCCACCAATTTCTATGTTCTGACCCAAGATGATCCAGGCAGTGGGGCCTCGGAGCAGTCTAGCCAGACCAGGGAATGCATCAGGGTGGATTTAGGCCCGGTCTATTTTCCAGGATATTTGGATAGGTCTGGGATCATGACCCGGGTTGGCCCTAATCGCTTTCGCTTAAGCGAGCTGCATCACTGGGCTGAGCCCTTAAAGGAGAACTTTGTGCGCCTTTTGACAGATAATCTGGAGTCATGCCTGCGCACTGAGGATGCTGCTGTGGTTACCAGGCCCAAGCTGGATGCAGACTATAGGATCCAAGTGCGAGTGATCAGGTTTGAGCCTGTAAAGCGCCAGCAGGCGGTCCTGGTCGCCCATTGGAGGGTTTTCCGCCTTGAGAGTGGAGAAGTGATTTGCAGCAGGCGTGCGGACTATAGGCACTCCATGCAGGGAGAGGATTACCAGGATGCAGTAATGGCTATGAGCAAAGCCACAACCTCTTTGAGCGAAGATATCGCCCATTGTCTGGCCCAGGCCTCCAACTCCACATTCAATTAGCGCCCGCTCCCAATGCAGGGATATAGATTTCAGTACTTCCCAAGAAGAAGGCGCTAAGCTCTGAGTAACCTTGCCGGAGCAGCCCAAGCTCCAGGAGTTATGCTGAAGTTGGCTTGAATTTTAAAAAGAAGACCTGAGACCATATTTTTTTTACAATTAGCCCTTAGGCAAGGTGAAATAGATTACTGTGCCCTGTCCAGGTTCGCTCCAGGCCCAGAGCTCTCCTCCGTGCCTTTGGATAAACTCTTTGCAAAGGGAAAGCCCCAGCCCGCTGCCTTTCTCTCCGGCAGTACCCTGGCTGGAGCGTGCACCCTTCAGAGAGAACAGGTTGGACAAAGTATCTTGATCCATACCCAGGCCCCAGTCCCTGACCTCTATCCTGATCATCTGCTCTTGCTGCTTTGCATCAATTTG
>JBNJDO010000091.1:0-8538 GCA_051744965.1 Thermodesulfobacteriota bacterium | reverse complement strand
TTCTGAATTCATGAGATTTTATTCCCAAAAAGACCCAATTTTTGCTCTTAGAATCAGTTCATCTCTGATCAATATTTTTATCCATTTGACATTAATTGATATATCCTACAAATTATTATCGGTCGTGACATTTTGATCAGCAATGGGAGTTTGACCCGCCAATCTTACGCATTTTTCTGCTCCCAAACCAAAAAATGCGGCCGCTCAATCATCCTGGGCTCAAACTCTGCGAACTCTTCACTGCTTAAGATCAGGGGTCGGATCTTTAGTTTGATACAGCGTTCAGCCTTTCTGCTCAGATCATTCAGGTAATACTGGTCAATATTGCCCACCAGGACCTTGCTGACCATGGATCTTAGCTCCGGGAAAAGGGGATGATTGGTGTTTTTTGCTGACTCGAATTAAGCGTGATCCAAAAAAAAGGGGCTAGGCTTACCGCCTAACCCCTTGAAATCTTTGGTGGGCCACGAAGGAATCGAACCTTCAACCTCCGGATTAAGAGTCCGTTGCTCTGCCAGTTGAGCTAGTGGCCCTGGCTGCTTGGAAAAGAATTAATTAACTCCTGAGCCTAATTATTGTCAAGGGCAATTTCTTCACTCTATGCAGATAATCTCCTTTGCCCCCCCAGTCAGGCACTTGCCCCCTTCCTTGGTAACCTGGAATGTATTCTCCACTCCCACCATGCCCACACCAGGCAAGCCCACCTTGGGCTCCAGGGCCAGGACCATGTTCTCCTGCAGGGGCTGCTGGAACTTCCTGGCCAGAGGCGGATATTCGTCCACTGTAAGGCCTATGCCGTGGCCCACAAAAGGGACCTTGTTCCCTGCCAGGCCCATGAAGCCTTCGCTCCAGCCCTGTTTTTCCGCCTGCTGCACACAGTATTCATGAAGCTCCTGAGGGGTGGTCCCTGGCCGCAGCCTGTCCTGCATCCAATCCTGCAGCTCTGCACAAAAAAAATGGGCCTTTTGCACCTGCTCCGGCACTTGGGATTTCTTTCCAGCGAAATAAACCTGGGCCTTGTCAGTGTAGTAGCCCTCCAGGGCAAACAAGGTATCCACAATCAGGATTTCCCCTTGCTGCCAGATCTTGCCTGCATAACCCATATAGGGCAGGGCTGGATGTATGCCCCTTAAGCCCACAGGCCCATTGTAGCTGGTGGGATAATTGCTTGAGTCTCCAGCACTGACAGCGCCCAGGAAAATCTCTTCACCAGGTCCGCCCATACGCACATGCCCTTGGTGGCCCTGCTGACAATACTCCTTCCAGAGGACTTGCCCCAGCTCCAGCTCGCTCAATCCGGGCTGGACAGCCTGGGGCAGATCCTGCTCCAGGACCCTGCCCTGCCTTTCTCCAGCCAGGGCAATCTTGTACAGCTCCCACTCGGACTTGACCATCCTGGCCTGAGCCAGCAGAGAATCAGCATTTTGCATGGTCTGGCCTGAGAGCCTCTTAGCCAGATTCTGGCCCAGGCTCCAGCTAAGGCCTGACATCTCCACAGCTATATTCTGGGGCAGGGTTTGACCCAGCTCAGCAAGCACTTTAGGCAAGTCTGCAAAGGATCTAAAACCGTGCTGCTGCTGTACCAAAGATTCCAATCTGCCCCGCTCCTGGCCCTTGCGCAGCAAGAGCACCGGCTCTCCCTCCAGGGGCAGCCAGAACATGCCGTTGCCTAAATGACCGCTCAACCAATAGATCTGCACTCTGGACAGGGCCAGGACACCCCCTGCTTCAGGCAGGCTCTCCTGCAGCAGGGCCCTGCACCTGGACCATCTCCATTCAAGCTCCTGCAAAGGAATCTGCTCCAGGGATTCAAACATGCTTCCTCCTTTTGGGCTCTCCAATCAGGCAGGTTGCAAAATGAGCTGCACTTTGCCTATACTCCTATTTTAAGACAGCCTGACAAAAAACAAAGGCCATAAACATGCACAACATACAGCAATTGCTTGGCAGTGTACAGAATATAGCCCTGATAGGGGCCAAGGACAAGCCTGGCCAGCCTGTGCACCAGGTGGGCCAATATCTGATCCAGGCCGGGTACACAGTCTTCCCGGTGCACCCTAAAAGGCAAGATGTCTGGGGCCTGACCACCTATCAGAGCCTTTTGCAGATCCCGGAGCGCGTAGATGTGGTCAACCTCTTCCGGGCCTCGGAATATTGCCTGCAACACGCCAGGGAGGCCTTGCAGCTGGATCCCCTGCCCCGGGCATTCTGGATGCAGCAAGGCATTACTAATCCGGAGGCCAGGGATCTTTTACAGTCCCACAGGATCCAAGTCATAGAGGACTCCTGCATAATGGTAATGCACAAGCAAGGCAGGGAGTCCTAGCCATGGGCCAAAACGGGAATGCTTTCGAGTGCAGGATGTGCGGACAATGCTGCCAGGGCGAGGGGGGCATAATACTTGGCAGCCTGGATATACAGCGCCTATGCAAGGGCTTGGGACTGTCCAGAGAGGATTTTTTGGCAAAATATACTTTGAGACAAAACCATAAGACTCAACTGCTAAGCCAAAACGGCAACTGCATATTCTTCAGCCGGGATCAGGGTTGCCTGGTACACACCCACAAGCCTGACATCTGCAGGGCCTGGCCTTTTTTCCAGGGCAACCTGCGGGATGAGCAAAGCTGGCTCCTGGCCCAGGATTACTGCCCAGGCATCAACCAGGATGTGGAACATCAGGAATTTGTGCACCAGGGCCTTGAATACCTGCAGCAAAACAAGCTCATCTATTCCAGCCAAGACCCTGAGGCCCCGGCAGCACTATTGAAAGACGATCAGGGCCTGGAATGCAAGTAAGCGAGAGCTACCAAATCCTGGGTGTCAGCCAGGATGCGAACTTGAAGGAGATCAAAAGGGCCTACCGCAGGCAGGCCTTTGCCTGTCACCCTGACCTGCATCCAGACGACCCCCAGGCCGGGGCCAAGTTCCAGAGGCTGAACCAGGCCTATGTGCTCCTTTTGGAGCTAAAGCAGCAGGAAACCGGGCAGGAGTCCTCCCAAAGCAACTATACCTGGCATAAGGCCCAGCAGGAATATGCTTCAGCTCAAAGGAGCAGACAAGCACACAGATCAAAATCCAGACAGCAGGCCAAAGACCAAGCATCCAAGCCTGGAGAAAGGGGGAAATCCAGGCACAGGGAGCGCTATTTCAGCCAAGAGGAGATCCTGAAGAATATTTTGAACGATCCCTTTGCCAGGCAGGTCTTTGAGGATATCTTCAGAAAGATCAAAAGGAACAAACCAGAACTGAAAAAGGTCAAGCCGGAACTCCAGGGCAGAATCCTGCAGCTGCCCTGGTCAAACCTGGAGCTGGACCTCTCCAGGCTCTCCCCCCAAGGGCTCAAGCTCTGGCTGCGCTCCCAACTGGATCATGAGCACACCATTTACCTGCACCCCAACTACCTGCTTCCAGGCTGCTCAGTTCGCTTTCAGCTGCAGCAGGGCCCGCGCAGCAAGCCCCAGACCATCACCACCACTATTCCCAAGGACTACCAAGCAGGCAGACCCCTGCGCCTGAAAGGCCTGGGCCGCAGGCTGGGCCCCTGGAGGGGGGACCTCTACCTGCGGCTCATATCCAAATAAGGGATCAGAACATCTCCTCCCCTGCTTCCTGTACTGTCTTATCTATAGCCTGCTTGAGCTTGTCCGGCAGGCCCATAATGTCCACATCCAGAAAGCCCCGGACAATAGTGGAGGTAGCCTCATCCTCATCCAGGCCCCGGGCCATGAGGTATTCAATCTCTTCCTGGGCCACCTTGCCCACTGCTGCCTCGTGGGAGAGCTCCACTCCAGAGACCCTGCCCTCCAGTTCAGGTATGGCGTGAATGATCCCATCCTTGAGGATCAAGCCCTTGCACTCCAGATGTCCCTTGCAAGGATAGGCGTTGCCCACTATATGCCCGGGATTGATGATGGTCCCGCCGGTGGTAATGGTCCTGGCCACGATCTCTGCCCTGGTGTCCGGGGCATTCAAGGAGACCTTGCTCCCGCTGTTCACATAGGAGCCTGGAGGAGTGGCAATCACAGAGTTGGAGACTGCGGTGGCGTTTCTGCCGTTTAGCTGGATATTGGGATAGAGCTGGGCTGACTTGACTGGCTTGAGCAGGATGTAATTATTGATGAACACCCCATCTTCTTCCACTATGCCTGCGCTTCTGGGCCGAACATCCACATCCTCCCCCCAGTTGTGCACCATGGTGAAGGTCAGCTTGCCCCCTTTCTTGATATAGATCTCAGAGATGCCCATGTGCAGGGCTGCACGCACGTCGTGGGAGACCGCGCATCCAGTGATAATGTGCAGCTCGGAATCCTCCTCCACCACAATTATGTTGTGCACATTCTGGCCCACATTCTGGCCCTTGATGAACAGGCAGGACTGCACCGGTTCAGTGATCTTGGCCCCTTTCTCGGTGCGGATGAAATAGCCTCCGTGCAAGGTTTCTGCAACCGCCCGGGTGTACTTGTCCTTATCCGGACTTACCACCTGCCAGTAGTATTCAGGCAGATTATCATACTTCTCCAGGGCCTCTTTGATATCCAGGATCTCCACCCCTGGCCTGCAGGTATTGCAATGCACATTGGAATGATCCATGTGCAGGAAAGTCCCGCTTTTGCCCTGCTCGTTCACGTCCACCCCAGCCATCAGGAGCTGTTCCTTATCCTGGTCCTCCAAGCGGCTCAGGTCCTGAATAGACTCTGCCCTGCCGCCCTCAAAGTTAAACGAGGACAGATCCAGATCCTCCCTGCTGACACCAGTATCCTTGTTGGCTTGGGGGCTGTTTTTTATCTCAGGCATTTTACACACTCCTCGTATCCGTATTCGCTGATGTGCTCCAGGATATCCCTGGGCCTGGCAGCGCAGCAAAGCACTCCGTTATACATGACCATCCCCCGATCCGCATTTATGTAGTCCAGGATATAGCCAGTATGGGTAATAATCAGGCCGGCCACATCCCTTTGCTCCTTTTGCTCCTTCATGGAATACTGCGGATGGGGCTGGATATCCTGCCCCAGCAGGGATCTGACCAACTTGCCGATCAGGGCCATGTTCTCCAGATCCACACCGGATTCCGGCTCGTCAAAAAGCAAAAGCTTGGGGCTCTGGGCCATAAGCTGCAAAAGCTCGGAGCGCTTGATCTCTCCTCCTGAAAACCCGGCATTGATATCCCGGTCCAGAAACTTCTCCAGCTTGACCTTGGAGGCCAGCTCCTGCACATCCACCTCCTGACCATCCCCTGATGCCGTGGCGCAGAGCTGCACCAGCTGCCTGGTCTTCAGGCCATTTATGGTGGGCGGCCTTTGAAAGGACATGCCCACCCCGAGCTTGGCCCGTTCATGGATGGACATGTGGGTGATGTCATGGTCCCGGAACAAGATCCTGCCTTGGGTGACTTCATAGCCGCTAAAGCCCATAAGGGTCATCAGCAAGGTGGTCTTGCCCGAACCATTGGGGCCAAAAAGGATGAAAGTCTCGTCCCTGGCTATCTCCAGGTTGACTCCTTTGAGGACCTTGGAGTCCCCGATTTTGACATGCAAATCCTCAATCTGCAGCATAACTGGATCCTTGGTTTAGCTATTGTCTGCCCGGAAGGGCATGTACTGAGCAAAACACGATTGCGTTAACGATTATTAATATACAGCGGCCTGAATGTCCAGCAGTAAGCAATTTTGATTTACTTGAACAAGAACTCGTCCAGACTGTCCTTTTTATAGTCGAAGCAGTAATAGCAGCGCTTGTCGTCCTTGAAGAAGTTCAACAGCAGCAGTCCAGCCAGAAAGCCAAAGGCATGGGCCCACCAGGCCACGCCTGCTGCATCAGAGGCTGACCCCAGGCTGGCCATCAGTCCGGACATGATCTGGATCACAAACCAAAGCCCCAAAAAGATCAGTGCAGGCAAAGACAAAAACAAAGGAAAAATAAAGATGGGTACCAGGGTTAGAACTCTGGCCTGGGGATACAGGATCAGGTAAGCGCCCATGACCCCGGCAATAGCCCCGGAAGCCCCGATTACCGGGACAGTGGACTGGCTGTACAAAAGCATGTGCCCGCCCAAAGCCAAGAGCCCGCAGAGTAAATAAAATATCAGAAACTTAAAGGGGCCCATGACATCTTCCACGTTGTCCGCAAAGACCCATAGGATCCACATATTGATCAGAAAATGGAAGAACCCGCTGTGCAGGAACATGTGGCTGAAAAAGGGCAAAAAGCTCAGCTCAGGAAAGCCCACGTACCTGGCCCACTGCGGATCAAAGTACCTGGCTGGCACCACTCCAAACATGTAGAACAGCCGAATCACCTCCTCCCTGGCCAGAGGCAGCTTGTACAGAAAAAACAAAGTATTGGCTACAATAATCGCTCTGGTCATGTAGGGGGTGAACTTGCTGGGAATATCGTCTCTAAGAGGGAGCATGGCGTTTAGATCCTTTGGCCTCAGGCAGGCCTATTGTAAATAATGGCTTTTCCTTGCAGAGAGCGCAGAAAACGCTTTAGCCTGCCCCTGCGCAATCCGCGCAAAACCCTTAGCAGGGCCATGCCCCTTTCCTGCAATCCTTCCCAGTGTCCTGGATTCTCTAGAATCAAATGCACTCCCTGCAGCTTTTCCTGCAGCGAAAACTGCCAGGCCTCCATTTTCTCCATCTGCTCCTGGCTCCACCCCCTATGCTCAGCCAGCCAAGCCCTGCGCAAGGAGTCAGGACAATAAACAGCCAAAATAATGTCAAAATCCTCCTGCAGACCTGCCTCCAACAAAAGGGGCACCTCTGCTGCAGCCAGATGCGCGCCCTGGTGCCAGTTCCAGAACTCCTGCAGCTTGTGCCTGACCAGGGGGTGGATCAGGGACTGGACCTCCTGCCTCACAGCCTGGGAATCCTGCATGGCCTGGAAGAGCTTGGCCTTGTCCACCGGCCCCTGTTCTGAAACCAGAAATCTGTCCCCAAAGCTCCTGCGCAGCATCTCCCAGCCCTCTGCATAGGTCTGATAGAGCTCTGCAACCGCCTGGTCCGCACTCCAGACCGGGACCTTATGGGCAGCCAACAGGCTGCTCAAGGCAGACTTGCCACAGCCCACCTGACCGGTTATCCCCAGGTGCTGGGTACGCTGCTGCAAAAAAAGCAGCAAGCGATAGAAATCCTTGGGGACCTTGCTGCTGCATTCCAGCTCCTGCCTGCTTTGGGGATGCTCCAGCTTCAGCCTCCAGGCATGCAGCATCTGCCTGGTGCAGAGCTTTTCCAGTACCGGGTATCGTTGCTGCAGCTCTAAAGTGGCCTTTTTGCCGTACACCATGTCCCCGAGAACAGGGTTTCCTATATAGGCCAAATGCACCCGAATCTGGTGGGTCCTGCCGGTCTCTATGCCCACCTGCAGCAGGCTGCAGTTTTTGTGGGGAAAGCTGTACAAGACCCTGTACCAGCTTTTGGCCTTGCGGCCCTGACTGGGCAAGACCTTCATCTTGACCCTGCTGTTTGGATCCCTGCCCAAGGGCTCCTTTATCCAGCCCTGCTCCTGCTCCGGACAGCCGGACACCAAGGCCAGATAATGCTTCTGCACCTTGCGCTGGGCCAGATCCCTGGCCAGTCTGCGCTTGGCCTGCCTGCTTCTGGCCACCAGGAGCAGGCCTGAAGTATCCCTGTCCAGTCTGTGCACAATCCCGGGCCGCACCGGATCCAAGTCCTTTAGCTCAGGGAAGTGGTGCATGAGATAATGCACCAGGGTGGTTTCCTGGCAGGAGTCCGCAGGATGCACTGTCAGGCCTGGGGGCTTGTCCAGCACCAAAAGCTGGGAATCCTGATATAATATACTGAGACTGCCTGGAACCGGCTGAGGGCCCTTCTCCTCTGCCGGAATCTCCAGCTGCAGCCTGTCCCCTGCAGACACTTTGGCAGAGGCCTTGGTGCAGGGCTGATCATTCACACTGGCCCTGCCAGCCTTGATCCACTTGCCGATCCTGGATCTGGAAAAGCCTCTCTGCTGCAGCCTCCAGGCCCAAAAGCTGTCCAGCCTCTGGCCTTGCTCAGATTGGGCAGCCACCTCCTGTATGTTTTCTAGCTTCTGCTGCATCTTGACATTCAAAACAAAAGGGACAAAACTTTTAGCCTGGACAAATTTCCTAAGTTTAAAGCCTAATGCAATCTAAATCCCAATAACAGCCAGTAACCAAAAACCCTCATGCCCCGATGGTGTACAACCAAACATGGAATAATCAATTCATAAGGGCGAGCGCCGCTCGCCCTTACGGTCAACGCCTCAAGGCAGGAATCCAGATAAAGAACTGGATCCCGGATCTAGTCCGGGATGACGGAAAAGAGGGAAAAAAAATCGAATCAAGTTTTGCTGTAGGGCTACAAACAAAATCTCCGCAATACCCTGACTTCTCTTTTCTGATTCTGACTGCGGCTGCGCTCAAGATCAATAGCAAACTTGCCTGAATATTGCCAGGGCTTACGCGCTAATACTGTGTAAGGTCTTAAGTTTCGCAATAAAGAACCCTTCCCTGGCCCCTCCCCGGCACTCACTTGGCAAAGTTAAGTTTTTAAGCTTGCA
>JBNJDO010000090.1:0-8716 GCA_051744965.1 Thermodesulfobacteriota bacterium | reverse complement strand
GGCAAGCAGCCATATGACTCTGTCAACAATGAAGTAGTCACTGTTCATCTCTTTGGTTCCAAGGAGTCTGGCGCCTACTGGAAAAACTTTGAATGGGATCAGGCCATTCAGGCCGGCATGGACTATACCGGCAGAGATTTCAGTGGCGAATATGATTTTATTGAAACCATGTATTACTTCCCCATCACTCATATGGTTGCGCCCAAGGAAGATTCGCTGCAGTGCAGTTCATGCCACAGCCGGGAAGGAAGGCTGGCCAATGTAGCCGGCATCTACATGCCTGGAAGGGACAAAAACGATCTGCTCAACATTGCTGGCTGGCTGGTTGTAGCTGCTTCCATCGCCGGTGTAACCATTCACGCCATCGGCCGTGCAGTGTCTTCCAGGCGTAGGAAGTAAACCCACCAGGAGGAATCAATGGAAAAAGGACAAAAAATCTATTTATATACACGCTTTGAACGTTTCTGGCACTGGGCCCAGACCCTGCTGATCATCCTGCTGCTTCTGACAGGGTTTGAGATTCATTCCACTTACTCATTGTTCGGATTCAAAACAGCCTTCACCATTCACAATTTCTGTGCCTGGTCCTGGCTGGTTCTTTACGTGTTCATCGTTTTCTGGATGCTGACCACTTCGGAGTGGAAACAGTATGTACCCACATTTAAGAAGCTTTTCCAGGTGATGATGTATTATTCAGTAGGCATTTTTCAGGGCAAGCCTCATCCTGTTCCCAAAACCAAAGGGACCAAGCACAATCCCCTGCAGAGGCTCACCTATCTGGGAATTGTTACTTTTCTGGTTCCTTACCAGATAATTACCGGGTATCTGTACTATTATTACAACAGCTGGCCAGGCATGGGCTTGGACTGGCAGCTGTCCACTGTGGCTTTTCTGCATACTGCCGGGGCCTTTGCCTTTCTGGCTTTTCTTATTGTTCATGTATACATGACCACCACCGGTCATACCATACTGGCGCACACTATAGCCATGTTCACCGGATATGAAGAGGTGGCCCCTCAGGAAAGCGTACAGGACTGGGAGCTCAGGGAAAAAAAGACTAGGTGATGATGATAAAGGAAGGCTTCTTCTGATTGTGCAAAAGCCACCCTCAGGGCGGAGAAGGAAACAAAGGCCGGCTAAAATCAGCCGGCCTTTGTTGTATCTATTCCTAAAATTCTTTGAGCAGGCTTTCTTCAGTGAACACCTTCAGCCTGTCCTTTTACGGATTTCATAGATTCGATCCTGCCCCGGACCTCATATTATGCTCCCTTCCCGCAACATAATATTTGCAAGCCGAGGCTGCCTGCTTGGGATTGGTTTTTATTTCTTGAACCTTGTCCCGTAAGGTGCGCAGAGCCTGCTCCAGCCCAAAAGATGCAGGATCTGCTCCTGCTCCGCGAAAACCCCCTGCTCCTGCCCCCAGACAGCCAGCTCCCGGATATCAGCGTCTGCATACCTGCCTGGCTCAAAGCCCTTGGGCTTGTTCCATCCGGGCAGCAGACCCTGTATTTCCTGCAGTTGCTTTATACTCGGCACAAACCTGCCCTCCCTACGGCTTTGCCGGCGCAGCTGCTCAAATATCCCCAGCCCCTCAGGATCAAAATCCCCTGAATGCATCCAGACACAGTGCCTGGGCAATCTCTGCAACCACAGGGCAGGGAGGGCGGTATCGTAACCCGGGCAATAAAGCACCAGGCCCTGACTCAAGTTGGCCTGCCTAAATGGGGCCAGATTCTCACTGGTCAGAACCAGATCCACACTCTTCAGCTCGAAGTTCTCTATCCGGGCTGCCTGGGGTGCAGGGATGCAGACCTGGCCCAGAGCAGCTGTGACTTGACCCAGATCCAGACCATGGCCCAGGTGGAGCAGGCTGCCAAAGGACTTTAGCCTCAGCTCGCCCTTGAGATGCCTGAGTCTGGACCATTGCGCAAAAATATTTTTCAGCTGGGAGATACGCTGGAGATGTTTAGAGTCGCCAAAGACTTTGGCGCTGATGCTCTGCATCTGCCAGGAGTCAGAGGTCTCGGGAACGGTCCTTTCCAGCTCCTGCAAAAGCTGCAGGGCCTGCTTGGGTCTGGAGTTGATACTGAGCTCCAGGCCCAGGCTGTCAGCTAGAGCCTGGGCCCTATCCCTGGCCTGAATAATCTCCTGGCACTGGCTGTCCACGATATCCTGCAAACCAGTCTGATCCAGGAGGACCACCTCCCTGTCCTGTTCCACAGCCAGGCCGGCCTCCAGCAGGGGTTCCAGGGTCTTGGACCTGGGAGCCATGCCCTTGTGCAGCAGCTCGGACCAGGCCAGGCATTTTTGCAGGGCATCACTGCTCACGACTGGTCCTTATGATATACAGAGACGTGGGTTACGCCCTGCTCCAGAGGAGTCAGCAGGTGGCAGATAGTCTCTGGGACATCTATGGTCCTGGGCAGGGCCACCAAAAGCTGGGATCCCGTGCGCTCCAGAAGCTCGCGCACGGTATACACCGCCTGCTCATCCAGTCTTTCCGCCTCATCCAGGGCCATGATCAAAAGCCCCCTGGTCTGGGCCTGGCCTGTCTCCCCGCCCCAGTGGAACAACAGCCCCAGACAGATGGCCAGGTTGATGCCCAGGGTCTCGCCCCCGGAAAATCCTTTCTGCCTGCTCTCCCCGTCCTGATCTGTTATGGACCAGCCCAGCTCAATATAGGTTCTGTAGTCCGCGATCTTTTCCTCATTGATATCACCCCTGCCCTGCCTGAAGATGTTCTTGACCAGGGTCTGCACAAACTCCTGCAGCGTAGTCTGGCTGCCGAAGTCCATCAGGGACAGCACATCCCCTTTGAGCTTCTTCAGGTTCTCATACTGGGAGAGGTAGGAGAGCTCGATCCTGACCTGGCTGATGCGGCCGAACCTGATATCCGCAAGAATAGAGTTCACCTTGTCCAGCCTGCGCCTTAGCTTGGAGATCTCCTGGTCCACTTTTTGCCGAATATCCTGGACATAGGTCTTAATCCTGGCCTCTATCTCAGCCAGCTCCTGCTGCAGGCGCTGGAACTGATCCTCCACCCTCTCCAGCTCCAGAAAGGAGGGGATAATATTCTCCAGGATCATATCCACCTGGGTCTCGACAGGGCTTTCCTGGGGCAGGTGCAGGACATATTCGCTTGCGATTCGGGATACGCTCTTCTTCAGCTCCTCTGCCGCCATTTCCCACTCCAGGTGCAGCCTGGAGGTATCCTCGGAGCTGTAATGCCCTGCCCGGTACTCCGGCTCCTGGTGCGAATAGAACTGCTTCCATTGCTGCAAAAGCCCCTGTTCAGCCTGTCTGGCCTGCTCCGCATCCTTCTCCAGCCTTTGCAGCTCCTCCCTGATGTGCTGGAAAAAATCCCCTTTGCGGACCTTCTCCTGATACAGGTTGTCCCTGCTTTGGGCCAGCCCGGACAGCTCCTGGTCCAGGGCATCTATCCTGTCCTGGATAGCCTGGGCCTCAGAAAAATCGATCCTGCCTTCCAGGACATCCCTGGGCTCCTCCTGCAACAAGCCCTGCAACCTGGAGGACACAGCAGCCAGCTCCCTGTCCAGCCTGGAATACTCCGCCTGGAGCCCTTCCAGCTCCTGATTGGCGCTTTTAATATCCTTCTGCAGCCGGCCCAGGCTTTCCTCCAGCCCCTTTAGCTCCTTTTCCAGCCCCTTTAGCTCCTTCTCGCACTCCTTGCATTTCCCAGGCGCGGCATGCAGCTCAAAATGCTCCTTTCTGCCCTGCAGATCCTGCAGATAGCGAAAACGCTCCAGAATTGCCTGGCTCTGCTTCTCCAGCCAGGAGATCTCCTCCCGCAGCCTGGCCTGCTCAGACAGACAGGCTGTATCCTGCAGGGCGGACCACTTGCCCAGCAGCTTCCTGGCCTGCCTGATGCGCTCCCGGTTCCGGGAGCGCTCGTTCTGCAGCCTGTTTAGCTCCTTTTGCAGCTCAAGCCTTCTTTGTCCCAGGCGCTCCAGCTCCCTGGCCCTGGCCCTGGCTCCCAGCCAGACATGGGACTTAGGCGTGTACCAGTAAAAATTGCCCTGACCGCTGATATGCCCCTGAGCTGCAGGCAGGCAGCTCAAATGCTGCGGATCAGTATCCCTGCCCAGGAGCAAAAACTCCTGGTCCCCCAGATCCAGATCCGCCAGCTCCCCGGGCTCATCCACCAGGATGCCCCTAGCGAAAGGTCCCAGCCTGGATTGCACCTGCTTAGCCTCCTCCAGATCCAGATGCTCAAAGCGCGAGGCCACCAGGCTGATGCGCCCGGCTTCCACATGCCTGGCGATTGCCTGGGGCAGGCTGGGCCGGCCCTGTTCCAGGTCAGCAATCTGGCCTTCCAGGCTCTGCAACTCCTGGCTGACTCTAGAGATCTCTGACTCATAATCCAACTCCTCCCAACCCTCCACCAGCTCTTCAAAGCCTTGCGCCTGCAGCTCTTTAATATCCATGTCCCCAGGCAGCTCTTGCTGCAGACTCCTGGCCAGCTCCAGGGACTCTTGATGGCTGCTGACCCTATTGTCCAGCTCCTGCAGCCTCCTCTTTTGCTCCGGCAGGCTGTCCAGCCTGGACTTCTCCTTTTGGGTCTGGATCCAGGCCTGCTGGACCTCTGGCCAGGTTTTGAGCTCCTTGCCCAGCTTATCCTTGGATTCCTTCAGCAGACCTTGCAGCTCTAAATACCTCTGCTTTTCCACCTGCAAGTGCTTGAGGCGCTCCTTTTGCTCTGCAATCTTTGCCCTTAGCTCAGCTGCCCTGCTCTGGGCCTGGTCCCTTTCTTGCTGCAGCTCCTTTTGTTTGGCCTGCAGCTTGGCCAGTTTGCTGCTTGTGCTTTCCAGGGCCTGTTTTAGCTCTGCTTCCTGCTCCCTGGCCTGGGTGTACTGCTGATAGTGCCTCTTTTGCCTGGAGAGCTCGCTTTGCTGCCGCAAGTACTTATCCCGCTCGCTGCTGACCTCCTTCTGTCTGGTCTGGATGCCCTGCAGGTTCTCCTCCAGCTGGCGCATCTCCTTTGCTGTGCGCTCCTCTTTCTCTTTTTCCTGCTGCATCCGCTGTTCACAGCTATTAAACCTGGCCCACTGCCTGCCCAGCTCTGTACACAGGTACAGATAGCGCCGCTCATCCAGCCTGGTCCGCCTTTCCTCCAGCTCCTGCCTGGTAGCCCGGAATCTCTCCAGGGCCTGGAGCTGCTCGCTCAGCTTGCGCCGATCCCGCATCAGTCTTTCCACGTCAGCGAACTTCACCCCTTGGGCAGGCTCAGGGCAGAGCATCTCCTTCAGGAAAGAACCCAGCTTGTCCAGCTTGGGCCTGGTGACCTGTCTCCACAAGGTGGCGAACTTCCTCTTGCCCTGCCGGTCCATGGCCACTGGCAAGAGTCCCTGGGCAAACAGATATCTGTGGTATTCGTCAGCAGATGCGAAATCATGGGCCTGGCCCTCCAAATCCTGCTGCAGGATGTTGCGTTTCAGGGTTTGAAAGTCCGGGATGATCTCCTGCTTCTGCCTGTCCACAAACAGCTCCAGCTCTGGGGGAATGTGACTCAGCACAAAAGGTGTCAGCTCTAAGCTCTCTGTGGTGGCCTTGGCATGCAGGCGCACCCCCAGGGCAGTGAGCTCCTCGTGTCCGGATACAGCCAGCACTGCCCAGCCCACCCTGCCGCTCATCTGGCCTGCCAGGCCCCGGTCGAACTGGCCTGTGGCCACATTGAGATTGATAAACTGCTGATGGCAGATCAGGATGGTCTGTACCGCATCCAGGATGGTGGTCTTGCCCACTGCATTGTTTCCTGACAGCACAGTCATCCTGGGATGCAGGGTGATCTGCGTGGCAGGGAACAGCTTGTAGCCCACCAGCAGCAGGCTGGAGGCCACAATGTCCTCTGGCACAAACATTTCAGGTATCTTCTGGGCCGTTTTCGTCTTCATCTCCCTCTTCTTCCCAGTCTATTCTGCTCCAGATACTTTGAATGGCCCTGTCCAGATCCTCCTGGCCCTGGTACTCCAGGTCCAGGCTCCGCCTGGCAGGCTCCAGAAAGCGGATCAATCCAGGCAGGCGCAGGATTCGCAGCTGGTCCAGATCCGCATTTATGGAAGGGTACAGCTCAATAAACCTCAACCTGTGCAGCTTCCTGAGCTCCTTCAGCACCCAGCTGGTCAGCTGCTGCACTTTCCTGCCGCTTTGCTGCTTGGCCCTTTTGGCTCCTTTTTGTTGCGGATTGAACACCCTGACCAGCTGGCTGAAGTCAAAGCTGTTCTGCAGCCGGCTCAGGACCTCCCTGGCCTGGACCTGATCCTTGCCTTCTATGCCTGCAGTCATGAAATGCCAAGCCAAGAAAAGCCCCAGAAATGTGGCTCCCCGGCTTAGGCTGGCCACTCTTATCCTGGAGGATTGGGGCTCTAAATAGTAGAAGACCTCACCTGCCTGGTAGGAGCGCAGCAATCTATAGCCCAGAAAGGCGAAAAAAGAGCGCCAGTTGTCGTAGTGCTCCTCCAGAAACCTGTACTCTCCTATCAGCTGGGAGTCGATGTTCTGTCCGAACTGCAGACGGTGAATGACCCTCCTGGAGAGATTGTCGTTATCCAGCAGGACCTGCATATCCAGGTCCATATACTCCTCAAGCATGTCTGAGTCGATCCTTTTGTTTGCTGAGCAGCACCGGCTCCAGATAGAAGCTGCCCATGTCAGTCCAATTCCTGCTGTCATCCTTGCCCAAAACCACCACCGGGGACCAGTGGGGCATGTCCTGGATCAGGAACCAGAGCCCCTGCAACAGCTCCTCCTGGTCTACTTCAGTCCTGATCAAAAGCCCATGGAGCCAGCTCCCCAGCTCCAGACAGATGCTGTCCGCACCCTGCCACTCCTGCCTGGCCAGATCCAGGAAGGCGTCCTTCCAGGGCACCTGGCGCTGCCTGATCTCTGCAGGCACATACTCCTCCAGGGCCTGGAGCTTGTCCAGGCTGATCCGCACCGGCTTCTTCTGTTCCTGCCTGCTCCAGTTCAAACTGATGCCGGGCAGGGAAGGTTGCTGGAGCAGGGGCAGATGCAGCTCAGAGTGCAGGGCGTGGGACAGGATGTCCTGCTGCTTGCGCATCAGCCTGTCCCTGTAGGACAAAGAGCCGATCAGGCTTTGATAAGAAACACACTCGTGGATAAAGTTGATAAGGTGGGTCAGCATCTGCTCAATACGCTGCCTGAGCCCATCCAGGAAATCAAGGCAAAGCTCCACATCTGCAGCCAAATGGGCAGTAGAGGCCTTTTCCCGGCATTCGTACAACAGATCATACAAGGGATAATAGGGCGAGCCTGTCTGCAGAGTCTGCAGCAGCTCCTCCAGATGCTGCCTGCTGCTTTGGATGGTCTGCACTGCCATTTCAAAGGCCTGGTCATCCCGGCCTGAGCCCAGCTCCTTGACATTGGCCTCCTGCTCCAGGAGGGACTCCTCGATGCTCTGCAGCTTGTACTCCATGCTCTCTGCCACAGAGCTGAGGAACACATGCCGGATAAAGGCTTCCAGCTCCTGGATATTCTCAGCCTCCAGGTAGCTGCGCAGCATGCTGTAGGCGTGATTTATATGCGTGGAGAGCTCATTGCTTTCCAGGTTGATCTCCGCCATCACGTCTTCCGCCAAGCCCCTCCCCAGACGTGTCAGGCACAAAGCATCCCTGCCGGAGCTGGTGATGGATCTGCGCAGCAGGCGATACTGCAGAAGCCTCTCCAGAGCAGCGGAGCTGGAGACTGCATCCTTTAGATCCAGAGTTTTCGCCGCCTGATCTATCTGCCAGAGCAGCTCCCTTTCCGGGATATCCTTCTGCCTGGTGCTTTTTTCCCAGAAATAAAGCCAGCCCACAAAAACCAGATCATGGGAGCTCAGCTTAAGGCCTGCCGGGAATTTGCCCAGCATCTCCCTGAGCTGAAAGGTGAAGTCTTGGTCTAGGTCCTTTGGCATGCAAGAATAAAATGCGCAGATTAAAGAATTTGAGCAGTGCCTGCTGATTGCTTTTCCCAGAGGAGGAGCATGCTGGGCAGGCCCTTAACATATGTCCATTCACTTTTTTTGCTCCCAAGCACCCAAAAAGTTTTGCCGGGCCGTTCAATACCCAGGCTAGGCTTGAATTTTGCAGCTGTCTGGCAGTGCTGGGAAACCAGATGGTAAATATTTCCACCAGGCTGCATTATGGGCACTGCTGAATATTTGCGATTGGCAAGCTTAAAGGTCGCACTGGTTGGCCAGGATATGCTAAGGCCTGCTTAGGATCAAGCAGGCCTTGCTGTATTCGCTTGCAAGGTCCAGCTTGCGGAAAATGAGCTGAGCAGGGCCGGATCTATGTGCTGGAGCATGTACTGGCGCAGCTCTTCTTAGTCCTTAGCCTAGAGCAGGTGCTATAACATATAGCGCAGATAGGCGCAGGGATCCAGATTATTTGCCTTGGTTGTCTCACTCAGAGGGCAGCTCATTCAGCTAACCAAACATTTCTGTTCTTGATGGCTCCACAAGCAAGCAATGTTCCTTTCTGTTTTTGAGGATTTTTTACAGGAGGGACGCAATCAGCCGGCAGCGCAAAACAGAGAAGATTTCTGATGCATTACCTTCTGGACACCAATATTTGCATCTATCTCATTAAACAACGTCCCGGACAGGTTCTTAAAAAGTTTCAAAAGCATTCGCCTGCTGATGTTGCTGTCTCTTCGATAACTGTGTTTGAACTTGAATATGCAGTTGAGAAGAGCC
>JBNJDO010000089.1:0-8824 GCA_051744965.1 Thermodesulfobacteriota bacterium | reverse complement strand
AGAGATGAAGAATCTGGTGGGCAAAAACACCCTAATTGTCTCAGTGATGAACGGCATAGATTCTGAAGAGATTTTGGCCAGCGCCTACGGCTGGGACAAGGTGCTTTATGCCATGGCCTTGGGCATAGATGCCCAGCGCGACCCAGACCAGGTCTGGGTCACCAACCAGGGCACCATCTACTTTGGTGAGCAGACCAATCAGGAGCTAAGCCCCAGGGTCAAGCGCGTACAAGAGATATTCCAGGCTGCGAACATAGACTTCAAGATCCCGGAAGATATGATACGGGTCATGTGGTGGAAATATATGATCAATGTGGGAGCGAATCAGGTCTCTGCAGTGGTCAGGGCTCCATTCAGCATATTCCAGAAATCTCCCCAAGCCAGGGAGTTAATGCAGGAGGCCATGCAGGAGGTGATTGCTGTAGCCAGAGCCAAGGGTATCCAGTTGGGTACAGATGACATTCAATCCTGGCTGCAGATCCTGGACACCCTGGATCCTGAAGGCAAGACTTCCATGTGCCAGGACGTATTAGCCGGGCGCAAGACAGAAGTGGAAATGTTCGCCGGGATCTTGCTGCAAATGGGCCAGGATCTGCAAGTGCCCACTCCGCTGAATCGGTATTTATTCCAATGCCTGCGGGCCATTGAGCAGAACTTCGGTGCTTATGCCTAAAGCCTTGGCCACAAATAAAGCTTGTTTTAACTCGATGCTCATTCGCACATCCAATGCACTGCGTCCTCGGTCAGTACCTGCATTTCCTGACCATGCCGGTATCCAGCCAGATGCAAAATCCCGTGCAGCAAAAGTCTTAGCATATGCATCCTGGGGTATTGGGCATAGAGGACGGACTCCCGGTGCACTGCAGGCAGGGAGATGCAGACCTGGCCCAATAGTTGACTGTTCTTTTCCTGGGCAGGGAAGCTAAGCACGTTCGTGGGCCCAGGCAGACCCAGATAACTTTGATTCAGGCGGGCTATTTCCAGGTCTCCGCAGAGCTTTAGCTCCACAAAGCAGCCTGGACAGCCAATGAACTCCATGATTCCAGGCATTAAAAAATATAGCTCCTGTCTGGACCACGGACTGTACCAACCTCCCTGCCTTTGGATCTCATGGGCCTGCATGTTTCGCTCCAGCCAGACTATTGCTGTCTTTGAGGGGTGCAAGTTAAAAGCATGCTCTATGATAACTTGTCACCACACTAAATCCCAATGATCAAATTACAAGCAATATCCAATAGCTTGATTTGCTGCGACAGTCTTATATGGCGGGCCACTATTCGGCTCCATTTCCAGTCCGGGACTGGGCCTGGTACTTTTCATAGGCCTGCACTATCTTGCCCACCAAGGCATGCCTGATCACGTCCTCTTGGCTGAAATGCACGAATTGAACATCATCCAGCCCGGACAAAACATCCCTGGCCTGGATCAGGCCTGAAACAGACTTGGGGGGCAGATCTATCTGGGTGATATCCCCGGTGACCAAGGCCTTGGAGCCGAACCCCATCCGGGTCAAAAACATCTTCATCTGTTCTGGAGTGGTATTCTGGGCCTCGTCCAGGATGATAAAGGCCTTGTTCAAGGTCCTGCCCCGCATAAAGGCCAGGGGTGCGATCTCTATCACTCCTGTTTCCAGCATTTCCTGCACCTTGAGGGGTTCCAGCATGTCGTGCAGGGCATCGTACAAAGGCCGCAAGTAAGGGTTTATCTTCTCCTGGATATCCCCTGGCAAAAAGCCCAGCTTCTCCCCTGCCTCCAGGGCTGGCCTGGTCAGGATCAATCTCTTGACCTTGTTTTGCATGAGGTAAGCCACAGCCATGGCCACAGCCAGATAGGTCTTGCCTGTACCTGCCGGACCTATGCCAAACACTAGCTCTTTATCCCTTATGGCCTGCAGGTAGACCCGTTGGCTGAGGGTCCTGGGACTTACTGTCTTCTTGCGAGAAACAGCGAACACTGAGTCCTGGAAAAAAGACTTCAAATCAGCCCCTGGCTCCTGGGACAAGAGATGCAAGGCACTCTCCATGTCCTGGGGATACAGCTTGTGTCCTGCCCTAAGCAATTCATACATCTGCAGCAGACAATTGCAGGCCTGCTGCAAATGCTTTTCATCCTTGGCACTCAAGGTCAAACTGCTGCCCCTGGTATGCACATGCACATCCAGCCTTTCCTGGAGCAGGCTCAGATTCTTGCCATCCGGTCCGAAAAGCTCCCGGGCCAGATCCACATCCTGGAACTCCAGCTCCCGCTCTCTCCTCTGCGCTTCTGACATTGTTTTTTTGCCTAACCTCCTGCAAAAAAAAGGGATTATCCAAAACACTCCATGCCTAGAGCAAAATTTCAAGAAATTTTATTCTTTCCTAGACTGGCAAAATCTGATACAGGCCTGAACAAGCAGGCGCCTCAACACCTAAACACAAGACAAACAAGGCCCAAGACAAGGCTATCTGCCACCCATGGACTGGAAACTGCTCAGCTTGACCTTTGGCACCATATTTATTGCAGAGCTAGGGGATAAGACCCAGCTGGCCTGTATCATGATGGCTGCCCAGAGCAACAAGCCTTGGCAAGTTTTCTTGGGGGCCTCTCTGGCCCTGGTTTTGGTTACTCTCTTAGGGATAATGCTAGCCCAAGTCATTACCCAGCATGTTTCACCACACTGGATCAAGCGCATCTCAGGCCTGGCCTTTGTGGTCCTGGGGGCCTTGATCTTCCTGAACAAACTATAGGCTTTAAGAGTAAACAGTTAGGCACCATTATGCAACATGCAAACCTAAAGTCCTGCCTGCCGCAAACCAGATATTGCTTCCTTGCCAGAAGCTACAGCCTTATCCTGGTAGAGCTAGCAAGCCCCATGGAGCGTCTGGCATGAGTTTATACGACCTGTTCTTCTTCCTCTCCTTGGCTGGAGGCTTTCTGATGGCCTTCAATCTGGGTGCCAACGATGTGGCCAACTCCATGGCCTCTGCTGTTGGGGCCCGGGCAATTAGCGTACGTCAGGCAGTAATCATAGCCGGAACCCTGACCTTTGTGGGAGCAGTCTTGCTAGGGGCCCAGGTCACTTCCACTGTGAGCAAGGGAATCATCAATGCGGAACAGATTGCTGAACCGAAAATAATGATGGTGGGCATGTTTGCCGCCCTGCTCTCTGCCACGCTCTGGGTCTTTATCGCCACCTTGACCGCCCTGCCTGTTTCCTCCACCCACTCCATAGTGGGCAGCATCCTGGGCTTTGGACTGGTGGCAGGAGGAATGAATGTGGTGAACTGGCTGGTTTTGCTGGGGGTGGTCATGTCCTGGTTCATCTCCCCCTTCTTGGCAGCCTCTATTTCCTTTCTGGTCTTTTCCCATATCCGCAAGTTCATCCTGTTTAGGCCCAAGTTCTTGTTGCACGCCCTGTACTGGGGCCCGGTCTGGATAGGACTCACTGTCTGCCTGGTGGGCCTGTCCTTTATCTACAAGACCCCGGTGGGAGACAAGATCCCCTTTAACAATTGGATCAATCTCTTGCTGGTCATCCTCCTGGCCCTTTTGGTCTGGAGGGTCAGCAAGAAGCTGATGGGCAAGCTCCTGACCAGCAGGGAAGATTCTGCAGAGAATGTGGAGCTTATCTTCCGCAGGCTGCAGATTATGACTTCATCCTATATGGCCCTTTCCCTGGGTGCCAATGACGTGGCCAATGCAGTGGGCCCAGTAGCTGCCATCTATATGATTGCCAGGGAACAGGCCTTTCTGGCCCAGGCTGAAGTCCCCATATATATCCTGGCCCTGGGCGGATTAGGTATCTCCCTGGGGGTCATGACTTTTGGCTACAAGGTCATTGCCACTGTGGGCAGCAGGATCACCACCCTGAACAACACCCGCGGTTTTTCAGTAGATTTCGGAGCTGCGACCACAGTGCTAGCAGCCTCAAACCTGGGTCTGCCTGTATCCACCACCCATGCAGCTGTAGGCGGAGTAGTGGGCGTGGGCCTGGCCAGGGGCTTCAAAGCTGTGGACTTCAGGGTTTTGGGCCGCATCATAGCCTATTGGGTACTCACTGTACCTATTGCAGGCTTTACTTGCATGCTCATCTACAACCTGCTGCACTGGATCTTTCTGTAAATCAGCCTGGTGATTTGCTCCAGGGAAAAATCGTAATTTGAACTTGAAGCAAAAAAGTACTAGTATCCTTTTTTATAGTATTCTAGCCACAAATTTAATCCAAGCCCCAGGCCTGGAGGGAAAAAATGCGTTTACCTTTTTTTGGCTTGCTTAGCCCTAAATCGCCCATGACCGGCCTTGTAGAGCACTACACCAAGATCTCTGAGTGCGTGAACATCATTAAGGATGCCCTGGAGTGCTACGTCTCTGGTTCAGGCCTTTGCCGGGAGTTCGAGGATCTGCTGCAGGAAATAGATGCTATTGAGAACCATGCGGACACCATCAAGCGCAACATCCGCAACCACCTGCCCAAAGGACTGATCATGCCGGTGGATAAGACTTTGTTCTTGAACTACACCCGGGGCCAGGACAATATCTTGGACGAGGCCCAGGAGGCTTTGCACTGGCTGGGCATGCGCAATCTATACATCCCGGAGCAGTTCCAGAAACCAGTCATCGATCTTTTGGAGGATGTCTCTGAGGCTGCCCAGCTCCTGGAGCCTGCCTTAAAGGCCACCATCGGGCTGGTGCATGGTGAACACCTGGATCGAGAGGGCTGCAAGGCCAAATACCGCAAGATCAGGCAAAAAAGGGATGAAATAAGCAAATTCAAGAGGAAGCTGGTCTCGGAGATCTACAACTCGGACATGGAATTCAAGGATATCTACCAGTTGATCAATTTTATCGGCTGCCTGAGCGAAATGGTCAAGAACTGCGAGTTCTGCTCTGACACCCTGCGGGCCATGATCGCCAGGTAGTCTGTAAATTGGAGCCCAGGGAGCTACCCACCGATTGTGGACATAATCCTCTGGCAGACTGCCTGCCCACCGGCCTGCCTTTGCAGCAGGTCATGCCCCAAAGGCTTTTTGGCCCCTGCCAGGCGCATGACCCGGTAGACCTGCTGCAAGGAGAGATCAGGATTGCGCAGGATAGGCCTTAGCCTGTACTCTCGATCTGAGAACAAACAGGTGCGCAGCCTGCCGTCAGGGGTGATCCTGAACCTGTTGCAAGTGGCACAGAAATGGTGGGACAATGGGGAAATAACCCCTACTCTGCCCAGACCTGGAGACAGCTGAAACATCCTGGCTGGTCCACAGTTTTTCTGCTCCCTGCTTAAGGGGACCAGCCGCACCCTTTGCTCCAGATTGCGTAAAATCTCATCTGCAGACCAGTAATACTTCTGCCCCCAGACTGAGTTTTCACCAATAGGCATGAACTCAATAAAACGAAGGTCCAGGGGATACTCTTGGGCCAAGACCAAAAAGTCCTGCAGCTCAGAGTCATTTATCCCTCTCATGGCCACCACATTGACCTTGATCCGCAATCCCTGTCCCAGGCATCTGTCTATATTCTCCCGCACCTGCAGGTATTGATCCTTGCCTGTAATCTGCTCAAACTTGGAGCGTTGCAGGGTATCCAGGGAGATATTCAAGCCCTTTAGGCCGATTTGCTGCAACTGTTCGATCTTGCCCTCCAGCAATGAGCCATTGCTGGTCACTCTGAGGTCCAGATCAGGAAAACGCTCTACTATCTGGGATAAAAACCAGACAAAATCCTTGCGCACAAAAGGCTCACCCCCGGTGAGCCTAACCTTGTTCACCCCCAGCTGGCAGGCTACCTGCAATAAGGAGAGGCACTCCTCATAGGACAGTATTTCCTTGTGGGGAAGCCAGGCAGGATTCTCGCAATTGTTGTTGCAGTAAAAGCACCTCAGATTGCAGCGGTCTGTCACACTAAGCCGCAGGTAATTTATCTCCCTTCCGTAGCCGTCCCGGAATCCAACCCCGTGTTTTTGTGCATCTAGACCTTGCATCTTGCCCCCTCCAGACCCTGGGCCTGGTCCTGGAATTGCATTGAATATGACTGTTCAACAGATCCGCAGTCTCTCCTCCAGGCCTTTGTCCAGCTCCACCAGGAGTGTATGCTCTATGCGCTGCACCTGCACCTGGCCCAAGGGAGCTCCCTTTACTTTGCGCACAGATTTGACCAAGGCGCAGCAGACCTCAGCCTTGCTGACTTGGCTTTGGGAGCTGGCCAAGCCTGCTAGCACAGCTGCCTCCTGCATGCTGCCCCAGGGAACCTCCTGCTGTGGGGAGTCCCGAAGCAGGATCACATGCGCTCCTGGACCGTCTTGGATATGGAACCAGAAGTCAAAAGGCTTGGCTGCCTGGCTGAGCAGCTTGTGATTGGCCTTCTGGTTCTTGCCCCGCAGCAAAATAAATCCATGGCTGCTTTTGTAGAACCTGACCTGCAGCCCCCTGGCCCGGGCAGGCAGCAGCTTGTGCAGCTCCTGCTCCTGCTTTGCTCCAGGGCCATGGCTGTCCCTAGCCTCCAGCTGTCCCCTTGACCAGGATTGCCCACCTTGCTCCAGATCCTGCAATTCCTGCTGGATCTCCTGCTTGCGCTTGGCTATATCCTGCAGTCCCCTCTGAGCTTTGCCGCTTTTCTTGAACCAAAGCTGCATGTTCTCCAGCACGCTGCGGCTGGGATCCAGCTCCAGCGTCTGGCTCCTGCCCTGGGCATCAAGGACTTCCACTTGGCTTAATCTTTGCTGCCGATCCATTCGACCCAAGTTATTCTGCAGAAGATACGCCCATTCCTGCAAGGGCGCAAGCTCCAGCAGCCTGGACTCCTCCTTTTCCAGACGCCTCCAGGCCTTGCGCAGCCTCTTGCTGCGCCTTTGCCTCAAGGACTGCTGCTCAGAACCCAGTCCCAAGGCATCTTGCAGCACGGACCAGCCAAAGTCCCAGGCTGCATCCATGGCCCGGGAATACTCTTTGTATTCCAGGTCCTGAACCAATTCTGGAGGCAATTTCCAGGGCAGCACTGCATAAGGCCTTCCCTGCTGCCAATAGCAGTAATAACCTTGGGGTTGGCCTTGGGAAAGCTGGTTTATAAGCTCCCTGGCCTGGGCATAACCCATTTTCTGCACGGATTTGCGCAACAGGGGAGAAAGCTGGGGGTAAAAGCGGTAGATTTCCTGGTTGCCAATAATCTCCTCTAGCTCAGGCCAAACCACTGGCTGTTGCATCCCGTGGGGGAGCTCCTCCTGTAGGCAAAGGCCCTGCACCAGATCCATTATCAGCCATTTGCCTTGGCCTGGAGTGAGTTCCCAGGCCATGCGTCTTCTGGACCAATCTGGCACACACCCGATTATCCTGCGCCCTGCCAGGCGCTTCCTCCACCACTGCACCCCGGGGTCAGGCTGCAATGGATTCTCTGGCCTGGAGGCGGAATAGAACAGGCAATTTTTCTTTTTGCCTGTAAGCAAGAGCAAAAAAGAGCTAGACCCCAGCTTGAAATTCCAGAGCCCAGGCCCTGGCTGGTAGATCTTCTCCAGCCTCTTGCCCTGGAGCTGTCCTTGCAGTTCCTGATTCAGAAAGCGCAGGAAATTGGCTTCCATGCAGGCTGTACTTAACCCTGGCGCATCTTTTCGTCTTCTTCCTGCTTGCTTTTACAGTTGATGCACTGGGTGGTTACAGGCCTGGCCTTGAGTCTGGGAATGCTGATCTCCTCGCCACAGCTCTCGCAGATGCCGTAGGTTCCCTCTTCTATCCGCTCCAAGGCGGCATTGATCTTGCTTATCAGCTTGCGGTCCCTATCCCGTAGGCGCAAGGTGAAAAACTGGTCCGACTCCTGGGAGGCCCTGTCAGCAGGATCAGCGTACATCTGATTGGTGCCTGACATATCCTCCAGGGTGCTTTGGCCCTTGGCCTGGATCTCCTCCAACATCTTGTGCAAATGCTCCTTGAAATACTGCAAATCGCTCTGTTCCATATCTTATCCCTCCTGCATACCAGGATTTTCTGCTTCTGGAGAACTTATCCGCCCTGAATCGCAAATGCATCCTTTTAGCCCAATCCAGGGCCAAAAGTAAAGTATAATTTGTGTTTCCTGACCTTCCAGATTGTACCCTGCTTTCAGACTGCTTCAAAAACAGCAGGATATAACTTTTTCACCCTGCCCTTGACAGCTGGACCTGATTCACTTAGTTAATTTGTTGTTCCCAGGGAACAAGTCGCGGGAGTAACTCAGTGGTAGAGTGCAACCTTGCCAAGGTTGAAGTCGCGGGTTCAAATCCCGTCTCCCGCTCCAGCTCGAGGCGGCATAGCCAAGTGGTAAGGCAGAGGTCTGCAAAACCTCCATTCTCCGGTTCGAATCCGGATGCCGCCTCCATCCATGATCTTTGCAAGCGGGAATAACTCAGCGGTAGAGTGCAACCTTGCCAAGGTTGAAGTCGCGGGTTCAAATCCCGTTTCCCGCTCCATTCGCATCCTGCTGGCAATCCCGGGTGCTACCCGGGATTGCTTAAACTCGTCCTGAATATGCCCAGCCTGGATAGGCTTGGGTAATTTTTTTATCTGTCCTGTGCAGATTCCCTGCAGGCTCAAGACAAGATTTAAATTGTACAAATATGCATAACCTGCCCCAGCCCAGCACTTTCTCCCCTGAGGCCTCCTTGCAGGAGCTTTTGGATATTGCCAACAGCAAGTACCAGGTGCACTTCGAAACAGTCAAAGTAGGCGATCATGAATTGCAGATCCTGCAGCTTGCTGACATGGAGGAATATGTAGACTATCTAGCTGAGACCCTGCATTATGGAGAGAAGCTGGAGTTGCCCTTCTGGGCCAAGATATGGCCTACCTCCATCCTGCTCAGTTATTACCTGCAGCGCTTGCCCTGG
>JBNJDO010000088.1:0-9080 GCA_051744965.1 Thermodesulfobacteriota bacterium | reverse complement strand
GTGCAATCCACGATCCACGGCTTCAAGGTGCTGCAGGTGCGGGTGTTGGACCTGCAGGGGCAGATATCCTATTCCACGGATCAGGATGAGCTGGGCCAGGAGGCTGGGAGCAGCTCGGTGCAGGAAGCCATAAAAGAGGGTAAGCGCAGTTTCGATGTCCTGGATCGGAGGGAATCAAAATGGGCATTTTGGAGGTTCTCTCTGCCTGAGGAAAGCTATGTGCTGCGTACCACCTTTCCCTTGCGCACGGAAAGGAGCCTGGGTGCCAAGCATCAGGAGCCCATAGTGGGCATACTGCAGTTCACCCAGGACGTGACCAGGGACTACGAAACCATTGCCTACTTTCAGCTCTTGATTGCAGTGGTGGTGCTCTGCTCCTCAGGGATCTTGTTTTTGCTGTTATATATGATTATCCTCAGGGCAGACAGGATCCTGGGGGAGCGCTTCCAGGAGAAGGAAAAGCTGGAGCGCAGGCTGCACCAGAATGAAAAGCTGGCCAGCATGGGCAGGATGCTGGCCAGCATCTCCCACGAGATCAGAAATCCCCTGGGGGTGATCCAAAGCAGTGCAGAACTCTTGTCCAAGAGGGCAGGAAATCAGGAGGGTTCTACCCAGAGGCTGGCCAAGGCCATATATGAGGAGGCCCAGCGCCTGAGCCGGACTGTGAATGATTTTTTGGATTATGCCCGGCCTAAGCAGCCCAGGCTGCAGGACATCAATCTGAGCGGTCTGTTGCAGCAGTGTCTGGTATTTTTCGAATCCGAGCTGCAAAAAAAGGGTGTTCAGGTGGATTGGAATCTGCCTGACGAGGTCCAGGTAAGAGGGGATAGCGATCTTTTGTACAGGGCTTTCTTCAATCTCCTGGCCAACGCCCTGCAGGCCATGCCTGAATCAGGGGGCAGGCTCGGAGTCACCTGGCAGGAAGAAGAGAAACAGCTGATCATCCAGGATTCAGGGCCGGGTTTTGATTCCACCTTACAGGATACATATCTGGAGCCTTTTTACACCACCAAGGACAGCGGTACAGGCCTGGGATTGGCCATTGTGCAAAATATCCTGCAGAACCACGGAGCCAGCCTGCAGCTGGGCACCGCTCCTGAAGGCGGAGGCCAGGTGGTGATAACCTTTAAGAGGCTATAGCCCATGCTCTGGAATGCAGCTGTGCCTCAAAAAATAAGATAATTATTACAAGCAGATAAATCAAATGCCCACACATGTCCTGGTTGTAGACGACGAGCAGAACTATCTGTTGTTGCTGGAGACCCTCCTGGAGGAGGAGGGCTACAGTGTGACCACCCTGCAGGATCCGGAGCTGGCCCTGGATTATCTGGCAGAATCAGAAGTGGATGTGTTGGTTACAGACATGAAGATGCCCAAGGTCAGCGGCCAGGAGATCCTGGAGAGGGTCAGGAGGAATTATCCGCATATCCCGGTGCTGATCATGACTGCTTATGGCAGTATAGACGGGGCTGTGGAGGCCATGAAGTGCGGGGCGTTTGATTACATCAACAAACCCTTTTCCAACAGCGAGCTTTTGCTCTCCATAAGCAAGGCCTCCCAGATGAGCCAGGCAGAGAGGCAGAATCGCCAACTGCGCCGGTCCTTGCAGGAGAAATACGGGGCGCATCAGATTATAGGCCGCAGCAAGCCCATGCGCCAGGTCCTGGACCTGGTGGACAGGGTGGCGCCCAGCAGCAGCAATGTGCTGATTACAGGAGAATCAGGCACAGGCAAGGAGCTTATCGCCCAAGCCCTGCACTATTCCTCCCCCAGGGCCAAGGGGCCTTTTGTATCTGTGAACTGCATGGCCTTGAATCCAGGAGTGCTGGAGAGCGAACTCTTTGGGCACGAAAAGGGCTCCTTCACTGGGGCCACAGTCAAGAAAAGGGGCAGGTTTGAAACCGCACACCATGGCACCCTTTTCCTGGACGAGATAGGAGAGCTATCCTCTGATCTGCAGGTCAAGCTGCTTCGGGTCCTGCAGGAGCACAGCTTTGAGCGGGTGGGCGGGGACAGGCCGGTACATGTGGATATTCGCTTGATTACTGCCACGAACAAGGATCTGTCCCAGGAGGTGGAGCAGGGCAACTTCCGGGAGGATCTGTACTACAGGCTGAATGTGGTGAATATTCATCTGCCCCCGCTGCGGGAGCGGGCAGAGGATATCCCTGTGTTGGCAGCGCATTTCCTGCACAAGGCCAGCCAGGAGAACCAAAAAGAGATCACAGCCTTTAGTCCTGAGGCCCTGCAGGCTTTGAGTGCCTATTCCTGGCCCGGGAATGTACGCCAGCTGGAAAATGTGGTGGAGCGCAGCGTGGTCCTGGCCAGGGAGGAGCAGATCAGCTACGAGGAGCTGCCTGCGGAGCTGAAGGAGGAGTCTGAGCAGTTCAGGAGCGCGGCTGATCTCTTGCCCACAGAGGTCAATCTGGGAGAGACCCTGGAAAAAATAGAGGCCGCCCTGATCAGAAGGGCCTTGGTCAGAAGCGGGTTCGTGCAGGTCAAGGCCGCGGATATGCTGGGAATCTCCAAGAGCCTGCTGCAGTACAAGCTAAAGAAGTACAATATCTCCGGGAAATGACCGCGCAAGACAAGGTATCCAGATATGTCCGGGATCTGCGGCAAAGCTCCCGTCTGGGCGCACAGGTGGTGCATGTCCAGGATTTGCCCGGACAAAAGGCCAGCTTCCAAGGCTTGGACCAGCCCTGGCCCAAGCCGATCCAGGATCTCTTGCAGGGCATGGGCATAGAGAATTTATACAGCCATCAGGCCCAGGCCCTGAATAAGATCCGGGCTGGCAAGCACACCGTGATTTCCACTCCTACAGCCAGCGGTAAATCTCTGATCTACAACCTTCCAGTCTGGGAGAGCATCCTCCAGGACCCAGGCAGCAGGAGCCTGTATCTTTTCCCCTTGAAGGCCCTGGCCCAGGATCAGCTGCGGGTCATGCAGGAGGATCTGGATAACTGGGAGCATTCCTTCAGGCCCGAAATTGCTGTTTATGACGGGGACACGCCCAGGCAGGACAGAGTCAGGATCAAAACCAACCCTCCGCATATTTTGCTTAGCAACCCAGAGATGCTGCACCTGGGTATTCTGCCCTATCACCAGGGCTGGAGGGAGTTCTTGAGCCGCCTCAAGTTCGTGGTGGTGGATGAGGTGCATACCTACCGGGGCATCATGGGCTCCAACATGGCCTGGGTCTTTAGAAGGCTTTTGCGTATCTGCAGATTTTACGGCGCGCAGCCCACTTTTATCTTTTGTTCCGCTACTGTAGGTAATCCCCAGGAGCTGGCTGCAGAGCTAAGCGGGCTGCAGGTCTGTGGAATCAGCCAAAACGGAGCCCCCCGGGGACCCAGGCAGATGGTTTTTTATAATCCCTTGGAAGGCGCGGCCCGCGGGGCCCTGGATCTTTTGCGGCCTGCCCTGGAACGGGGCCTGCGCAGCATTGTCTACACCCAGTCCAGAAAAATGACCGAGCTTATCGCCATGTGGAGCAAGCAGCGCTGCAGCCAGTACTCCTCCAGGATCAGCGCCTATCGCTCCGGTTTTTTGCCCAGTGAAAGGCGCAGCATAGAGGCTGCCCTGAGTCAAGGGGATCTGTTGGCAGTGATCTCCACCAGCGCCCTGGAGCTGGGCATTGATATCGGGGAGCTGGATCTGTGCCTTTTGGTGGGCTATCCGGGTTCGGTCATGGCCACTTGGCAAAGGGCGGGCCGGGTAGGCAGGCAGCTCCAGTCCAGCGCAGTGGTGCTCATAGGGCATGAAAACAGCCTGGATCAGTACTTCATGGCCCATCCCAAGGATTTTTTCTCCCTTGCGCCGGAAAAGGCGGTGATCAATCCCTTAAATCCAGTGCTTCTGCAAAGGCATTTGCAGTGCGCTGCATCTGATCTAGCCCTGGAGGGTGGCGATCCTTTGCTGCAGCAAAGAGAGGTCCAGGACCAGGCCCGGCAGATGCTGGAGCAAGGGCTGCTTTTGCAAAGCGGCTGCGGCAATTATTTCTACAGCAGCAAAAAGTCACCCCAGCAGGAGGTCAGTCTGCGCGGGGCAGGCCATACCCTGCAGATCAGGGACGCGTCCACAGACAAGGATATCGGCAGCATAGACTACTACAGGGCCTTCCATGAGACCCATCCCGGGGCTGTGTACCTGCACTGGGGCCGGACCTATGTGATCCAGGAGCTGGAGCCTGAGCAGGGTCTGGTCTGGGCCAGGCCCAAGAAGGTGGATTACTTCACCCGGGTCAGGACCAGCAAGCAGACCGAAATACTGGAGGTTTTCCAGAGCCGGGATCTTGGCGGGGCCAGTATTTACTGGGGCAGGCTCAGGGTGCAGGAGGAGATCACTGGGTATGAGCAGCGCAGGGTCAAGGGCCAGATACTGATGCGGGTGGTGCCCCTGGATCTGGGACCTCTCATTTTTGAGACTCAAGGGGTCTGGCTGGAGTTGCCTGCGGGTTCCAAACAGGAGTGCGACCGCGGTCAGCTGCACTTCATGGGCGGGCTGCATGCCCTGGAGCACGGTTTTATTGGTTGTTTGCCCCTGATCATCCTCACAGACAGAAACGATCTGGGAGGTATTGCCCAGCCGGAGCGGGCCACAGGCACGGTGTTCATCTTTGACGGCCATCCAGGCGGGGTGGGTCTGGCCAAGCAGATATATGCCAGCTTCCAGGATCTGGTGCAGCGTACCAGTCAGGTCTTGGGCTCCTGCGGCTGCGAAATGGGCTGCCCTGCCTGCGTGCATTCCCCTAAGTGCGGCTCAGGCAATCGGCCTCTGGACAAGAATGCCGCGCTTTTCCTGTTGCAAAGTATGGCCTCTGCAAAGGTTGTTCAGAATAGGGATAGAGCCACAAACAATCCTGCTGGCGCAAAACAGGGCCAGAAAAGCAGCCAATCTGTATCCAGGTCTGGAGCGACCACCAGCAAACAGAGCAAGGAAGCAAAGCCACGCAGGGATTTGCCCCAGGATTATGGGGTCCTGGATCTAGAGACCCAGAGATCCGCCCAGGAGGTGGGGGGCTGGAAGCAGGCGCACAGGATGGGTGTCAGCTGCGCAGTGCTCTGGGACAGCAGACAAGGCAAGTGCTTTTCATATCTTGATGCCCAGGTGCCGGAGCTTTTGGAGCATCTGCAGGATTTGCCCCTGGTAGTGGGTTTTAATCTGCTGCGCTTTGACTATCAGGTGCTGCGGGGATACAAAAAGATGGACTTCAAGCAGCTGCCCACACTGGATATCCTGCAGGAGGTTTATACCAGGCTGGGCTTTCGGCTTTCCTTGGATCATTTGGCTAGGGCCACCTTAGGGATAGAGAAGAGCGCCAACGGCCTGCAGGCCCTTACCTGGTGGCAGCAAGGGGAGCTGGAGAAGATAATGGAGTACTGTCGTCAGGATGTTTTGATCACCCAGGGCATATTCGAATACGGCCGCAGCCAGGGCTACTTGCTTTACCAAAACAAGGCCAAGGATCTGGTTCGAGTGCCTGTGCAGTGGTAGGGCGGGAGTAAAAAAAATAATTAACATGCAGGGGCAAAAGGTCTTTTGCCCCTGCATGCTTGTAGTATCTTACATGAGCTCGGCTCTGACCCGGCTGGAGAGGTCCCGGGTCAGCTGCATGACCTTGCTGGCCTGCTCCAGGCTCAAGGAGCCAGTGCCGCAACTGGGGGTGATCAGGGAACGCTCCAGGATCTTATCTTTTGCCAGTCCTGCCTCCTGCAGCTGCTGCAGCTTGTGCTGAAACTGGCTGAACAGGGAGTCCACGCTTTCCTTTTCTATATCCTCAGGCTCCAGGGTGGGCACGATTCCCCAGGCGATGATGCCGCCTCTTTGCAGGAAATCCTGCAGTTCCCGGCTATACAAAAGCAATTTGTCAAAGTAGGAGTAGGCGTCAAAGCTCAAGATATCCGCACCTGACTCCAGAATTAGTGACCAGTCTGCATTGGCGCAGACGTGGATACCTGCCAGGCCTTGGCGGGCATGTACCTGCTCGATAACCTCTGCAAAGCAGGTTTGCACATCTTGTTTGCTGATGCTGATGAACTCGGAGGAGCCGAATCCAGCCAGGGCAGGCTCGTCAAAGAACATGATCACCTGCTTCCCCAGGCCCTGCAGCTGCTCCACCTGCCAGGCCGCCTTCAGGGCCAGGAGCTTGACTGAAGCGTCCCTTAGCTGCTCGTCATAGAAGATAGCCTTTTTCTCCTGGTCCTTGACCCCGGTTGCAAAGGTTATGGGTCCGGTTATTTGGCCTTTGACCCCTTGCAGTGCCTGGGCTGATCCCTGCAGCTTTTGCAAAAGGACAAAGAAGCCCTTTGCCCTTTGCTCATCCAGCTTGAACCTGCTTTGCTCCAAGGCCTGCCCTGCCTCGGTGACAGCCATGTAGTCCTGGTAAAAGGACAAAAGCTCCTGATCATAGTCCTGGCTGCCTGTGTCCACGTATTCGCTGCCATTTTGCTGTCTGTATCCAGGCAGGCCAGGCAGGAACTGGGAGAGCATGCCTTCCTGGGGCAGGGCAGGCAGCTGGACCCAGAGAGGGATCTGCGGGGTGTGCTCCAGGACCAGATCAGTGGCCTGGGCGTGATCCCGCATGGGAATGCTCCCGATGAGCAAAGGCAAGGCTTGGGGCTTGAACTCTTTTTGCATGCTCGAAGTTCCTTTGTTCCGGGTTAGAGATTTACTCAGGCTTGCGGAAAATAAAGATACCCCAGGAAAGATGTCCATACTTTCCGCCGATCACCCAGTTACGGAGCCCATCCTTCATATGTTGCAGATATTCCTGGCTAACATTGTTTTTTCTGAGCTCCTCCTCTCTGGCTTCAGTTTCTTCCAGCACTTTGGCATAATGGTTAGCCAACTGCTGGGTGCGGGAGGCAAAATGCATGAATTCTAAACCTAGTTCCTGGCCAGTATTGATGTAGAAGTTGACTGAGGCCATGGATTCCAGATGGATCCTTTTTAAAATGGGCTGCAGGAATTCCTCGTAGGCGTCACTGGTCTGCATGGGATCGGTGAAGATAAGCTCTCCGCCCTTCCTCAGTACCCGCGCTGCTTCAGACAGTACTTGGCGGCGATTCGGGCTGTGCAGGAAGGCATCTTGGGACCAGACTATATCAAAGGATTCGTCCGGGTAGGGAACTTCTTCGAAATTACCATCCACCACATCGATCTTATGTTCCAGGCCTTGTTCCTTGTTCTTTTTTCTATGCAGTTCGTTTTCCGCATGGCTGAGATTTAATCCTACCAAATCGCATCCATAGGTTTTGGCCAGATAACGGACAGTGCCGCCCATGCCTGAGCCCAAATCCAACACCCTGGCATCCTCTCCCAACAGCTTGGAATAAGAGGCCATATGGCCTATGGTCCTGCGGCTGGCTTCGTAAATGGAATCTTCAGGCGTTCGATAGATGCCCAAATGGTGTTCTTCCCCGCCCCAGATCGTGTAATAAAAAGTGTGCGCGTCGTGGCTGTCGTAGTATTTTTTTGCAGTTTCAATCACAGAAGATTTCTCGTTACTCATGCTTGATCCTCCTTGGCTTTTGGGTTTGCCTCTCAGGCGGTTTCCTGTAGAAACCAGCGCTGTTGGACCTCTTCTCCAGGCTGGAGCAAAAAGAAGCTCTGTCCGTGGTAAGGTCCGAAAAGGATGCTGCGCAGATAACCTTGATCCCCACGCAGTTCAATATATTCCTTGCCAAAAAACTGGACGTTTTCCAGGGCCCGGGAGCGCAGCTTCTCTTTTTCCCCCAGGCAGGTGTCTATGAAGGCGAAATGGGTGTAGTGTCTCAGTTCCTCCTTTGCCCCCCATTCAGCCATCTCCCTGCCCATTCTGGGCACATACTCATTCTCCAGGGTGCCCAAAGGATCCTTTTGCTCCTCTATCCAACCCCGGGTTAGGTAATAGGTGCCAGGTCGCTTTTTGCTCAAGCGGTTATACTCCTGCACAGAACCCAGAAATAAGGCCACGCAGTCGTGGGCCTTGGTCAGGATCAAACCCTGCTCAGGTGCTCTGACTCCCACGATGCCGTTGGAGCAAAGCCCGTAGCAGAGAACGATCTGCTTGGCATGCTCTGCTGCCAGATCCACCTGCTCCTGGATCTGTTCCGGCATCAGATGCGGGGATCGGTGCAGGTTCTGCTCCAGGTAGACTATATCCACTTCAGTTTCCCTTCCAGCCCGCAGTCTTTCCAGTTCTGGACGGAACACTTCGCAGGCGATCACAGTGCGCGGAGACTGGGGATGGATGACAGTGTCCTGGGAATAGGGCATAAACGGCGTCTTTCCTGTTAGTCCTAGATTTCCAGCTTGCCGGAGCGGTAGGCATCCAGGAAATCTGCACAGAACGTGTCCCTGCCTGCCAAGACCTCGGCTGCCTTGATGTTGGCCACCATCTTCTTGTCCAAAGGATTGATGATCGCGCTGTCCAGTCCTTTCAGTACCGCCATGACCACGAAGTTCTGGTTCAAGAGCTCGCGTTTGGGCAGGCCGTAGGAAATGTTGGACAGGCCGCAGATGGTATGCACTCCTTCCAGCCTGGTCATGATCATCTCTATGGAATTCAAAAATTCCACACCATAGTGGTCATTGGTGGACACTGGCTGCACCAGGGGATCCACATAGATATCCCCGGGGTTTTTGCCCTGTTGTAGCAGGGAATTTACCAGCCTCTCAGCAATTGCAAAGCGGTCCTGGGCTGATTCAGGCATGCCCTCGTCGCTCATGCAAAGGGCTACCACCTTGCATTCGTTCTGGGTCACCACAGGCATCAGGGCCTGGTAGCGTTCAGACTCCAGGGAGATAGAGTTGATCAAGGGAATGCCTTGGTGCAGCTCCAATGAGGACTCCACTACCTCTGGGTCAGGGCTGTCTATGCAGCAAGGAGCCTGGGTTGCCTGCTGCACATGCTGGATCAGCCAGTGCATGTACTCCTTTTCCTTGCCCACGAAAGTCCCGGCGTTGACATCTATATAGTCCGCTCCGCTTTCCTGCTGCTGCTTGGCAATGTCCTGGATGAAGTCCACATCCTGGGCCTTGATTGCCTCGGCTATCTTTTTTCTGCTGGCGTTGATGAGTTCGCCTATGATTTCCAT
>JBNJDO010000087.1:0-9445 GCA_051744965.1 Thermodesulfobacteriota bacterium | reverse complement strand
ATATCTTTGTCACCATTCTGGCCAGCCTGCCCCGGCAAAGATCACAGACAACATCAAAAAGCTGATAACTGCTGCTGATCTGATCTGCTATCCCATGGGCAGCTTTTACTCCAGCCTGATTGCCAACCTGCTGCCCCAAGGGATAGGTAGCGCAGTTGCCAGCACCAGCTGTCCCAAAGTCTATATCCCTAACCCATATTCAGACCCAGAAAGTTACGGCCTGGACCTGAACCAACAAATACTTACCCTGCTGGCATACCTGCAAAAGGATCAAGATCTTCCGGCAAACAAGCAGCCTTTCCTGGATTACATCCTCTTAGACGAAGACCCTGATCTCTATCCAGGCAGCTTGGATATTGACCTGCTGCAGGAGCTAAACATTGAGGTCCTGCGCTGCAGGCTGGTCACTGCTGAATCCGCACCCCGGATCGAGCCAAGCAGCCTGCTGCAAATCCTGCTCTCCCTGACCTGAAGCAACTGTGGGCATTCAGGGTAGTTACTTATATCTCTCATGGCAGCTGTGCATCAGATTGCTGAGACTGGCAAAGGCCACTTGCATGGCCTGAATATCCTCCATGTCAAAGGCCTTCTGGAACTCCAGACAGGCCTGCTGGAAATCAGGATAATGCTCTTCACCATAGCCTGGATATTCTGTCATTTGCCTGCAGTCCTGCAGAAACACTGAGACTATCTCCCTGGAAGGATACAGCTCGGAGTGCAGGTTGGCCTCTAACTCCTCGAAATAGGCCTTCATGCGTTTCTTGAGTCTGGCAAAGCCTGCTTCCTCCCCTTCTTCCTCTTCGATTTCCTCCTGTTTCCAGGGGGTAACCTTGACCTTAAGCTGGAATTGACCCTCTGCTTCCTCCTTAAGGCTGAACTTTATCTTGCGCATCTGGGACAAGTCTACTTCCAGATCCGGAACTTCAGTTGATTGCTCCTCCAGGCTCTGGGCCAGCTCACGCAGAGCCTGGACAGCTTCCTTCCTGTTAAGCTCGAATTCATAGCGGCGTTTCTTGCTCATGTCTGCCTCTTTTTTTTCAAAGCTGATCCTGCTCCAGCAGCCCATAGGACCCCAGCAGCACGCAGCCCCTTGTCCTCTACCCCTCAAAGTCCAATGGGCCGCATTTGGCATCAAAGCGGTCCGAATGCTTGACATTGATGCCTTGTACAATGAAGTACACATTCTCAGCAATATTGGTGGACAAATCTCCCACCCGCTCCAGGGAATTGGCCACAATAATGGTATGCACCGCCCTTTCCACTATCACGCTCTCGTTGGTCATGTAATCGATAAGCCTGCGGATGATTTTAATATTCAGCTCGTCAGCATTGTTGTCCTGGCCGCAGACCTGCGCAGCCTGCTCACAATCCAGATTGGAAAAGGAGGAGATTACATTGCGGTACATATCCAGGGAAACATCTGCCAGGGACTGTACAGCGTTCATCAAGGACAGCCTGGGCTTTTGATTGAGCATGATCGCCCTTTCTGCAATATTGGTGGCTTGATCCCCCAACCTTTCCAGATCATTGGCAATCTTGGAACAGCCCATCACAAAGCGCAGATCCCTGGCCACAGGTTGCCACAGGGCCAAAACATGCAATATGCTCTCTTCTATATCCACTTCCAGGGCATTGATCACCTCATCGCCCTGGAGGACCTCCTCAGCCAGGGCATCATCCCTTTCCATCAGGGACTGGACAGCATTGTTCAAAGCCCTCTCAGTCAAGGCAAACATTTTCATGATCTTGACTTTCAAACTTTCCAGTTCCTTGTGCAAGTGCGTCTGCATATCCTCCTCTCTTTATCCAAATCTGCCTGTGATATATTCTTCTGTCTGCTTTTCCTGGGGCCTGGTGAACATGGTCTGGGTATCATCTATTTCGATCAGCTCCCCCATGTAGAAAAAAGCAGTGCGGTCAGAGACCCTGGCAGCCTGCTGCATATTGTGGGTAACAATAATAATGGTCAGCCTGGATTTAAGCTCATATATCAGCTCCTCGATCTTTTGGGTAGCCAAGGGATCCAGTGCAGAAGCAGGCTCATCCATGAGCAGCACTTCCGGGTCCATGGCCAGGGCCCGGGCAATACACAGCCTTTGCTGCTGCCCACCTGACAGGGATGTGGCAGGCAAGCTCATTCTGTCCCCCACCTCTTCCCAAAGCCCTGCCTTGCGTAAAGAGTCCTCTACCAGTTGGTCCATCTCTGAGCCCTTTTTAGCCAGACCATGAATGCGCGGTGCATAAGCGACATTCTCATATATGCTTTTGGGGAACGGGTTGGGCTTTTGAAAGACCATGCCCACTCTGCGCCGCAGCTCCACCACATCCAAGTGTGAGGCATAGATATCCTCCTCGTCCAGGAGTAGCTGCCCGCCCAATCTGATGCCCGCAATAAGGTCGTTCATCCGATTCAAGCAGCGCAGATAGGTGCTCTTGCCACAGCCTGAAGGCCCGATCAAAGCGGTTACCTGATGGGCATAAAAGACAATGCTGATATCCTTCAGGGCCTGAAAGTCCTGGTAGTAGAAGTCCAATTTCCTGGTCTCCATCTTGGCCAAACTGCTCATGAACTGCTTCCTTTATTATTGCCCCTTTGCTCCAGAGTTGTGTTGTTTGCAGATTTATCTGCCTGCTCGCTTTTGGGCAGACTGAAGAAGAAGATTGTACCCTGCAGGGTATCCTTGGCTGGGCTTTGCACCCAGATCGAGCCTTTGTGCGCTGCCAGGACATGCCTGCAGATAGCCAGACCCAGCCCGGAGCCAGGAATCTTTTCCTGGCTGCTGCCTTCCAGGTGACCTCGATAAAAGCGCTCGAATATCCTTTGCTGCATTGCAGCAGGTATCCCAGAGCCTTGATCCTGCAAGGCCAGGGCCCACTCAGGGCCTTGATCCTTAGCCCAAGCCTGCATGCAGGTCCCAGCAGGGCTGTATTTCAGGGCGTTGTCCACAAGATTGACCCAGACTTGCTTGAGATGCTCCTCATCAGCCAGGACCCAGATCTGGTCCCAGTCAAAATCAACCTGCAAAGAGATGTCCTTTTCCTGGGCCAAAGGCAGACAGACCTCCCAGGCCTTTTGCAAAGCTGCCCTGGCATCCACAGGCCGGGATGTGATCTCTGCTGAGCCTGCTTCCAGCCTGGCCAGCTGCAGGAGATTGTCCAAAAGATGTTTCATCTGATCCGCATTCTTCAGGATCACCTGCAAAAAGGCCTGTCTTTGCTCCCAATTCTGCTCCGGGTAGTAGAGCAGGGACTCGGCATAGCCCTTGAGGGCAGTCAAGGGTGTCCTTAGCTCATGGGAGACATTGGCCACGAAATCCTTGCGCACCTGCTCCATCTTCTTCAACTCAGTAACATCGTGCAGGACCACTATGATCCTGCGCTCACTCTTCTCCTGTAGCCTGACCGGAATAATGGACACATCCGCAAATATTCTCTGCGGCAGATGCAAGAACAGCTTTCTGATCCCATTTTCTGGCTGCTGCAAGGCCTGCAAGCAAGCTTCCTGCAGCTCTGGAGCGCGCAGGAACTCAATAGGCTCCCGATTCAGAACAGCAGTGGACTTCCCCACCAAATCCTGCAAGGCCTGATTATGCATAACAGCCTTGCCCTGGGAGTCTAGCACACATACAGCCTCCTGCATTCCATTAAGCAAGGTCTCCAACTCATCCCGCCTTTGAGAAACCTCCTTCAGGGTGGTCTGCAAACGCTTGGCCATATGATTTATGCTCTGCACCAAGGGCTGAAAGTCCTTGCCAGGCATGCTTTCCAGGCGCCTTTCCAGATTGCCTTGATCAATGGCCTCTGCCTCCTGGCTCAGGACCCGGATTTCACGTCCCAATCTACGGCTAATAAACCAGCTGACTATTGCGCAAAGCAAAATCAGGCCCAAAACTAGCAGTGCGAACTGGCTCTGAATGCGACTCAAAGCGGTATCAATCTGTGCTGTGGGCATGGCTACCCGCAGTACAGCAGGATCCTTGCCTTGCATGCCTTGGATACGAATAGCCACATACAAGAAAGGAGTCTGCAAAGTGCTGCTGTAGCGCTGGCTCTGGCCTGTGCCCTCTTGCAGGGCCTGCTTTACTTCCGGGCGCTCAGCATGATTCTCCACCCCTGCCAGGGCCTGCTTTAGCAGGCCGGAATCAGCCAGCACCCAGCCCTGGGCATCTATATAGGTCACTCGCAGGTTCAACCGCTGACCCACATTCCTAAGCACCCGCTGCAGCTCGTCCCTGTCCTGAACCTGGAGCTCCTGGTGCAGCAGCCAGTTAATATGCTGCAGATAACGCAGGCCGCTGTTCCTGGCCTGGCTGGTTATTTCCTGCTTGAGCACTGAGCTGAATCCCAGGTAAAGGGCTGCCAGGGCCAGCACAATCAGCAGGGCAAACCACCAGAAAATCCTGAAGCTGAAGCTCATCTTCTATTGCCGCCTAATCACTTAAAGTAAAATCCAACCTACCATCTACGTTCAAATCTCTTGCGCAAAAATATGGCAGTGGCATTCAACAAGACCAGCACAGACAGCAGCACCAGAATAGCTGCTGCTGTGCGCTCTGCATAGGGCCGCAGGGCTGCTGAAGACCAAGTGTATATCTGGGCCGGAAGCACTGTGGCAGAATCAGTAAATCCTGAAGGGGCATCCGGAATAAAGGCCATCATGCCCACTATAAGCAAGGGTGCGGTCTCTCCCATGGCCTGGGCCATAGCAATGATGGAACCAGTCAGGATCCCGGGCAGGGAGAAAGGCAGCACATGGTGGATGGTGGTCTGCCACCTGGAGGCCCCCACGCCCAAGGCGGCTTCCCTGATGGAGTCCGGCACTGCCCTGAGGGCAGCCCTGGAGCTGATGATGATCACCGGCAGGCTCATCAAAGCCAGGGTCAGCCCCCCTGCCAGAGCCGAGGATCTGGGCACCCCGAAGGTATTGATAAATATGGCCAACCCCAAAAGCCCATACAGAATGGAGGGTATGGCAGCCAAGTTATTAATGTTGACCTCTACGATCCTGGTGAACCAGTTGTCCGAGGCATACTCCTCCAAATAAATGGCAGTAAGCACGCCCACGGGAAAGCTAAAGAGCATGGTCAGGAAGAGCACGTACACGGTGCCTATGGCAGCGGATTTGATCCCTGCCAGCTCAGGCAGCTTGGAGTCCCCGCTGCTGAAAAAGTACTTGTTAAAGACCAGCTTAGCGCGGCCTTGTTGCTCCAGCTCTTGTACAGCCTGCTTCTCCTTGGGCTTTAGACCATGGGGCTTACCTTTGAGATACTGATCCACATCCGCCTTGGCCAGGACCCAAATGGTCTGGCTGCTGCCCATAACCTCGGGATTGGAGCTGATGTACTGGGCAAGCCCCCTATAGAAGGCCCTGCTGACCAGGGAGCGATACTCTGCATCCACCGCCCGCATAGGCACTTCCTGACTCTGCTCGCTGTAGTTGACCTCCACCTGGATCTCTGCCTGGCGAAAGGCTGAGTAGCCCTTGGATATGATATCCGCCAGGAAGACAAACAGGAAGGAGCAGCCCAGAATCAGGGCAAACAGGCAATAGAGCCTGAACCTGGTCTCAGCCCGGTATCTTTTCCTGGTCCGGGGATCAAGGCTTCTTTTCTGCTGGGTCATAGCTGATAACCTTCATACCATGTCAGGCACAACGAAGAACGGAAAACTGGTCATTGTTTTCTCCGTCACCCCGGCGCAAGCCGGGGTCCAGTTCTTGTTTATCGATATCTCCAGACTGGATTCCCTCCGGAACCGCTTCTAGCCCGCAGTGCTTCCAGGCCAGAGGCCGACTAGAGCCTGTGCTGGACCCCGATCCAGTACCGGAATGACGGAGATCCGGCAAAAGTGTTCTAGCGCTGTGTCATATGTGTACTGTCTGGTTTTCGTTACCAAAGCTTTCCTCCTCTGATTCCCCTCCCTGCCGCCTGTCTTCCAGGCAGGAGGGAGGGGTTAGGGGAGGGTTCTTTGTTTGCGAAGCTTGAGATGTGTCAAGGCACTAGACATATGACACTTTAAAATCATAGTCCCTCTACAATTCGTATTGCTGCTTGAATCTTCTTATCACCACAGTGGATATAATGTTCAAGGTCAAGGTGAACACAAACAAGGCCAATCCCAGGCCAAAGGCGGACAAGGTCTCTGCGCTGTCAAAGGCCAGGTCTCCGGTCAGGGCATCCACTATGCGCACCGTGACTGTGGTCATTCCCTCCAGGGGGTTCCAGGTCAGGTTGGGCCTGAGTCCAGCAGCCATGACCACGATCATGGTCTCTCCCAGGGCCCTGGAGACCCCAAGCAGGAAGGCGGAAACAATCCCGGGCAGGGCTGCAGGCAAGAGCACCCGCTTTATGGTCTCGGAAGTGGTAGTACCCAAGGCGTAGGAACCTTCGCGCATGCTCTGGGGTATGGAATTGATAATGTCGTCTGACAAGGAGGAGATAAAGGGAACGATCATCACCCCCATGACCAAGCCTGGGGTCAAAGCATTGGTATAGTCTGCATCCAGTCCAATGCTCTCTGCTGCAGCTACTACCAAGGGACTGACTGTAATGGCTGCAAAAAAACCGTAAACCACTGTGGGTATCCCGGCCAGGATCTCCAGGATGGGCTTGGCCATGCCCCGCACCCTGCCCGAGGCATACTCTGACATATAGATGGCGGACATCAGGCCGATAGGAAGCGCCACACACATGGCAATAAAAGTGATCATGAAGGTCCCGGCGAATATGGGCACTGCTCCAAACTCTGATTCAGATGCGCTTTCTCCCTCCCTGCCTGCACCTGAAAGGAAAGAGGCCCCAGGGGACCAGTTAGTGCCGGTAACAAACTCCCAGATGCTGACCATCTGAAAGAACTTAATGGCTTCGAACAGTATGGAAAGCACAATGCCTAAGGTGGTCAGGATGGAAATACCTGAGGCCAGGATCAAAAACCACTGAATCACCTTCTCCACCCGGTGCCTGGCTGCCAATCCGGGCCTTATAGCCTTTAGTCCCAAAAAAAGCCCTAGGGCTGCGCAAGCCAGACCCGCTGCCAGCAACATGGACCAAGGCGCACTGAATAGACCCAAGATGTTCAGCAAAGCAAAGAAAAGACATGCGCCCAGGGCTGGCAACACCAGCCAGATGCTGGCATACCAGCCATAAAAGCCTGGCTGGGAATGCAGCCTGACCCCTTCTGTCTGCTGGCTCAGGGCCTTGCGTCTGCCCAGCTGGAATGCAATCAGGGCCAAAGGCAGCAGCCCGCCCAATACTAGAAGCATTAAGTTGCCGCTTGTCACCAGTGATTCACCTTAAGGCTTGTTAAATAAAAAAGAGAAGCGCTTCCTGTAGTGATCCTTAAAGGAGCGCAAAGACCTGAACTTATCTTTTGATCCAGATTTGACGTTTCCGGGCTAAGGGCCCGGAAACGCCTCTTTTTATTATCTTCTCAGCGCAGGGACTGCTTGGGCTGCCAGCTGCTGCAGGAGCAACCACCTACTTCAAATCATCCTTGCTCAACACCGTACGCTGCTGCCAATCCTCACGGGTTTCTTCCCTTTCCTGCTTGGGCAGAGGGATCAGGCCTTCATCCATCAGGTAGCCGGCATCTCCGATCATCTTCTCGCTCAGAAAAAGATCCACATACTCTTTTAGACCTGGAACCTGATCCAGATGGGCCAGCTTGACGTAGAAGAACAAACTGCGGGCCACAGGATATTCGCCTGAGGAAATGGAGTCTGACTCGGGCATCACCCCGTCAACGCTTACAGCCTGGATCTTGTCCCGGTTATTGTCCAAGAAGCTGTAGCCGAAAATGCCCAGGGCGTCTTTATCCTTGGTCAGACGTTGCACAATCAGGTTGTCGTTCTCCCCTGCTGGCACATAAGGCCCGTCATCCCTTATCGTGCTGTATTCACCATCATATTCCGGAATATCTTCGCTGGCTGCTTCCAGGACCAGCTCCTCAAATGCATCCCTGGTTCCGGAGGTAGTGGGAGGGCCATAGATAACGATCTCTCGGTGCGGAAGATCAGAATTGATCTCATCCCAGTACTCATAGGGATTGCTGACCAACTTGCCATCCTGGGGCACCTCAGCAGCCACTGCCAGCAAAATCTCCTCTCTGGAAAGGTTCAGGCTTGCGTTCTGTACATTCTGGCAAAGGGAAATCCCGTCATAGCCTAGCAGCACTTCATGGATCTCTTGCACGCCATTTTCCTGGCCACGCTCGAACTCGCTGACCTTCATCCGCCTGGAAGCATTGCTCACGTCCGGGGTATCCATGTCCACTCCTTCGGTAAACAGCTTAAATCCACCCCCTGAACCTGTGGATTCAATCACCGGAGTGGAATACTGGGTAGTGGCCCCGAACTCCTCGGTCACATAGCTGGCAAACGGATACACGGTGCTGGAACCCACAATCCTGATCTGGTCCCTGGCCTGGACAGGCATGGCCAGCAGCAAAACTGCCAGCAAAAGCCCCAGGCTGAAAACAATGCGCCTCATCATAAAAAACCTCCTGTTTTGCAAATAAGTTTACCTGAATGCCTTAAACGCTGCAGGCAATCTACATCTGCAAGTTTCCAGGCAAGTCACACGGAGGTTACGATTCTGTTAAATCTTTACCTTTCTGCAACCTATACCCAAAGCCCCGCACAGTCTGGATCAGCTCAGAGTAAGGACCCAGCTTGTGCCGCAGGCGATGCATATGGGTATCCACAGTTCTAGCATAGCCCACGAACTCATAGCCCCAGACCTGGTCCAGGAGCTGCTCCCTGCTTAAGACCCTGCCTGAGGCCCGAATCAAGACTTTCAGCATATTGAACTCAGTCGCTGTCAGCTCCACCTCCTGGCCATCCACAAACACCAGGCAGCTGTCGAACTCCACCCGCAGACCCTGGGTTTGCCAAACATTTTCCTGCTCCTGCTGGATATTTCTGCCCCTGCGCAGGATGGCCTGCACCCGGAGAATAAGCTCCCTGGGGCTGAAAGGCTTGACCACGTAATCGTCAGCGCCTGTCTCAAAACCCAGAACCCGGTCCTGTTCCTCTCCTTTGGCAGTCAACAGCAGTACAGCAGTATCCTGGCCTCCGGGCAATGACCTGATCTGCCTGCAGACTTCCAGCCCGCTCTTGCCGGGCAGCATGATATCCAGGATAACCAGATCCGGGCAGTATTCCTGAAAAAGACGCAGTGCACTCTCCCCGTCTTTTGCTGTGCAGGACTCATAGCCCTGGCTTTGCATATTGTAATGCAATAGATTCAGGATATCCGGCTCATCTTCCACGATCAGTATCTTGGGTGCAGGCATTATGTGCAAATCCCCAATTTCAAGTTCCAATATTCAAAAAATCTAAGGCTTGGCTGCCAAGCAACCACAAAGTCAAGGCAGGACATAACAAAAGCAAGTCACAATTGTGTTACAAGGCTATGCAGTATAACAAATCAGGCCAGAAATCCACATT
>JBNJDO010000086.1:0-9638 GCA_051744965.1 Thermodesulfobacteriota bacterium | reverse complement strand
AGCAGGCCCAGGAGCTGGCCAGGATCATCGGCCAGAAGTTCCATTACGAGTTCCAGGCCACCCAGAGCGAGTTCGACTACCTGCTGCAGCGGCAAAGGGTCACCCAGCAGCAGCTGGAGCAGGCCAGACACAGAGCCAGCCAGGAAGGTGTATCTGTGGCAAGCATCCTGATCAATGACTTACAGCTTTCAGCCCAGGAGGTGGGCCGCTCCCTGGAGCTTTACTACCAGGTGCCCTTCCATGAGTTTGATCCCAGGCTCAGCCCGCCTCTGGAGCTGTTAAAGAACCTGAACCTCTCCTACCTCAAAAAGAGCCTCTGGGTGCCCATCGCCGGTGATAAGCAAAAGGCGGTCCTCCTGATTGCGGACCCCAACAACACCCAGACGGTACAGGAGATCCAGCAGGCCCTGGGAGCCAGAAGCTACGAGTTCCAGGTGGCTCTGCCTGAAGATATCCTGGCCTATCTGGAGGGCGGCAGTAGCGAGCTGCAGGGCAAAAGCCAGGATCAGGGTCTGGACCAGGTCCTGCACCGCCTGGAGCAGGATTCCTGGCACCAGGAGGAGCAGGAGATCAGCGAAGCCGGAGGCTGCCTGGACGAAAACGAATCCTCGGTAGTCCAGCTGGTCAATCAGCTTATTGCCCGGGCAATCAAGCTAAACGCCTCGGATATCCATATAGAGCCTGCTGCAGGAAATGCAGGTGCAGCAGTGCGCATGCGGGTGGACGGAGTCTGCCATCAGGTGCTGCAAATACCTGCCAGCCATGTCCGGGCGGTGATCGCGCGCATCAAGATCATGTCCAGGCTGGATATTGCCGAGCGCCGCAAGCCCCAGGACGGCAAGATCAAGGTCAAGCTGCATGGTCAGTCTGTGGAGTTGCGGGTGGCCACCCTGCCCACAGTACATGGAGAGGCTGCAGTACTGCGGGTGCTGACCTCAGCCAAGGCCATGGATCTGACTGAACTGAACCTGGCCCAGCAAAATCAGGACAAGATTTTGGGCCTAATCTCCAGGCCCCATGGCATCTTTTTGGTGGTAGGGCCCACAGGCTCTGGCAAAACCACCACCCTGCATGCCCTGCTGGGCAGGATCAAATCCGCACAAAGCAAGATCTGGACTGCAGAGGACCCGGTGGAGATCACCCAGTCCGGATTGCAGCAGGTCCAGGTCAATCCAGGAATCGGATTTGACTTTGCCTCTGCCCTGCGCTCCTTTTTGCGGGCTGATCCGGATGTGATCTTGATAGGTGAGATGCGGGACCAGGAAACCGCCAGGATAGGCCTGGAGGCCTCGCTCACCGGACACCTGGTCTTCTCCACCCTGCATACCAACTCCGCGCCAGAGACCATCACCAGGCTTTTGGGCCTGGGTCTGGACCCTCTGGACTTTGCAGACGCCCTGCAGGGTGTCCTGGCCCAGCGCCTGGTGCGCACCTTATGCCAGGAATGCAAGCAGCCCTACACCCCGAAGGACCAGGAGCTGGAACAGCTGGCCCATATTTATGCGGATAAAAAAGCCTTCCAAAAGCTGGCAGGGAATGGATCAGGCTTGACCTTGTATCAGGCCCGGGGCTGCCCTGCCTGCTCCCATCTGGGCTACAAGGGCAGGACAGGGATCCACGAGCTCTTGGTCTCTGATGCAGGGATAAAGGACTTGATTGTGCGCAACAAGGATGCTTCCCAGCTGCGGCAGCAGGCAGTAGAGCAGGGCATGACCAGCCTGGCCCAGGATGGAGTGCAGAAGATCCTTCAGGGCCAGACAGACCTGGCCCAGCTGCGCCTGGTCTGCGCCCAGGAATAGAAGAGGGCTTGCCACCGGCAAGCCCCTACAGAGGCAGGGAAATGTCCATGCGCAGGCATGATCCGGGCCCATGATAATGCATCCACCCCGTAGGGGCTTGCCGGTGGCAAGCCCTATATGATGACATTTACCGCCCCTTGCCGGTGGCAAGCCCTATATGATGATGTCTCCTTATGCCGGTGGCATGCACTATATGGTGACAATTCTCCTAATGCCGGTGGCATGCCCTCTTCATACCGGCGGCAATCCCCATATACCTCTGACTGGCATCATTGCCCGCTATTACCGCCCTGAACCCTTTGTCCAATCCTGGAATAATATTCTTTGATCTGCTTATGCATAAAATGCTGGACCTTTTCCAAGTGCTTTCTGGACTGCAGCAGATGCTGCTTAAGCGTGCGCTGCCTTAGCAATTCCAGAACATGTTTTTTCATTTTAGCCCAAAGGTTCTGACGGTAATCACTTGCCAGATCCACCAAGCCATCAGGATGCCCCAAGGTCCTGCGCAGCAGCTTTGGAAAACGGAGCCTTGCAAAGCTGAACCAGCCCGCAATAAGCGTCAGCAAGGCCACAATGCCTGGAATGAGCACCTCAACTAGGGCCATAGGCCCCACGGTCAAATCAGGAAACAATTGTTCTATTTGAACAGGGGAGTACTCCCTGAGGACAAAATAGCTTATGCCTGCCAGCAGCACAGCTGTAAGCACAGACCACTTCAAAGTATTGGACAAAAGCCTTCTTGCCTGTGTGGAAAAGAAGTACATAGCCTCGCAAACCATTTCCAGCTCCCCTGCCCTGCGGTCTACTTGCTCCAGCACATGGTTTATCCTCATGGCCTGGGCGCTTTTTATCTCCTCCTTTAATGCTTCGCGTTCCTGGGGCCACTCTGAGTTTTTATGGTCCAATCTGGACTCTTGGGGTGAATATGTCAGATAAATGTGCGGCATGTCTTTTCTAACTGTCATCTGGGATATATTCCAGCACAATGTGCCGTAGGAACGGATCAGGTCGCTGACATTCTCGCATTCATCAATTCGGCTCAACACAAAAACTACCCTGTCCTCTCCTGCTCTGCCCGGGATGACATTGCGGATGGCGCTGAAACTCTCCTTGACAGTCCCGGCCTTATGCGGATCAAACATTAAAATTATCAGATCCGACATGCCAGCCAATTCACCGATGACATCCAAATACCTATAACCCCGATGCCTTTCTGCTGTGGAATCAATCATGCCTGGAGTATCTATAATAGCGGTGTCTTCCAGGAGGGGTGAAGACACATTTTTCAGACAAAAATGGGAAATCAGACCATCTCCGTAAGCCTTAAGCTCCAGAAATGGATATTTTGGGTCATTGACCAGAGTAGAACCAGGGACTTCCCCTGGCAGATCCTGTCCTTCATTGCTAATCACCGTAAAGGAATCATCAGTGGGGGCCTGTCCTGTTCTCTGGACATTATAGCCCAGCAATTCATTGATCAAGGTAGACTTCCCAGAGGAGTAACTCCCCAGCACCAAAACCATGGGTTTCCATTTCATTGTGGAATCCAGCCAGCCCAGGTCAAAATCATATTTGCTGAAAATCGGGGCCAGACTGTTTTTGATCTTGTTTTGAATCTCTTTCTGCAATTTTTCTTCCATTTTCAAGTCCTTTGCTGAACTGTGACTCCTAGCGCGGCAGGAACCAGTTAACGGCTACCAACATACTGCCCATAGCCTTCCTGCTGCGCAAAAACATCTTCGTATTATACCCTTTTTCAACCTGTAATCCTTTAGCCCAGAACATACAGCTCCAGCTGTTCTGCCCGGCCCGGCACTGAATGCAGGCCTGCGCTCTGCAGGCTCTCCGGCAGGTGGCTTAAATCCTGCAGGGCCTCCTGGCTGACCACCAGCCTGGTCTCAAGCTGCCTGGACATGCCCTCCAGCTTGGCTGCTATGTTTACAGCATCCCCGATCACAGTATACTCCATACGCTGCGAAGAGCCAATGTTACCGGCCAGAACCTGGCCGCTGTGGATGCCGATGCTGTTTACCAGCTGCAGATCCTGCTTCAGGCCCAGGCCGGAGTTCAGCCTGTCGCACTCTGCCAGCATTTCCATCCCCGCCTGTAGTGCCTTGGCCCTGCTTTGCGGACCTGGCTGGACAAACCCAAAGACAGCCATGATCTTGTCCCCTACAAACTTGTCCACCATTCCTCCGTGACGCTCCACAACCTTGACCATGGCGCTGAAATAGTCATTCAACAGGCCCACCAGGATCTTGGGCGGCAGTTTTTCGCTAATGCCGGTAAAGCCCCGCAGATCGCAGAACAGGATGCTTGCAGTCACTGTTTCTCCGCCCAGCTCGAGCTCGTTGTTCAATAGCTTGGAAACCGCCTCCTTTTGCATGACCTTGCCCAGACTGGATTTCAGGAGCTCCTTTTCTTTCAGCTCCTGCACCAGATGATTGAAATCCTGTGAGAGCTTAGCCATCTCATCCTTGCCCTGCACCTGAACCCTGGCCTCCAGATCTCCTTCACCCACTCGTCTGAAGGCGCTTTGCAGGGCATGGATAGGCCTGGTGATGCTTTTGCTCAAAATCCAGGTAAAGCAAAGCGCCATCAAAACTGACACGGCCAGGGATATCAGACCTGCGCGCTGGATCTCCTCCAGCTTGGCTTCCATTCTGGCCGCGCTCATGTCTATGCCCAGCAGGCCCACATTGCGGCCCTGGGAGTCCTGGATAGGCGCATAACCGGAAATGCTCCAGCCCCACTGGTCCTGGTAGAGCTGATCATCCACAGAGGGCTGCACAAAACCCTGCAGCAGGGTCTGCGGCGGATCCGGGTATTTTTCTCCTATAGGCGCAGGCAACTCGTCTGCAGTAATTTGACCGTCCTGGTTGTCGTCGCTGGGCGGGGAGTCCACCACAAAAGATACCTGCCCGTCCTGCAGGCGCATGGTATAGGCATATAGGAAATCAGGGTTGGTCTGGGTGATGTCGTAGAGAACATCCTGCACCCTTTTGTAGGCAGGGGATATCATCTGCTCCTCACTGGTCAGGAGCTCCAGGTCATCACCAGAGATGGAGCCAGAAAAAGACTTGGCTGCTGTCAGCAGCTGCTCCTGGATGGCCCGGAGCATGGTCTGCTTGGATTGAAAGTAGAAGTAGGAGCCTGTAGAACCAGAGATAATAAAGGCCACTAGGAAAATAAGCAGGAAGATCTTGGTGCCCAGCCTCATGGAACCTCCTGGGGCTTGCAAATTTGCTGTGAAAGGGCAAAACCCTCTGACTTGTCAACTACAGGAGGTTTGTGATTTGCAATTCATATTTTTTGAAACAACAAGAAAAAACTAGGCCGAAAGCAGCCTGCAGCCCCTTCCGGCCCTGACTGGAGATTATCTCTGGCCTATTCCCCGCCCTGGGTCATAGTAAAGCCCTTGGAGAACCCGCCTGTGCTGGCCGGGGTGCCTGCGATCCTGGCCAGGTAGTTGGCGCCCAGCTCCTGGATGTGCTGGCCCACGTTTTCGAAGTAGCCCAAGTGCTCCTGCTCCTCGTCTATGATCTGCTCAAAGAGCTTGGCAGTGATGCTGTCCCCGCTTTCCCTACAGGTCTGCAGGAACTGGTTATAGGCATCCACGGTGTCATCCTCCAGCTTGGAGTCATGGGCGAATATCTGCTCCACCTTCTGGCCCTTTTGCACCTTCTGCCCGGAAGCTGCCACAGGCTCGCCCCCCAGCTCCTTGACCCGCTCTGCAAACATCTCTGCGTGGCGCATTTCATCTATGGCTATCAGCTTGATATTCCTGGCCAGCTCGCCGTAATCCATATCATCCAGGCCATAGTGCTGGTTCATGTACTGGTAGATAGCGTGCAGCTCCATCTCCCTGGCTGTATTCAGGACCTCGATCACCTTGATTCGCCTTTCTTCCTTGGATCTCTCCGCCATATGGACCTCCTTATTATGTTTAATGTGGTTCTAAGGATAGTAAGGTTAGTCCATCAGCTAGATTGATGTCAAAGCATAAGATCAGGGCTGTAGATATTCACTAAGTCCATGGCCCTGCTTGCAGCATGAATCATGCTTACAGATCAACCTTGATCCCAGCCATTACAATCCTGCCAGGAGCAATGTCATCTGCTCGGCCCTGTCTTAAAAATATTGGATATTCTTTGTCCAGAATATTCTGTGCATTAACAAAGACTTGCATCCGATCTGTGACTTTCCGGGACAAAGCCAAGTCCATGGTCCAGTACCCACCAGTTTCCAAGGTGTTTTCATCATTAAAATAAATCCCCCGGCTGTAATTAGCCAGCAAATTTACATTCACCAATTCCGGATTTTGATAGTTCAGCCCCAGGTGCACTTTATGCTTGGGCTGATTGGGCAGATAATTGCCCTCCAGGTCAGGATTTGCTTCATCTTTATCCACTTTGGAGATATTGTATGTATAGTTGCCGAACAGACTCAAATCGTGCCTGACCTGCCAATGCAGCTCGTTTTCCAGACCGTAGATATCCACCTCGCTTATATTGTCCAGTTTGTAAGTGTATCTGGTTCGATCTCCGGAAATTGGCTCAGTATCTATGAGACGATCTCCAATATAGTCCTTGGCCCTAGACTGATAGAATGTTACTTTGCCCAGCAGGTTGTCCGTCAGGTATCTCTCTACACCGAGATCATAGGACCAGATTTCTTCTGCCTCCAGGTCCGGATTGGCCTGCCTGAAATATGTACCTCCACCGCGGACATGCACTTTATACATCTCGAACAGACTCGGAGCTCGAAACCCTTTCCCTCCGGAAGCCCTGAAGGTGGTCTTCTGATCAGCATGATAGATAATGCCCATCTTGGGTGAAAAGCTTTCTTCGCGCTGCTCATCGAACTTATTGTCATAACCAGCTTTATCATCCCAATTAGCGCCGTCGTAAGTTTTCATCCAGTCATAACGGGCTCCGAAATTGATAATCAGGGCACGATCAAAAAAATGCAGATCCAGATTGGCAAAAGGGGATATAAAACGCTGCTTGCCTTCAGCCCCCTCATCACGCGTACTTTGAGTATAAATATTGTCATAGTCCCAGGAAGCTTGTTTGAAGGCTGTACCCAGGGTCAGCCTGGTCCAATCTGTCATCTTCAAAGTTCCCTGCACATCAGCACCCCAGGTATCTGATGGCGCTTCTTCTTTGCGCAAAAGAGAATCAAAGTCTGGGCTTTTGTCCTGATACGCAGTTTTGTCAGCCCGGTTCAGGTAGACCAAGCTCTTGATATCCAGTAGCTCTCCCTGGTGCGAGAAGTTCAGCCAATGCTGGTCCAATTGCAGTTCATCATAAAAATATTCCCGTCCCTTTCCAGTTTCATGGTCATAAAGTAATGAGGCCAAGCTGATATCCGTATCAGGTCCAAGATCATAACTTGCCTTGCCCATTAGCTGACCTACATCCCGGTGCCGTTTTATGTCATAATCCTCTTTTTCATCTTGCATGTAAAAACCATCACTTTCTGCATAACCGCCGGAAACAAGTACTCCTGCTTTATCGAACTTTTGACTATACAGGCCAGAGGTCCTAAATGTACTGGCCGTGCCGCTCTGGGCACTCAGAGAAGCATCCTTTTGCTTTGCAGGAGACTTGGTAATAATATGCACCACTCCTCCCAGACCCTGTGAACCATATAATGCAGAAGTTGGCCCCCGGACAATCTCAATGCGCTCTATGGCTTCCTTGGGAATATGCCCCCAGGCCACCCAGGATATAGAGTTATTGAAGTTGTCATTCTGGGGCACGCCGTCCACCAGGAATAAGACCTTGTTTTTGCCCACGCCGCGCATGATCAGCGGACTGATTATGCCATTGGTCTGCAGGCTGTTGTGCCTGAAGTTGTACATGCCAGGGAGATTGCGTACGATATCCTCCACCCGATCATAGGGAGAATTCATGATCGCCTCCCGATCCAAGACAGTGACATTCTGGGGAGCATCCTTGAGCAAGGTCTCGCTCCGGGTAGCTGAGACCACCACTTCATCCATTTGATGTTCAGCCTCTTGGTTCTCCTGGGCGTTCAACATACCTGGAACCAGCCATAAACCTAGCAGCAAACCCACCACTAAGACATGCCTCCTCCTGCACATAAGCGCACTCCTTTGTCTAACGTTAAAACAAAATAAAAAGTGCGCTTTGAGTAGCATCAATACTTTTAAAGTGCAACTAAATTTTATTCTTTTTAATTTAGTGCTACGCTACAACTTATTTGCGGTCAGCGGGATATGGCCTTTCGAGCAGGAAGGCGAGGTCCTTTGTTTAAATATGTATAAAGTCTAACTAACTGTTTTCATGATAGGCAAAGCCCAGATAGACCAGCACCCCTGCCACAATGGTGCCCAGGCCGAACAGCACGCTGACCGGCCTGCTCTGCAGCACGTAATAGATGATCCAGATATTGCCCAGGATGAAGAACAGCGGAGTCAGGGGATAGCCCAGGGTCCTGTAGCCCCCTGCAGTCTCGGGTCTGCTCCTCCTGATGCACATCAAGCCCACTACAGTCAGCACGGCGAATATGGACAGGGTAAAGCCGATATACATCAAAAGAGCTTCAAACGCGGCAGTTATCACCATTACACAGGCAATGCCCCCCTGCAGCACGATGGAGTAGGCCGGGGTCCTGCGCTCAGGGTTCACCCTGGCCAGCCTGGTGAAAAAGACCTTGTCCCTGGACATGGCATAGTAGATCCTGGGCCCGGTCATGACCATAGCGCTGACAGCGGACAGGATGCCCAAGGCCACAGCCAGGCTCAGGAACCTGCTCATCCCTTGACCGAACAGGGATCTTGCTGACTTGGCTCCCACATCCACCACTCCCTGCATTTCTTGAGGTGAAAGGGAGTAGACAAATACCAGGTTCAGCAGCAGGTACAGGCCTGTAACCAGGATAGTGCCCAGGACCAGGGCCAGGGGAATGTTCCGGCCGGGGTCCTTGATCTCCCCGCCCAGATAGGCTGCAGCGTTCCAGCCGCTGTAGGCAAAGAACACGAATATCAGGGACACAGCAAAGCCCTGGGCGGAAAAGCCTGACCAGCCCTGGGTCTGGGTCATATTCTGGCTGGAACCGTCCCCCAGAAGAAAGCCCAGCAGGATAAAAACCAGTATCAGGGCAAAGTTGGAGATGGTCAGCAGATTCTGGACCCTGCTGCCGGTGATTACGCTTAAGTAATGCAGCAGGCTGAAGACCACTATGGCTGCCACAGCAGTCAAGTTTATCAGGGATAGTCTGGCAGCCTGCAGGCCCAGGACTTCTATAGGCAGCTCCCAGCCAGTATCCAGGCCCAGGCCTGAGTAAAGGTAGGTAGCAAAGGCGATAGCAGCAGCGGCAATCGGGGCTGAAAAGCCCACAATCAAGGAAATCCAGCCCGAGAGGAAGCCTGCCATCCTGCCCAGGCTCTCCCGCAGGAAGACATACTCTCCTCCTGCCCTGGGGAATCTGGCCCCCAGCTCACCGTAGCAAAGCGCGCCGCACAAGGCGAAGACCCCGCCGCAGAGCCAGCAGAGCAAAAGCAGCACCGGGTCTTGCAGCTCTTGCATTATCAGCCCGGAAGTGGTGAAGATCCCGGTGCCCACCATGTTGGAGATCACCAGGACAGTCGCGGAAAACAACCCTACCTGGCGCAGCAGATCCCCATTGCTATTCTCTGAGTTGCGCATTCCTCGTTTGTAACACATCTAAACAAAGCTAGAAACAAAAAGGCTTCCCGCTCCACGGGGGCCGAGTGCAAGGGGGCAGACTAAGGGCCTGGCCGGGCTGGGCTGCCTCCTTTTTAGGTTGTGGTTTTATTTCATGCTTTCTGAACGTCCGGAGCATATCCAA
>JBNJDO010000085.1:0-9714 GCA_051744965.1 Thermodesulfobacteriota bacterium | reverse complement strand
TTTGTCTGCTCAGGAAGGGCAAAAAACACAAGGATTGATCTCATACAAAGGGGATGCTTGGCGGGCTGTATCCGGGAAAGATGAAAGCTTGGGGCTTAAGATCCCGGCGGCCTTGCATTCAATGATCAGATTTTCCAGGTCTGCAGGGATCCTTGCTTCGCGTAAAGCAGCGCTTAAGGCATTGCCACTGATAACGAATCCAGGTGCGTACTGGCCCACAAAAGAGATGAAGCTTATTATTTTCTCTTGAGGATGCTCAAGCGTTGCACAGACCTGGGGCAGACATAGCTTGGGTTGCCAACTGCCGGTGCTGCATCCTGCCTGGACAAGATGTTTGACAATCAGAGGCATTTTCCAGCGAGTGGAGGAACGCGTATCTGCAAGGGCCTCCTCCCAGGCCATGCTGGCCCGCTTCTGCGGTTCTGGTATGATCATACGCCAGGAAAACGCTAATAGCAGAACGTCTGGCGCATCTTGGTCCAGGATATCCTCAATCTCTTCCTGGGAGATGAGGTTTGATTCCTGGAAGCTGAGTAGGGCTAGAGCCAATTCATGCAGGGCCTCCTCCTGGACAAAGTTCAAGGCCTGCTCTAAATGGTGGATCTTTTCAGCCTCAAAACGAGCCAAGGAACAAGGGTTGGATTGCATAGGCACAATGTAGCAGGCAGAAAGTAGGCAGTCCAGTACATCGGTACCTGCTGATCTTGCTCGCAAAAATGTATGCTGCAAGCTATTTATCCACTTTCCGTGCTACTTACTTGATAGCCATCACTTCATAGGTGTTGATAATATCCGCTTATCCGGATATAAGGTTTTTTATGCAGCAGGCAGCCAAGCTTTTCAAGGTATTGTCCGAGGTGACCAGGCTCAGGATCCTGGGGCTTTTGCAGTACGGTGAGCTATGTGTCTGCGACCTGATGGAGGTCCTGGAAATGCCCCAATCCACTGTGTCCAGGCATCTGGCCAGACTCAAGGAGTGTGGTCTGGTCCAGGACAGACGCAGCACAGTCTGGTGCTATTACAGGCTAAAGGAGCCGGATTCCGTCTTGCACAGTTCAGTGCTGCAGGCCCTGGAGCAGGATTTGGCCCAAACAGAGCAGTTCCAGCTGGATCGGCAGAGCCTGCAGGAGTTTTTGGCTAGGAAAGAGGACAGGCATTGCGCATAGACTGGTATTGGTTTTGGGCAGGCCCCATGAAGGCCTACTGTTTTTGAATCTGATTTCAGGGAGCTGGAAGCATGAGTCAAGAAGAAAAGCAAGGCAAGGGACTGGGCTGGTTCGAGAAGTACCTCACTCTGTGGGTGGCCCTGTGCATGGCTGCCGGAATCACGATCGGCGCTTTGTTTCCAGGGATGGCCAATTTTATCGACTCCCTGTCCATTGCCCAGGTCAATCTGCCCATAGGGATTTTGCTGTTCCTGATGATCTACCCCATCATGATCCAGATCGACTTCCGCCAGGTCAAGGAAGCCTTCAAGGCGCCCAGGCCAGTCTTGACCACATTGGTCATCAACTGGGGGATCAAGCCCTTTACCATGACCTTTTTCGGCTGGCTTTTCATGTACGTGATCTGGTCCGCCTTTATTCCTGTGGATATGGCAGCTGAATATTTTGCAGGCATGGTGCTTTTAGGCATTGCCCCCTGCACTGCCATGGTCTTTGTCTGGAGCTATCTGTCCGGCGGCAACATGGGCCACACCCTGGTCATGGTGGCCATCAACTCCCTGACCATGCTGGTACTGTATGCCCCTTTGGGCAACCTGCTTCTGGGAGTGGCCCTGCCTGTGCCTTTTTTGACCTTGAGCCTGACCGTGGGCGTGTACGTGGGCATCCCCTTGATTGCAGGCTATATCTCCCGGGTCTACTTGATCCGGAACAAGGGCAAGGAATGGTTTGATAATGTCTACGTGGCCAAGTGGGGGAACGTGGCCTTGATGGCCCTTTTGGCCACCTTGGTTTCCTTGTTCGTGCTGCAGGGGGAGATTATTCTGCAGGCGCCTTTGGTGATCGTGATGATCGCTATCCCGCTGATCATCCAGACCTTTGTTATCTTCGGCCTGGGCTATACAGCCTCGCGCTTTCTGGGCATCTCCTACGAGGACGCTGCCCCCACCTCCCAGATCGGGGCCTCAAACCACTTTGAAGTGGCAATTGCCGTGGCCGTTACCATGTTCGGAGTGGATTCCGGGGCTGCCCTGGCTGCAGTGGTGGGCCTGCTGATAGAGGTGCCCATCATGCTGGCCCTGGTCAGGATCTGCCTCAGGACCAGGCATCTGTTTCCCAGGGAGCCGGAAAAGGCGCCTGTTGCCTGATCAGGAAGAGTTCTGAATCTCCTGCAGCCAATTCTTCAATTCCTGTCTGCGCGGGACCCGGCCCACGCACTTGACCTGGTTATTGATGACCAGGGCTGGAGTGCCCATTACTCCAAAAGAAGCTATCTCCTTGGGATCGGTGATATGTTCCACCTCCAATGCCAGACCCAGCTTGGCCAGTATATCCACTATCTCCTGATGCATGTTGTCGCACCTGGAGCAGCCCGGCCCCAAGACCTTAATGCTCGGGGATGAAGAGTCTTCTTCCTTTACTTCCAGACCCAGATATTTGCAGTATTCCTGATAAAAGGCCTGGGCGTAATCCTCTCGGGCAGGAGGCGGGATGTAGTTGTCCTTTTCCAGCTTGCTGAGCAGGGCCTCTTTGATTTCCTGCTCAGAGCTGTGTGCATGGTTTTGGGAGACCTCTTGCAGGGCCTCTTCCAAACCCATGATGCCCACCTTGTTGCCTTTGACCCTTGTTTGGCGCACCTTGGCTGACATGTGCCCCCTCTACACTGGTGTCTTTTTACGCCTGCAGTGTGTTTTCTGCAGGCGCAAAATGTTGGTTTTTAGCCCTGCTGGATCCAGGACTTGATCTCCTCCTTGGATGGGATCTTGCCCACGGCTTTGACCTCGCCGTCCACCACCACTGCTGGAGTGCCAAAAACTCCATATTTTGCGATATCCATGGTGCCGGTCACCTTCTCCACATTGGCCTGGACACCGGTTTCCTGCAAAGTATCCATGACCACCTGCTCTGTTTGCTCACATTTGGGACACCCAGGTCCGAGTACCTTGATTTCCATGGCTTTACTCCTTTTTTGGTTTTGTTTTCTCAGCTTGCCAGTCATAAGCTCTATAGCAACACCTTTGCTTTTAAACTTTCACCTCTGACTTTTAACACTCAAATTATCAGGAAACAATAAATGCCCCGTAGCCCATGCCCGCTATAGTGGATAGGACCACAATGATTCCAGCAAAGGTCCCGGTCTTTTTCCAGCCCATGACACTGCCGATAACGATCAGGTTGGGCAGGGATAGGGCAGGTCCTGCCAGGAGCATGGTCAATGCAGGGCCCTGGCCCATGCCTGAGCCAAGCAGTCCCTGCAGGATGGGAACCTCGGTCAAGGTGGCGAAGTACATCAAGGCTGAGGCCAGGGCTGCTATCACATTGGCCTGCAAGGAATTTCCGCCAACCAGATCGGCTATGTACTGCTCCGGGATCAAGGCTGTTTCTCCGGGGCGGCCCAGGAAGAATCCTGCAAAAAGCACTCCTGCAAACAGCAAGGGAAAGATCTGCTTCATGAATCCCCAGGTGGAGTCCACCCATTGCCCAAGCTCCTCACGCTGGAACCAGGACCTGAGGATGAAGCCCAGGATGACCAGCATGAGACCGGTGAGCAGCCACTTGGCCTGGAATATTGCTTGCCAGAGGCCTGCTGCCTCAGGCCCGGGGCTGGCAAAGGCGGCAAAGATCAGGATCAATATCAGCACCAGCATGAACATGGCTTCCTGGAACAGGGTCCGGCCTTTTTCTTCATCCTCTGGCAGGTGCATCTGCCCGGCCTGGCGCTGCTCATCATCTTTACGGAAGATAAAATGCATGCAGAGTCCCACAATTGCGGCAAATGCAATAGCCCCGATGGCTCTGGCCAAGCCCAGCTGCCAGCCTAAGATCCGGGCAGTAAAGACAATGGCCAGGACATTGATGGCTGGACCGGAGTAGAGAAAGGCTGTAGCCGGACCTATGCCTGCGCCCCTGGAATAAATCCCAGCGAACAAGGGCAGGACAGTGCAGGAGCAAACAGCCAGGATGGTTCCGGAGACCGAGGCCACGGAATAGGACAAGAGCTTATTGGCCTGTGCTCCGAAATACTTGATCACCGAGGCCTGGGAGACAAACACTGCAATGGCACCAGCAATAAAAAAGGCCGGGATCAAACAGGTCAAAACGTGCTCCCGGGCATACTCCTGGAGCATCATGAAGGCTTCCAGGCCTGACTGGCGGATGATCTCGTGGTTCCAGGGCACAAAATAGGCCACCAGGAAGAAGAGCACCAGCAAAAGCAGCTTATAGCGTTCCTGAATATTCATGGTTCAAATAACCTCCAAGCAAGAATAAAAAAATCAAATTACAAATTATTTTTGCTGCTCCTTTTCCAGCAGTTGCGGCAGTCCTTGCACAAAGTCCCTGATCTCATCCCTGACCCTGCGATAGGCATTTAAAGCCTCTTCCTGGCTTGCAGCCTGCCTGGCCAGGGCAGGGGGGTCGTCAAAGCCTTGATGCAGGCGGATCACATCTCCGGGGAAAAAGGGGCAGCTCTCGCTGGCGTGATCACACAAAGTGATCACCGCATCAAAGCTTTGCTCTGGTAGCTCATCTATTGACTTAGAGCTTTGTTTGGAGATGTCCACTCCTGCCTCGAACATGATCTGTACAGCCCTGGGGTCTACTCCATGCTTGATCACACCGGCAGAGGCGACCTCCAATTTGTCGCTGTGCAGATGCCTGGCCCAGCCTTCTGCCATCTGGCTGCGGCAGGAATTGCCTGTGCACAGGAACAAGACTTTTTTCTTGGACATGAAGTGCTCCTTAGTCTTTGAGTTAGAGCTGCAACTTTCTGCGCTCCAGATCAATTTGGATCATGTTCTCCAGGCAGCTGAAGAAATCCAAAATACAGGGCGCAGCCAAGTGGTAGTGCATCTGGGTGCCTTGCTTCTCGTAATCCACCAGGCCTGCTTCCCTGAGTATGGAGAGGTGCTTGGACACCGTGGAGGTATCTGCACCGATCATCTCGGTCAGCTCACAAACGCACCTGTTCCCACGGCTGAGCTCCTCCACTATAAACAGCCTGGTAGGATGTCCCAGGGCCTTCATGATCTTGGCCCTGTTTTCGTAGCGATCCCGAAGTTCTTTTTTCATGGCTACCTCTTTGTTGCTTATTTGGTATAATAACCAATAATAAATCTTTGTCAAACCAGTTTCTGGTATTGTCTATAGCTTATGCGAGAGAGAATCTGACTTTTTGCAGGTGTGCTTATCATCTAGAGTACCCTAGTCTGGGCAGCTAGGGCAATTGTCCAGCCCGGGGTAAAATTTGCCCTTTACAAGCTGAAATCGATCGATATACAAATAAAGTTTTCAGCCAGGGGGCAGGTAAGGAGGGCCGGATATGCCCAGGCATTTGCTACAGATTCTAGATCTTTCCCCGGATTTGATCCATGCGCTTTTGCAAAGATCCAGGGAGCTCAAGCAGCAGGGCCGGGAACAAAACACCCTGCAGGGTCAAAGCTATGTGCTGGTATTTGAGAAGGCCTCCACCAGGACCAGGATATCCTTTGAGGTGGCTGTCAGCCAGCTCGGGGGCACCAGCATATTCATGACCCCCCAGGAATCCCAGTTGGGGCGCAGCGAGCCCTTGAAGGACACTGCCAGGGTGCTTTCCAGGTACTGTCAGGGCATGATTGTGCGCACCTTTGCCCAGCAGAGCCTGGAGGAGCTTGCTGCGTATTCAGACATACCGGTGATAAATGCCTTGAGTGACAGGTTTCATCCCTGCCAGGTGTTGAGCGATCTGTTGACCATCCAGGAGCGCAGCCCAGATTTCAGCAGACTCAAGATGGCTTGGATCGGGGACGGGAACAATATGGCCCATTCCTGGATCAATGCTGCCTGCTTTCTGCCTTTTTATCTGCACTTGGCCATTCCCCAGGGATTCGAGCCGGATACCGACATCCTGGAGCGGGCCCTGCAGGCTGGGGCCAAGGTGAACATCTGCCATGACCCTAGAGATGCGTTGCAGGACGCGGACTACATCCATACAGATGTCTGGGCCTCCATGGGCCAGGAAGGGCAGAAGGAGGCCAGGAACAGGCCCTTTACCGGTTTCCAGCTGAACCAGGAGCTGCTGAGCCAGGCCCCGGATAGGGCCCTGGTCATGCATTGTCTGCCTGCGCACCGAGGAGAGGAGATAACCGAAGAGGTCCTGGAAGGGGACAGGAGCATAGTCTGGGATCAGGCAGAGAACAGGCTGCATATGCAAAAGGCGCTTTTGCAGTGGGTTGCAGGGGGGATTTGAATCGAAGATAAAGGGCATGCTTTCTTGTTGGCGCTTACGACTACGAGTTCTCCCATCGCTTAACCCCTCCTTATATAGGGCTGGTCTTTACCCACACTTGACACCAAGTGCTCAGGGAGCGTGAGCTAACTAGCTGGCATCATTCAACCCTCCCCTAACCCCTCCTTTAAAAGGGAGGGGAATAAGAAGGGAGCACCTCAAAAGGAAGGGGAATCAGGGGGTAGTGATCAGACACCTAAAGGCCCGCATCAAAGACAATAGGGCTGGGTCCGAATTTCCCTCCCTGGGCAGGGAGGGGTAAGGGGAGGGTCGTCATGGGGCCAACTTCCTTTTTATTTCGGCAGAGGGATCGCTGTCCAGCACAGGCTCTAGCCGGAGTCCAGTCTGGAAGTATCGATAAAAAGAACTGGACCCCGGCCTTCGCCGGGGTGACGAAGAAAAACAACCTTCAGCTTTCCATGCTTGGTGGTGCCTGATAAGGCATTACAGTTACAGCTAAAACAAAAAACAAGCCAAGAGAGCAGTATGCAAGAGATCAAAAAGGTGGTGCTGGCCTATTCAGGCGGGCTGGACACCTCGGTTATCCTGAAATGGATCAAGGGGGCCTACGATTGCGAAGTGATTGCCCTGACAGCGGATCTGGGTCAGGAAGAGGAGCTGGACGGCCTGGAGGAAAAGGCCCTGAGCACGGGTGCCTCCAAGGCCTATATCCTGGATCTGCAGCAGGAGTTTGCCAAGGATTATGTCTTGCCTGCCTTCAGGGCTGCAGCCATATATGAGGGGCGCTATCTATTGGGCACATCCCTGGCCAGGCCCTTGATAGCCAAGAAGCTGGTGGAAGTGGCCAGGCAGGAGGGGGCCCAGGCCATTGCCCACGGAGCTACAGGCAAGGGCAACGACCAGGTCAGGTTCGAGCTGGCCAGCATGGCCCTGGCTCCTGAGCTAAAAGTGATAGCTCCCTGGAGGGAATGGGATCTGGCCTCCAGGTCCGACCTTTTGGAGTTTGCCCGCAAAAACAACATTCCTGTTCCTGCCAGCCAGGAGAAGATGTACAGCTGTGATCGCAATCTGCTGCACCTTAGCTTTGAAGGGGCCGAGCTGGAGGATCCCTGGGCTGAACCAGGCCCGGGCACCTATCATCTCACAGTGCCTCCGGAAAAGGCCCCTGATGAGCCGGAGATAGTAAACATTGATTTTGAGGCCGGGGATCCGGTGGCAATAAATGGCCAATCCCACAGCCCTGCCGGACTCATCAAGGCCTTGAACAGCTTGGGCGGAAAGCACGGCATCGGCAGGGTGGACATGGTGGAGAACAGGTTTGTGGGCATGAAGTCCAGGGGGCTCTATGAGACACCTGGGGGCACCATTCTGTACACTGCCCACCAGGACCTGGAGGGCATCTGCCTGGACCGGGAAGAACTGCATATGCGAAACAAGATGGTGCCTGACTACGGGCGCATGGTTTATAACGGCTTCTGGTTCTCTCCGGAAAGGAGGTCCCTGCAGAAGATGATGGACAGCATCCAGGAGAAGGTCAGCGGCAGGGTGCGCGTTAAGCTGTACAAAGGCCAGGTCTATCCCCTGGGCAGGCAGGCTGAGCATTCCTTGTACGACCCCAAGCTGGCTACTTTCGAGGCAGAGGATGCCTATGACCAGGCTGACGCCGCAGGCTTCATCCGGTTGCAGGGCCTGAGGCTGGTGGCAGAGGCCAGGGCCAGGTCAAGCAGGAAATAGATAGGAATAAAGGTTACCAAGATGTGGACAGGCAGGTTCCAGGAAAGCGCGCATGAGTTGTTGCAGGAGTACACTGATTCCCTGGAATGCGACAAGAAGTTTTCTACCCAGGATCTAGAATGCTCCAGGGCCCACGCGAGAATGCTGGCCAAGCAGGGCATTCTGCTTAAGGATGAGCTGGAGCAGATACTGCAGGGTCTGGAAAGAATAGAGCAGGAGATCCAGGAGGGCAGCTTTCCCTGGCGCAGGGAGCTGGAAGATGTGCACATGAACATAGAGCAGCGCCTGACCGAGATTATCGGTGAAGTGGGCCAGAAGCTGCATACCGGACGCAGCCGCAATGATCAGGTGGCTGCTGACTTCAGGCTCTTTGTCTCCCAGCACACCTGGGCCTGGTCAGAGGAGATCCTGGAGCTGATCCATGTTCTCTTGAACAGGGCTGAAGAACATGTGCGCACCGTGATGCCTGGCTACACCCATTTGCAGCCGGCCCAGCCAGTGAGCTTGGCCCAGCATCTTCTGGCTTACGTGCAGATGTTCAGGCGGGATTATGAGCGCTTGCAGGACAGCCAGAAGAGGACTCGGGTCTGCCCCCTGGGAGCAGCAGCCCTGGCTGGGACCACCTATGACCTGGATCCAGAGTACACTGCTGGCCAGCTGGGCTTTGCCCAGGCATTTGAGAACAGCATGGACGCGGTCTCGGATAGGGATTTCGTGCTGGAGTCCTTGTTTGCCGGCTCAGTGATCATGACCCATTTGAGTCGGCTTTGCGAGGAGATCATCCTCTGGGCCAATCCTGGCTTTGGCTTTGTCCAGCTGCCGGATGCCTTAAGTACCGGCTCCTCCATTATGCCTCAGAAGAAGAATCCAGACTTGGCAGAGCTGATGCGGGGGCGCACAGGCCGGACCTTTGGGGATCTATTGGGCATGTTAACCGTTCTCAAGGCCCAGCCCTTGGCCTATAATCGGGACCTGCAGGAGGACAAGCCCCTTTTCTTGCGCACGGACGAGATTGTGTACGCCTCCCTCAGGGTCATGGCCGAGTTGGTCCGGGATGTGGGATTTGTAGAACAAAATATGCTCCGGGCAGTGCAGCAAGGCTACTTGAATGCCACAGAGTTTGCCGATTATCTGGTGCAAAAGGGTCTGCCCTTTAGACAGGCCCATTTTGTGACTGGTAAGGCTGTGGCCCATGCAGAGTCCAGAGGCCTGCCCCTGGAAGCGCTCAGCCTGCAGGAGTTGCAGTTTTTTTCATCCTTGGTGGAGTCGGATGTCTACCAAGTGTTGGAGTATGAGGCAGCAGTCTCCCGCAGGAGCCAGCCCGGGGGTACAGGGTATGCCTCTGTGCAGAAGCAACTGCAGAAAGTCCGGGAGTTTCTGGCTCAGTGCAGACAAAAAAATGGCGGAAGCGTATAGGAGTCGAACCTACCGATGGGGGTTAGCCCATCCACTGGATTTGAAGTCCAGGCGCCACACCGGTGACGAAACGCTTCCGCCCTGCCCAGTTTATCTAACAGATCATCTCCATTCAGGCAAGGGGCACTTCTGTCCTTCTCCCAATCTATCTTTCCCCGGGCAGATAATTAGAGA
>JBNJDO010000084.1:0-9743 GCA_051744965.1 Thermodesulfobacteriota bacterium | reverse complement strand
GACATGAAGGGCGGCCTGGTCTGCGGGATCTTCGCCCTTCTGGCCCTGGAGCAGCTGGGACTTTTACAAAAGATCCCGGTAGCAATGCTTTGCAACTCTGACGAGGAGATCGGCTCTCCCGCTTCCTGGGAGCTGATCAGCCAGGAAGCAGAGCGCAGCTTTGCAGGCTTTGTTTTGGAGTGCGGCGGATTGGAAGGAGATATTGTCACCGGCAGGAAGGGCAGGAGCGGATACCTGCTCCAGGTCCGGGGCCAGGCAGGCCACGCTGCCCAGGCAGCAGACCAGCACAAGCCCAGCGCCATCCTGGAGCTGGCACACAAGATCATCGCCTTGGAGGGCCTGAACCAGCCCCCTGCCCTGACCCTGAACGTGGGCAAAATCCAGGGCGGGATCGGACCCAATACAGTGGCCAAGCAGGCAGAGGCCCTGATTGATGTCCGCTATCTGCAGGAAGAGGATGGCTTAAGCCTGAAAACCGAGCTAGATAAGATAGTGAACAAACCCCACATCCCTGGAACCTCCTCTAGCCTGACCTACCAAACAGGCAGACCGCCCATGCCCCAGTCCAAGATCAATCAGGAGCTATTTGAACTGGTGCGCTCCAGGGCAGAAATCCTGGGCCAGAAGGTACGGGCTGAGCTTAGAAACGGAGTCTCTGACGCCAACATACTGGCCTCCAGGGGCGTGCCTGTACTGGATGGTCTGGGCCCCATGGGAGATATGGACCACAGCGAGGACGAGTATATGCTCAAATCCAGCCTGGTGCCCAGATCCTGCCTTTTGGTTCTGTCCATCTGGTACTGCTGTCAAGTTAATAACAATTCAAAATCTTATTGACATACTCCTTAAAACCGGGCATTAAAAAAAGACAATAAACAAAGGCGCCTTTTTTTTTAACTGCAACCAGAAAGGAGGAGAAGAGCCATGAGTTGGAAACGGGGTTTGCTCTTTTTGGCGGTGTGCATGGGCCTGCTTTGCACTGCACCTGCAGCTCAAGCAGCCAAGGACATCCTTTTCGGAGGCGCGTCCACTACTGGAGTCTACTATCAGGTGGCCTTGCAGATCAGCAATCTGATGAACAAGTATGAGGACGACAAGTACAACTACGTGGGCCGGCCCACAGGCGGCTCTGTATTCAACATCAACGCCATCAAGAGAGGGGCTTTTGACTTTGGCGTGGCCCAGTCAGACCGCAACTGGCAGGCCTACCATGGCAAGGCAGAGTGGGAAGGCGAGCCTATTGAAGACCTGCGCAGCGTGTTCAGCATGCATCCTGAGACTGTGATGCTGGTTACCAGGGAGGATACTGGAATCGAGGAAGTGGAAGACATCAAGGGCAAGAAGATAAACATCGGCAATCCAGGCTCCGGACAAAGGGGCAATGCAGAGGATGTGCTGGAGATATACGGAATTGACCAGGATGAGGACATTGACTCAGAGGGCCTGCAGCAGCACGAAGCCTCCAGGGCTCTGGTGGACAGAAAGATTGACGCCTTCTTCTATACCGTGGGTAATCCCAGTGCTGCGATCGAGGAGCCTGCCAACTCCACAGACATCCGCATGGTACCCATCAATCATGACAAAATCAAAGAAATGGTGGATGACAACCCCTACTACATCATGACCAAGATCCCTGCTGGAACCTACAAAGGGGTAGATTACGACGTGGAAACCTATGCTGTTACCGCCACAGTAATCAGCAGTGCAGATGTAGAAGAAGAAACAGTCTACGACATGGTCAAAACCACATTCGAGCACCTGGATGAGCTCAAGGGCTCCCATTCCGCATTCGAACATCTCAATCCAGAGGAGATGCTGCAGGGCCTCTCCGCTCCCTTCCATCCCGGAGCAAAGAAATACTACGAGGAACAGGGCTGGATGTAAGCAATACCTGACCCCTAGAGGCAGGTGCTGGCAGAACTGGCACCTGCCTCTTTACCTTGCTGCGCTTGGCGGTACTAGCACTTCTTAAATTGCGAAAATTGAGGATCTGCTGCTTATGGGGCCTCAGGAGCAGAACACAGACCAGGACGAACTGCAGGAACAATCAGGACAAGGCAGCCAGGAAGCAAAAGACCTGGTGGCTACTGTGGAGGCTGGTTCCAGGGCGCCCAAAAGCAAAATCGCCTCAGGCTTGATAACCCTGCTTTGTCTGTCCTGGTCTGGATATCAGCTTTTCCTTGCCTATCAGCCCATTAATTCCCATATTGCCAGGGCTTGGCATTTAGCCTTTGCCATATGTCTGGCCTTTCTGGCCTATCCCGCATACAAGGAGCAGAGCCCGCCCCGGCTGGTGAGCTGGAGCAAAAAGATAATCCCTAAAGTCTCCAGTAAGTCCATTCGGACCAGCATCCCGTTTTATGACATACTCTTTGCAGTGCTGGCCACTTCCTCCTGCCTGTACATCTGGTGGGACTACAGCAATCTAGTACATCGCCAAGGCTTGCCCTCCAGCCTGGATATCTGGATGGGCACCATACTCATAGTCCTGCTCCTGGAGGCCTCCCGAAGATGTCTAGGGCCTGCCCTGGCTCTCCTGGGGCTGCTCTTCCTGCTCTATAACTTCATTGGCCCCTATCTGCCGGAAGTGCTGCGCCACAGTGGCATGCCCCTGGATTTCGTGATCAGCGACATGTACCTTTCCACCACCGGAATTTTCGGGGTCCCTTTAGGGGTGTCCACTGACTTTGTTTTCCTGTTTGTCCTTTTCGGTGCCCTCTTGGACAAGGCCGGGGGTGGGAAATACTTTATTGATTTAGCCTTCTCCGCCCTGGGTACTTTCAGAGGCGGACCAGCCAAGGCTGCAGTGGCAGCCTCCGGTCTGACCGGGCTGGTTTCTGGATCCTCGATTGCCAATACAGTAACCACCGGGACATTTACCATCCCCTTGATGAAGAAAGTGGGCTTCCCTGCCCACAAGGCTGCTGCAGTAGAGGTGGCAGCCAGCACCAACGGTCAGCTCATGCCTCCGGTCATGGGCGCGGCAGCATTCATCATGGCCGAGATCATAGGCATGCCCTATCTGGACGTGGTCCGGGCAGCCCTGTTTCCTGCCCTGCTTTCCTATCTGACCCTGTTCTATGTGGTGCACCTGGAGGCCCTGAAGCTAAAGCTAAGGCCCATATCCAGGGAAGAGCTGCCCAGGTTCATGAAGACCCTGCTTCGAGGCTGCCACTTTATCATCCCGGTCCTGGTGCTGATCTTCTATCTGGTCCTCCTGCGGCGCTCTCCTGTGGTCTCGGCCATGATGGCTATCCAGGCCCTATTGGTGATCATGTTCGTACAAAGGCCGATTATTGCCTTCCTCAGCCTGGGCCTGCAAAAAAGGGCGGGCAAGCTGGATCCCAACCTGGATCTGGCAAGATATCTGGGCTGGGCCTTTTTCTCTGGTCTGCAGGATATCTGGCAAGGCCTGGTTGCCGGAGCCAGGAACATGATCTCCGTGGGTGTGGCCACTGCCACTGCAGGAATCATTGTGGGCGTGGTCTCCATCACCGGCCTGGCAGGCAGGTTCATCAACCTGATCGAGACCCTGTCCATGGGCTATATTGTACCTGCCCTGATATTTACTGCCATCTCCTGCCTGATCCTGGGCCTGGGCATGCCCACCACAGCCAACTACATCATCATGGCCTCCTTGACTGCTCCGGTCATTGTTCAGATGGGCACGGACGCAGGACTGGTCTTTCCCTTGATCGCTGCACATTTGTTTGTCTTCTATTTCGGCATCCTGGCGGACGACACTCCGCCTGTAGGGCTGGCTGCCTACGCAGGAGCGGCTATTGCCAGGACTGATCCCATCAAGACAGGCATCCAGGGCTTTACCTATGACATGCGCACTGCTGTCCTGCCTTTTATATTCCTGTTCAATACAGAACTGCTGATGATCTCTGGAATAAATGAGTCAGGCCAGATCATCTGGATGCAAAGCATACCCAAGATCGCCTGGGTGTTTTTTGCTGGCTTGATCGCCATGTTCGCCTTTGCCTCCGCCCTGCAGGGCTATCTGGCCAGGCACTGCCACTGGTGGGAAAGGCTGCTGTTGCTGGGGATCTTCTGCATGACCTTCAGGCCGGGTATTGTGGAGGTGCATTTGCCCTTTGGCAGGGAGGCCTTGCAAGCCTTGGGAGTAATGTTCTTTGCCTTGATTTTCGGCCTGCAGCTTTGGCAGGTCAAAAAAACGGAGAGGCTGGCTGCTGATTCCGGTTGAAAGGCTGGAAACTAGAGATGAGGGGCTTTTCATTATCCACAGTGGCAAGTGTGTGCCATGCTCAGCCTGGCTGGGAAGGATATATATAATAGTACAGAAGCAGGAGAAGCAATAAGTGTACAAGCATATTCTATTGCCTGTGGATCTGCAGGAGGAAGAGGACTCCCTGCCTTGCAAGGCAGCACTACAGAGGTCTATCGAGCTTTGCAGATTCTATCAGGCCCAGCTGCATGTCCTGACTGTGGTCCCGGATTTGGGCATGCCTATTGTAGGTCAGTACTTCCCTGCTGATGCAGGAGAAAACATAATCCAGGATGCAGAGAGCACCCTGCATGCCTTTTTGGAAAACAGAGTGCCAAGGGACATCCCGGTCCAGCACCTGGTGGCCCAGGGCTCGGTCTACCGCAGGATCGTGGAGATGTCCCAGGAGGTGGAGGCGGATCTGATCGTCATGCCTGCCAATCGCACCAAGTTCAGGGACTATCTCCTGGGCACCAATACTGCCCGGGTGGTCAGGCATGCCCAGAGTTCAGTGCTGGTGGTTCGGGAACTGGAGTAGACTCTAGCTGTCTGATTTTCTGCTTTTTTGCACTGCCATCCTGGTCAAAACCGCCAAAACCCCGCAGACCATGCCCAGCAAGAGGGCCCGCAGGGGATCCACCCCGGTCCAGCTGGCGATAAGGCCCACCGAACCTCCGAGTACGATTCCTCTCACAATGCTGTTTTGCATATTATCTCCAGCTGGATAAAAAAATCCCAGCCTGAACAAGGCTGGGAATTCTTGAAAATGGCGGAGAGGGAGGGATTTGAACCCTCGATCGGGGGTTAGCCCGATACTCGCTTAGCAGGCGAGCGCCTTCAGCCAGCTCGGCCACCTCTCCTTAACTGCAAATAATTAATGTGCCCTTTTTAACCCTTACTGTCAAGCAGCATAAAAAGTATACAGTCCTATATCCTGTTTAGGCTTTACAAAAGCCTTAATGCGGACTATTCAGGGCCTGCCCACAAAAATAAAGAGCCCTATTAACCAGAGCATAGAAGCGGATGCTTGATTCCATGCCCCAAAAAAGAGCCAGTTCCCTTTTTTTCCTGCTTTTAGCCTTGCTTCACCTGGTCCTGCTCTTTTTGCTTCTGCCCTATCCAGGATCTGCCCAGGAACTGCTGCAGCCTACCAAAATTGACCAGCAAGTGCCCTGGGTGCTCTTTTCCCAGGACCTGCAGGTGGACCAGGAGCTGAAAATAGTGGAGGCCAGCGGTGATGTGGAGCTCAGGCATCAGAACAATCTGCTCCAGTCTGACTACGCCAGATATTACTGGGAAACCGGTTGGGTATACCTGAAGGGCAATGTATACGCAGAGCTGGATCAAGACCTGCTCTGGGCCCAGGAGGCGGAAATCGACCTGCAAAGTCGCACTGGCTGGTTAAAGCAGGGCAGGATATTCATGCCTGAGCCCAACTTGCATGTCCAGGGCCAGAATCTGCAAAAAACTGGAGAGGAAACCTATGAGTTTGAGCAGGCCAGGGTTACCACCTGTGATGGGGACAATCCACCCTGGTCCTTGTATACCGCCCAGGGCAGGGTCACCCTGGAAGGCTACGCCCATCTGGACCAACCCAGATTCAGGATCAAGGACCAGACAGTATTGTATTCCCCATATCTGATCCTGCCCACCAAACGGACCAGGCAGTCCGGATTCTTAAGACCTGAGTACTCTACCAGCACCAGGGACGGTACAGGCATAAACCTGCCCTATTTCCAGGTTATCGACCAAGAGCAGGACCTGACCTTTTATATGAACTACATGAGCAAGCGGGGCTTTATGCCGGGCCTGGAGTACAGGCTGACTCCTGATCCCTTAAGCAAGGGCCTGTTCAAGCTGGATTGGGTGCATGACCAGGTGCGCTATGATTCCAACGGGGATATAGATGCTGATAATTACCCAAAAGACAGATTCTGGCTGCGCAGCAAGCTGGATGGCTATTTCCTGAAGCCGGAATGGAAGCTGCTCCTGGACCTGGATTATGTCTCAGACGAGTACTACCTGCGGGAGTTCAAGAACGGATACAGCGGATTCGAGCAAAGCAGGGAGGAGTTTTTGCAGGAGTTCGGCAGGGATGTGGCTGACAAGGACTCCAAAAAACGCACCAGCCAGCTGCTGCTCTCCCGCAGCTGGAGCAACATTGGCCTGCAGAGCAGGCTGGAGTACAACCAGGACCCCACTTACCAAAGAAAAGACAAAGCTGAGTCTGAAGACGATACTTTGCAAAGGCTGCCAGAGATAAATCTGGACATCTACCGCAGCTACCTGGGACAGAGCGATTTCCAGTTCGAGGCTAACAACCAGGCCACTTATTTCTGGCGCAGGGCGGACGAGGTCCAGGGCCTGCGCCTGGATATGCACCCCAGGCTGCTTTTGCCCTTGCGCTCCGGGTTCGGCACTATCCTGCCCAGCATGGGCTGGCGGCAGACACTGTACTTTCTACAGGACACCCCGGATGACATGGATAGTCAGCAGGAGCGAGGCATCTGGGACTTGAACATTGATGCCTCCAGCGAGCTGATGCGCATATTCGACCTAGGCCCTGCAGGAAACATGCAAAGGATCGCAGCCAGCCCTGGCAACTCCGCCTGGACCATGATCAGGCACAGCCTGCGGCCTGAGCTGGACTACTCCTACATTCCTGACCAGGAAGACGAGCAAAATAGAAACCTGCCCCGCTTTGACAGCCAGGACAGGATCCAGGCTGAAAACGAGATCACCTATGCCCTGGACAACATCTTCACCCGCAGAAAGGATACTATCCGCAAAAAAACAGAAGGCCCGGGTTTCAATCTGGACCAGGATTATCTGGACTTTCTGGAATTCAAGCTGGAGCAAAGCTACGACTTCAACGAGGCTGACCGGGAGGAAAACCTGGATCAATACCCCAAAAGGCCGTTTTCAGATATCAAGGCCAGGCTCCTGCTAAGGCCCTTTTCTTGGCTGCATCTGCGAAATTCCACCTGGGTTTCCCCCTATACCGGAGATATCAATGAGCACGAGCATATGCTTCGCCTCAAGGCCAAGGATCTGGCAGAGGTCTATTTCGGGCTTGACTATAACCAGGAGCTGGAAGAGGATATTCATCGCAAAAACCAGGACGATTTACGCATTCTGCGCACCGGAGGCAGGCTGAATTTAAGATCTTGGTCCTTGTTCTACGACCTGGAGCAGGACCTGTTGGAAAGCGAGCTGATCGAACAAAGAATAGGACTGCGCTATGATCACCAGTGCTGGGATGTGCAGCTGGTCTATGAAAAGACCCAGGACGAGGACCGGGTGGAGGTTATGTTTAGCCTGTATCAGCTGGGAGATATAGAACAGGCCCTGTTTGCAGAGTCCAGGGACTAGCACCGCGTTTCACAAGTTTTATGCTTTTCTTTGTAATTTGTCTGTAAATCACATTCTCAGCTTTTGAAGCATCTTAGCATCGATGCCTAGATGGTGAATAGATACTCCCAATTTACAAAAAAGTGGAATAAGAAAACAGGGTATTGCCAGAAAGCTTTTGACTGGCAAGTTATACGCTTAAAATTGCTAAACCAGAATAGGGACCTGATGCCTGGCAAGATCCAAGTCCTTTCTGAGAGCCTGCAGAACCAGATCGCTGCTGGCGAGGTGGTGGAGCGGCCTGCCTCTGTGCTCAAGGAGCTTTTGGAAAACAGCCTGGATGCCGGGGCCAACAGTATCCAGGCCTGGATAGAGCAAGGCGGGCAAAGCCTGATCCTGGTCCAGGACAATGGCTGGGGCATTCCCAGGCAGGAGCTGGCCCTGTCCCTGTCCAGGCACGCCACCAGCAAGATCCAGGACCCAAAGGATCTGAACCGAATCCATAGCTTTGGCTTCAGAGGGGAGGCCCTGCCCAGCATCGCCTCTGTCTCCAGGTTGAGCATTGCTTCCATACCTGCTGGAGAGCAAGAAGGGTTCAAGGTTCAGGTTGACTTTGGAGAGATCAGCGCAGAGAGCCCAGTGCCTTTAAGGCAAGGAACCAGGGTGGAGGTCAGGGACCTCTTTCTAAACACCCCTGCCAGGCTAAAATTCTTAAAGACCAAGGCCACGGAAGCCAAAAAATGCCAGGAGATCCTGCAGCAATATGCCCTGGCCCACTGGGACAAAGAGTTCCAGATCTATTTCCAGGACAAACTGAGCCTGGAGTTCAGCCCTGGACAAGATCTGCAGCAGCGCCTGCAAAGCATTTGGCCCAATCAAATCACCCAGGGCCTGCAACAGGTGGAGGACCACGGCCAGGACATGAAGATCCAGGGCCTGGTGGGCAGCCCTAAAACAGCCCAGCCCAGACCAAGCAGGATCTACTTCTTTGTCAACCAAAGGCCGGTGCAGTCCAGGCTGCTGCAAAGCGCCCTGAAACAGGCCTACCAGGGCAGGCTCCTGGCCAGGGAACACCCCCAGGCTGTGCTTTTCCTGGAGCTGGATCCAGGCCTGCTGGATGTGAACGTGCATCCAGCCAAGCTGGAGGTTCGGTTCAGGGAGGAACAAAGCGTGTTCAGGCTGGTGCAAAGGGCGGTCAGCAGGGCCCTGGATCAAGGGGAGCAGGATTATTTTACTGAGGATCACCCCCGGACTATTGCAGGGCCTGATCAGCCCAAGCAAAAGTATAAATTCAAGACCTTTGAGGAGTTCCTGGATCAGTCCTGGCAGGAGGAGCAGCAGGCTTTCTCCCCGGCACCGCCAGATGTCCCAACCCTGGAGCAGCAATGGCAGCCAGACAGCCAATCCTGCTCAGCAGAGTCCACCCTGCAAATCAGAACAGGTTCAGGCTTGCCAGGCCATACCTATCTGGGCCAGCTGGACAGGACCTATCTTTTGCTTCTAAAAGGGGAACAGACCCTACTTTGTCTGGACCAGCACGCGGTGCACGAGAGGGTACTGTTCAATACCTTCAGGCAAAGATCCCAGAGCTTTGCCAGCCGCAGGCTGGCGCCTGTCCAGGAGATGAGCCTGCAGCAGCAGGAACAGACCAGGCTGGAGCAGACCATCCAGAGCCTGCGCAAAATGGGCTTCGCCTTTTCCAGGTCAGGGAAGAGCATGCTCATTCTAGAGGCTGTTCCGGATTTCATGTCCCCCCAGGAGGCCCAATCCTTTCTGCGCCAAGTCCTGCAGGACAGGCTGGACTCCTTGGACAGCCTGTGGTGTGCCCTGGCCTGCAGGCAGGCTGTAAAAGCCGGAGAGCTGCTCAGTCCAGAGGAAGCCTGCCAGCTGATCCAATCCTGGCTGCAATGCGAAAACAGGGCCTATTGCCCCCACGGCAGGCCGGTTATGCTGGCCTTGAAGGCCCAAGACCTGGCCGGGATGTTCAAAAGGACCTGAAAGCAAAAACCTATAAGCAAAGGAGCAAGCCATGGATCCCGGCAGCCTGATCCCTGCTGCAGAAGCCCTGCCTGTGCCCTGGGGCTGGTTCTACTTCTTTTTGCTGCTGACCTTTATCTTGCACCTGCTGGCTATGAACATCATGCTGGGCAGCGGGCTTATC
>JBNJDO010000083.1:0-10158 GCA_051744965.1 Thermodesulfobacteriota bacterium | reverse complement strand
CCAAGGCCCCTTTGAATATCATTCTCAGTGGACCAGAGACCAAGGTGCTGGACAGGCTGGCAGAGACTTGTCTGCAAAGGCTGCAAGGGCTGCCTGGGTTAGTGGATGTGCGCAGGAGCTGGTATATGGACCAGGAAGAGCAGACCGTGCGTGTGGATCCAGCTCTGGCCAGGGAGTATGGAACCTCGCCCCAGGAAGTCTCCCAGGAGCTGCAGGCTGCTGTGCAGGGAGTGCCTGCCACCTGGATGCGCCTGGAGGGTTATTTGGATATCCCTATTCGAGTAAGTTATTCAGAGCAAGATCTAAAAGAGCCCCAAGACCTGGAAGAGGTCTATGTGGGGTCCAAGTTTGGGCCTATCCCGCTGCGGACTCTGGCAGAGATCGAATCCCAGAGGATATCTCCTTTGCTGACCAGGGAGGATCTGCAGCGCACCATTGATATCAGCGGGGAAAACCGCGGATTGACCATTTCCCAGGTCACAGCCAAGGCCAAGGAGCGTCTGCAGGGGCTGCAGCTCCCTGGGGGATACCAGATGGAGTTCGCCGGGACTATGCAGGACATGCAGGAGACTAACCAGCAGCTGCGGCAGGCCCTGGTTATCGGCCTGATCCTGCTATATTTGCTGCTTTTCACCATGTTTCGCTCCTTTAGGCATCCCTTGACCATACTTTCTGTGGTCCCCCTGGCAGTGGCCGGTGCCTTGTGGGGGTTGCTCCTGTTTGACAAGCCCATGTCCATGCCCGGAAATATGGGCATGATCTTTCTGGCAGGGGTGATCATCAACAACAGCGTGCTTTTGCTGGACTTTATCAATCAGGCTAGGAGCGAGGGCTGGGATAGGAAAAGCGCAATTGAAAGGGCGGTGGAGCTTAGACTTAGGCCCATCTTCATGACCATGCTCTCCACTGTGGTGGGGCTGTCGCCTCTGGCCTTGGAGATGGCAGTAGGGCTGGAACGTCTGAGCCCCCTGGCTATTGTGGCTGGCACAGGCCTGCTGCTGGGCACTTTTTTGACCATGATCGTGGTCCCGGTGGTATATTCCTGCCTGGACAGCCTGTCATTTGCCGTGAAGAGTAAATAGGGTGATGGGAACCAGGGACCGAACAGAATTTTCAGCCGACAAAGGAGAAAGCATGAGCATACCAGGAAATCTATTGACCACAGCCATGGCGGTCATGCCCCACAAGGACGCGGAGCAGGCCCTGAATACAGCACTTAGCCTGGATATACCCTTCTGGCCCCAGCTGCCCCTGCTCAGCTACTACGAGGATATGTATGTCCAGGCAGCAGAGCATTTTCCAGGCATCCAGCTGGATGTGGAGAATCGCACCCTGCGCTTTTCCATGGATAAGTTCATGCAGGAAGCAGAAGAGACCATGTCCAGGATGGAAGATCCCTGGTACCTGGACATCAGCCCGGATTACTCAGCTGTGTACCATGCCTTCCTGGATATGGACCTGCAGGACAGGCCCGCAATCCGGGGTCAACTGGAAGGACCCATCAGCTTTGGCTTCAACATCCTGGATCAGGATGAGCGGCCCATATTGTTCGAGGATACCGTCAGACCTTTTATGCTGGAGTTCATGGCTAAGCGGATCAATATCCAGCTAAAGCGCCTCAAGGAAAAGAACTCCCAGGCCTTCATGTTCGTGGACGAGCCAGGCCTGCAGTTCGTGTTTTCCGCCATGTCCGGATATGACGACCACAAGGCCAAGTCTGATCTGGAAGAGTTTTTTGCCCAGGTAGACAGGCCCAGGGGCATTCACCTCTGCGGCAATCCGGACTGGGATTTTTTGCTCAACCAGGACCTGGACGTGCTTTCCCTGGATGTCTTCTCCAACGGGGAACGCTTTGTCTCCTATGTACCTGCCATCAAGCGCTTCCTGGAGCGGGGCGGAGTACTGGTCTGGGGTATGGTGCCCACCAATGTTGAGCCTTTCTCTGAGGTGAACCTGGATTCCATGGCCGGGCAATTGGAAACCTTGTGGAATACTCTGGATTCCAAGGGCATAGATAAGCAGTGGCTGATCTCCAGGAGCCTTCTATCACCTGCCACCTGCTGCCTGGTCAATCCGGACGGCACACGCACAGTGGAAGAGGCCTTTCAGATGATCAGGGCCCTCTCAGATAGGCTGCGCCAGGACTATGGCCTCAAGCAGCAGGGGCGGTGATGCAGCTTGGTTCCCAAAACCTTCCTGTCCCAGCTGCCATATTCCTTGTTCTGGTCAGCAGCCTGCATGCAGTATTTTTGGCTACAGCCAGGATTTGAGGCCAAAAAAAGCCCCTGGATGCTTTTCCAGGGGCTTTTAAGTCGTCTTTGTGATCCAGCTTAGCTATTCATCAGGCTCAAATATGGCTTTTGGCCTTTCTGTCCGGCCTGTGGCGTTGGGGTAGTCCTCGTACTTTTGGGCCTTTTCCCCGGTGTCCAAGAGGTGCTGGGCTTCGGACATGAACTCGTTGTAGCGGGCTTTGACCTCGTAGAAGCCGTGCCACCAGGTATAGTCCGGGGCCATCATGGCAGCACCCATCCGGGCCCGCCTGCCCTCGTGGTGCCAGAGCTCGTAGTATTCCAGCTCCAGCTTCTCGTCAAAGAACTTGTCATCGTCCAGAAGACCTTCTGCGTACAGCTTATCCAGCATCTCCTTGGCAGGCTTGAAGTAGACCTGGTTATATTCCTCCACTGCTTTGTCAAAGTTCTCGTAATGGCCATCCACCCAGTTCTTGCCGTGGCACTGTATACAGATTTTCTTCATTTTCTCCCTTTCTGTCTTCCAATTGGTGTCCGCAGGAAAGGCCTCGAATTCAGAGGGGCGCACGGTCAAGGGGGCCTGGATCTCCCAGGAGAGGCGTTCTGTTACGTCATGGGAGGTGCTTACCTCTCCAGCTCCGGACATGTGACAGGAGGCGCAGGTGGGGCCCCTATAGTCCACACCAGGGGTCCAAGTCCCAGGCGAGGATGTCCAATTGTATTCGTCTCCAAATGCGTGGTAGATATCCCCGTGCTTGGATTCCTCATAAATTTCCAGCTGGGGATGGTCCGGGCCTAGATGGCACTGTCCGCAGGCCTCGGGCTTGCGGGCTTCCATGATAGAGAAGCGGTGCCTGGTATGGCAGGAGCTGCAGCTGCCTTTGCTGCCGTCCAGGTTCAGCCTGCCCACACCTACATTGGGCCAGGTCTCAGGATCCAAATTGCCGTCCTCGGTCTGCTCCAGGACTGTGCCATGGCAGTAATAGCAGCCTGAAGCTCGTTCCCAGTCTGAGTTCATGCCGTCGTTGAGCCAGGGATCTATTTTCCAGATGATCTCCAGGGTATTGGCGTGCTTGCTGCGGGAGTACTGGGTAACCTCGTCAGGATGGCAACGGGAGCAGTCCTTGGGGGTGACCACCTCTGCTATCGGAGTCCTGTACTCCTTGCTGCCCCATTTGATGTCGTCACGCTGATACTGCTCAAAATGGCTCTGGCTGACATCAGGGTCGTGCTCCTCAGCCTGGTGGCAGTCCAGGCAGGTGATGTTGGCATGGGCGTGGCGGCTTTTGGCCCAGTCAGTGAAAAGCCCAGGATGCTCCTGCTTGTGGCACATGATGCAGGCCTTGGCCTGCTTGGACATGGAGCGCTCGATCCTGAATTCTTTCTGCTTAAGCTGGTTGGTGGTGTCTGACTCCTGAGCCTCTTGAGCTTCCTGGGCCCAAGGGGACTGCACAGCTAAGGCCAGAAGCAGTCCTAGAGCAGCTGCTCCCAGTAAGATTCCCTTTGACCATTTGAACATTTGCTCCCTCCTTTTTTAGGCCTTGGATGATAATGCTTCAGGGCAGACCAGGTCTTGGCCCAGTGTTCCGGGATTATAGATCACGTTCAGCCTTGGGAGAAAAGACATCTTTGTCGTACTGATAATTGTCCTTGGGAAAGTGCACCAGGCTGTCGTGGCAGTCCACGCACTTCTTTTCATAGCCTTCCCTGGGGTAGAGGACTGTCTTGTGCGCCAGGAGTGCTCCCCTTTGATGGGACATGCCCAGAAGATTGCGGTGGCACTTGCGGCATTGGGAGTTGTCGATGTCCTTGTAGGCCCGTTCTCTGTTCTTCTCCCGGTCGTAGGTATCCATGGTGAAGTGCTTCACCACATCCTTTAGACCGTGGTAGGTCTTGGCATAGAAGAAATCAAAGGTATTCTCCGGGGCAGGGAGGTGGCAATCCATGCAGTCCGCTACAAAGCCCTTAGGGTTGTTGGCATGGGTGGATGTCTTCCAGGTGTCGTAGGCGTATTCTATCTCATGGCAGGAGGAGCAAAACTCTGGCGTGGAGGTTCGAACCATGGTGTAGTAGGCCATGCTGAACAGGGGAAAGCCTACCACAATGCCCACTAAGACATAGATCAAGGCCTTGAGGTATCTGGGCATGGTCCACTCCTTAGAATTGGGAAGTTTATTGCCTATTGAAACATCGTGTGAATATTCTCACAATACGAATTAGAAATCAAGTCCTTTGTTTAAAAATGCAATAAAGCTGCTTCGGCACAGGTCCTGATTGTTTTGCATTGAACCACTGTTGCACGGTTTTGCTGAACATAAGGGCCAGGGATAATAGAATCAAGCCTGCAACTGTGCCCATGATTGCCAGCAGCAGGGCATAAGGGGCATCTATTGCCAATCTGAAAAGCAGCAGCTCAACTGTGACCCGGATCCAGAGAAAAAGGCCCAGCATGAGACTAAAAGCACAAGCGTGGCGCACCCAAGGCCTGCGCAGGGCCAGGATCAAGACTGCCAGCAGCAGCCAGGCAGCCAAAAGCCAGTAGTTTCCTACTCTGAGCTCATGCGCTGCCAGGAAAAGGTAGCTAAGTATAGGGAAGATGAGCAGGATTTTGTGCAAAGAAGTTCTCCGAGCATTTTGGGGGTGTCACAACATGGCGGCAGTCGCAGCTTTGGTCCTACTTGGCATGGCGGTAGTCATTCCAGTCAGTGAAAACTGGATACTCCTGGGGGAACAAAGCGATCCTGTCCATGGGTCTTACTTTTGTCTCCAGGTTCACCGGGCGATTGTTGAGCATGACTAGTTGGACTTGATCTTGGGCAATACTCAGCCTGTGCAAGACATCAAGCACAGAAAGCTCGGCATCCGGGGCTAAATTCCGCAAGCTCCCGTCTGTGTCTTGCAAGGCAGGCTGTAAGGATCCATAGGCCTGGACTTCAATCTGCATAATAAAAATCCTTATTTTTGGACACAACGTTTTTGCCAACCACTTGCTGGCCAGTCTCGGTTTGCAGTCGCTGTTTCTTCGTCTTGCCAGAAGGGCAGAGAAGTTTTGGCAATCAAGACCGATAAATCCTGGTTAGCCCAATGGACAGAATGTTTCTTTGATCTGCGTCAAATAACCTTTTTTTTCTTTGATTGCTTGGAAGTGAGGCAGAGCATGGCCTTGACCGGAATAATTGCCCAGCTTATGCTTCTTTATTATGAACAAGGCCATATACGAACATATCGTCTTGAAGAAGCCCTATCTTTTTTGGGGTGTGGGAGATAAGGCCCAGCTTGGAGAGCGGGCGGTGATAGAAGCTGTTTTGAGCTATGGGGATTTTGAGGACTTCCTGTTGCTCAAAAATGAGCTGGGTCTAAGAAGAGTTGCTCGCACTTTTGACCAAATGCTTAGCTCCCCCAGATGCAACCTGCACCCAAGAACTATAAATTTCTGGAAGCTTTATTTTGCCCGACATGCACCCAGATGTGATCAACAGCAGCCAGCAAAGGCTTCTGGATCTAATTCCTAGCTTTTCCAATTCTTTTTATTTGGCTGGTGGAACTGCCATAGCCCTTCAAACCGGGTATCGTTGCTCCATTGACTTTGATCTCTTTTCTGCTAAGGAGCTGGATACTGATAAAATTATAAATACTATTATTGGTCAAAGCTATGCAATTGAGCATATCCTGCATAGAAGCAGTGATGAGTTGACTATAGCTGTGCAGACGGTGCGTTTATCATTTGTTCACTACCCTTTCCTTGTACAGACTCCAGTCTGGTTTAGGGATATCATTGCCATGCCTGATCTGCTTACTCTAGGAGCTATGAAGGCCTATGCGTTGGGACGCAGGGCAAAATGGAAAGATTATGTTGATTTATATTTTCTGCTGCTGCAACATGTATCTTTTACGCAACTAGTGTCCCAAGCAAAAAATATTTTCGCAGGAGCCTTCAATGAGCGTCTATTCAGAGAACAGCTTTGCTACTTTGAGGATATTGATTACACGGAGCAAGTGGACTTTATGCTCCAAAGCCCTCCCAGCGACAAGGAGATACGTTCTTTCCTTACAAATATAGCCACTTCTTGATCTTAATAACCAGCTATCTTAACATGTTCTTAGATTAGCTTCCAATCCACAGCACTCAACCAATGCGGTCTGGGTATAATTTTGTGGAGAGTAGACATGAGAAGATATGTGATTTTCTCCAGCCGGAATCTAGAATATGGACTAGATCCCGGATCGGTGTTCGGGATGACGCCCGGGTCAAGCCTGTCCTGGACATGACCCAGGATCCGGGATGACGGAACCAGAGCTGAGTGAAAGCATGAAAGTTTCGTTGTCCTAAATTCACAGCTGTTAATTAACATAATGGGTTTTCTAGCTAAACTCATATTGCTGTTCTTTTGTTAAGGATTAATAGAGATGCTTAGCTTCGAGGTGTTGCTTGATAATGTGATAAAGGATAGACATGGATATCGACTCAATTAAGGCCAAGGTAAAAAGGGATGAATATGTTTATTCTTCCCATGCTGACTTAGAAAGAAAAACTGATGATCTGACCTTGCAAGAGGTGGAGAGTGCTATATTAAACGGTGAGATCTTGGAGCAATATACAGATACAGGCAGAGGTGAGAGTTGTCTCATACTTGGATTTTCAAATAATATACCCATTCATATAGTCTGTGGTTGGAGAGGAAGCAAGATCGTAATGGTAACCGTTTATGTTCCCAAACCGCCCAAATTTATTGATCCATGGACAAGAGGAAAGAGAAATGGATAAGAAATGTAATTTTTGTGGGAGTCTTTCTTGTGAGACGAGAAGAGTGGACTACCTATATTCTTATAAAGGCAATTATTTGTTGGTTCAAGATACACCTGTAGAAGTATGCCAGGAGTGCGGCATGCTTTATTATGAAGCCTCAGTTCTTAAGCAGATTGAAAAGAGTTTCTTTGCCATCCAAAAGAAACAAAAGGATCCAGAGAATTATATTGAGATTCCAAGGTTGGAATATGGAGTATAATTAATGAGCAAAGGCACGGACTCGCAACCTGGATGAATGTTCAGGTAGAGCCCTTTTAGACCTTCATTTTCAGTCACTTCATGATTTGCATCATCTTTTGGTGTGCCATACCCCGACTATGTCAAGTTTCAAAAAAAATTGTACGGCCTGCCTCGGACAGGCCGTACAATTTTTTAAAAGGTAAAGACCTTATCCGCTTCCCTGGCCAATTCGTACAGATCGTCCATCCAGCCGATAGGGCACACGCTTGATCCCTCCAGACCGTGGGATTTCATGCATACCCCTCAGACATAGAAATCGCCCTCAAAGGCATTGACCTGGCCCATGACATCAAACTCTTCGCTGCCGGCCTGCTCAAAAAGCACACCCTTGCCCAGCATGAACACGCTGACCTCGTCCCCCTTCTTGACCCCTACATTAGCCAGACGCATGGCATTGTAGATGGTCTCACCATCATTGGTGCAAATGATAAACAGAACATTCATATTTCCTCCTCTGCCAGTTTCCTGTTCAGAAATTGTTCCATTTGCGTCTTGTCCGTAGCCATATCCAGCGGAAGCCATTCATTGTCAAAGAGCACATTGGTGGAGCTTTTGAATGTATACCCCTTGGCTGCCTCTGAATCAATGGTATGTATCTGCACGTTCAGCTTGTGACCGAATTTTTCACGCATTACTTCAGCTACGCCTGTAGCCTTTTTGCAAGAAACTCACCCCGGCCTTCCACTGTGAAATACCAACAAGTCAGGCATGCTGATTACTCCTCCATTAAATGTTTTGCAGTGGTATCTATATTTTTTCTTCCCTTTGCAGTTTGGAAACCAGAAAAGTTACTCCCCTTCTGGACAATCCGAGCTTATTGGCCAGGTTCTGTTCATCCTTAAGCCCATGCTCCTTGATCATGGAAAGAACCTCTGCCTCCAGCTCCTCCAGCCAATCTTCAAACAGGGCCAACAGATCCGGATCGGTAATGGCCATGAGCTGCTCTGACTGGGCAACCTTGTCCACCAGGCTCTGACACATCTGGGTTGGGTCGACACCTTCGCCCACACATTCTGCCAGTCACAAATGCACTAGACTGGAAACCTTGTCTCCTTTGGATTGTTCAAGCAGCTTCATCACAAACCGCTCGCGGGAATCGCTGTCCAGGTCGCTTAAAAGCTGACCCATGAGATCAGTAATCTGGGACAGTGCCTCTTCAGGCGGCATATTGGAGATTGTTTCCAGGAGCTTATCCATAGAAGAACATCATCCTTGCTGTTTTAAAAGGTTTTTTTCATTGACAACAAATTTGTGGCCAACTCGCTCAAGGCATGTATCAGATCAAGTATCTTGGGATCTGCGATTTGGTAATAGACAAATGGACCTTCACGCTGGACAGTGACTAGTAATGAGTGCTTCAGCTCCTTTAAATGATGCGAAACCAAGGGCTGGGATAGATGCAACTCATCGACTATAGCTGAAACCGACTTCTTCTCCTCGCTGATCAGGAGCAGGATCCTGAGCCGGTTGCCGTCTGAAAGGCTCTTGGCCAGATGAGCCGCATTTCTAAGGACATCAATGTCTGTCTGTTTGGCAGTCATGAGCTGATCTTTGCATGCATGGTCTGCGAAGGTGCCTATGTGCTTGGTTTTTGAGAACATCAAGCAATCTAGGCAGGAATTTTCTGCTTAGCTTTCACTGTTTCTATGTAATGGGCACAGGCCCTTTGGTGTGCTTCCATTTCTTGTCTCCAATGAATAGGATTATCGATTTGCTGGCATGTAAATTTTGCTTAATTGATCAGCACATAAATGGAAATTTATATAATAATATATTGTTTGTCAAAGAGAAAAATGCTTGGCAATTTATCAGTTTCATAATTGCAGCCATCGGCTTTATGGTCGATGCAGCCCGGATCGCTACCTATGCATTTCTGTTCATTGCCGCTGGAGCGGCCAACCCGGTGGATGTCGGACAGTGGCCCCTTATCCTGGCTGCCATTGTCTTTGCCTTCGCTGGAGTGCTGGTGGGCAAGCACTACCTGCACAAGGTGACTATGAAGTCAGTGCAGACCCTGACCGGGATTCTCCTGACCTGCATAGCCCTGTTGCTGGGTTTGGGGATCATTTAGTTTTTGCCTCATTACAACATATCACTGCTTTTGATATGGATTGTTTGCAATTTCATGCTGTTCGGCTTCTTGACCATAAGCGAACCCCGGAATATGCTTGTATATGGACATATACTTCAAATGAACGTTCAAAAGCTTATGGAAAAGCATACTTCAAAAGACATGCACCTCAAGTATCTAGCCCGGAAATATATATGGTGGAAAGAGCCAGATCAGGCTATTTGTGACCGGCACCATTTTTTGGCCCAGATAATGACCTTGGGAACCATTGAAGATTGCGGGTGGATAATGCAAAATCTTGGAGAGAATGAGCTCAAAAGTGTCCTTTTGCATCCTCCTGTTGGTGTCTTTAATCCAAGGTCCTGGCACTTTTGGCACTACAAGCTCGGCCTTGCAGACAAGGAATCTGACATCCCGCCTCTGCCGCAAAGATCATTTAGGGAGCTGATTTTGAACACCTTTCCCCAGAAGACAAAGATGTCTTGATTCAGGCCAGCCGGGAAGTCTCCCTGGACAAGATCAAACCAAGCCCCCTTGACCATTATCGCTTGGCCTAGGGGTATGTTCTCCCAGGAAAGTATCCATGCCCAAAATTGAGCCCTTTGAAAAATACAGCGAGGCCTATGAGCAGTGGTTCGAGGAAAACCCTGAAGCTTACAGGACAGAGCTGGAGCTGATCCATGGCCTTTTGCCGCCTCAGCCTGCAGCCAGGGGCCTGGAAGTGGGCGTGGGCTCGGGCAGGTTTGCAGCCCCTCTAGGCCTGGACACAGGAGTGGAACCCTCCAGGCAGA
>JBNJDO010000082.1:0-10158 GCA_051744965.1 Thermodesulfobacteriota bacterium | reverse complement strand
TCCTGCACGGCAGACAAGGGGTGAAGCCCCATGGGTACAGGGAATTGTAAGGCTCTGGCAGTTACTGATTCCAGCTTGTTCTGGTAATGCCGGGTCAGGTACTGCAAAATCTCCTGTTTTTCCTGCCTGGTAAAAGTTTCCATGATGACCTGCCTGCTGCCGGTGGGATCCACTGGCTGATCCTCACGAACAGGATTGCCCAAGAGCCTTTCCCAGTCGTAAATCTCTTCTTCCTGGGCATCCCATGAGGGCCGGAACAGATGAACCTGGACATACTTACAGCCCTTAAAGGAATTGATTACCATAGAAATCACATACCCCCTGTCTATCTCCGAGGGGTTTTGCTCTGTATCGTCATAGATTTGCATAAAAGACCTCTGTTTGATTTTATTATTTAATCCAGGCCCAACATTTGCTGCAGCCTGTGGATCTCCTCCTCTAGAATCTGCCTTTGCTCAGGATCCTGCTCCTTCTCCAGCCTGGAGCGCAGGGCAAGCAGGATCATCTCCTGCCTATAGTCCTGACAAGTATAGACCTGGTTATTTCCTTGCATACTGCCCCTATCTATTCCAGGCCCAGCCTGCTGGCTACTTCCGCCACCCTGGCCCCCAGCTTGCGGCCGTTTTCCAGGGCTTTGGCATCTGGCTCCCCGCTACAGGCCACCCCGTAGTGGCCGGTGGCGCTCAAAGGATCACCCACTATTATCATCCCGTAGATCATCAGGGCCTGGATAATGGAGAACATGGTGGTTTCCTTGCCCCCTGTAGGATCTCCTGAGGTGGCAAATGCGGCCCCCACTTTGCCCTCCATCTTTTTGCGGGTACTGATAAAATCGTCAATCACCCGCTTCAGATCCGCTGCCATAACCCCGAAGTATACCGGGGAACCAGCAATAACTCCTTGGGAGGACAAAAAATCCTCCTTGCTGACCTGGGATGTGGATCTCAGCACAGCCTGGGCCCCCTGCACCTGCTCCACACCTTCGGCTACTGCCTGGGCCAGCTTCTGGGTATTACCGGTTTTGGAGTAATAAAGTACCAGTATCTGCATATGGACCTCCTTCAAATTCGTCAATTTACTGCCAGACAGATCCTAAACCTGTAAGGCAGCCCCTGGCAAGCCCCAACAAAATGCTCATATCTGAACAGCATCTGCTCCCTGAACTGCTTGCAATCCTGGACTAGCAGATTTATGTTTGAAACAGTCTTATCAGGTGCTAACGCAAAATCAAAAATCTGCGTCTGGGAATAAGGAGGTGCTTATGCGCGAGGAACAGGTATTTCTGACCCCCTGGAATGCTGGGGGCAATATGCTGGAAAACACAGAAAAGCTATATGCAGAGTCCGGACTTCTGGATGTAGTGCAGCCAGGGGATGCTGTGGCTGTCAAACTCCATGTGGGCGAGCTGGGCAATCCCAATTATGTACGGCCTTTTTTCGTAAAGCAGATCCTGGACAAGATCCAGGAAAAAGGCGGCAGACCCTTTCTCACAGATACCAGCACCCTGTACCCTTTACTGCGCAACAATGCCTTGGAGCACATGCAGACTGCAGTAGCCAACGGCTTTGGCTTTGGCCCCTTTATTGTGGCTGACGGGCTGAAGAGCGAGAACAACATACCGAAAAAAAGCAGGGACAAATCCTTGCTCCAGGAAGTGGAAGTGGCAGGAGCGGTGCACCAAGCAGACGCCATGATCGTCATTTCCCATGTCAAGGGACATCCCCTGACCGGTTTTGGTGGAGCGGTCAAGAATCTGGCCATGGGCTGCGTAAGCAAGAAGACCAAGCTGGAGCAGCACCGCTTGATAGACCTAGTAATGCAGGAGGAGCTCTGCCAGGGCTGCGGTGTCTGCGTTGAAGCCTGTTGGCTGGACCTGCCCAGACTGGAAGGGGACAAAGCGGTAATTGACAGCCCTTATTGCATGCGCTGCCCTATCTGTAGCAGCGCCTGCCCGGAAGAGGCCTTGAGCCTGCAGAACATGCCCAGGCTAAGCCAGGGCATGGCAGTAGCTGCCCAGGCTGTGACAGACAGCTTCCAGCCGGGCAAGGTTGCTTATGTCAACTTTGCTACAGAGATCTCCACTGTCTGCGACTGCGCCCCAATAGAGGGCAAGATCGTGGGCCCCAACCTTGGAGTCCTGGCTGGATTCTCTCCTTTGACTGTGGATTCTGCAGCCCTGTCCAGGATAAATCACCAGGCCCTGACTCAGGCCAGCGGAGTAGATTGTTGGGCCCAGTTGCAGAAGCTCTCTGAGCTTAGAGGCGGAGCAGGCCTGGAGCCTGAAGTCCAAGAGGTTTAGGGACTACATCCAGCCCCGGCCTCTGCCTGGCTAAACCCTAGACATTTTGCTCACGTAAAGGGAAAAGCATGCACAGCTTCAATCCTTCCCAGTCCGCACTGCTCAGCAGAAGGGACTTTTTGCTCCTGTCAGCATTGGCCAGCGCAGGAATGCTTTCTGGCTGCGCTGCCAACCCTGTCACCGGGCAGCGCCAGCTGATGCTCATGTCCAAGGAGCAGGAGATCAGCATAGATCAGGAGCATTCCCCGCATCAACTCTCTGCTGACTACGGCCCGGTGCAGGACCAGGAGCTAAACAGCTACATCCAGGACATAGGTCAGGATCTGGCCCAGCAGACCCACAGGCCTGATATGCCCTATTCCTTCCAGGGCGTGAATGCAGTCTATGTCAATGCCTATGCCTTTCCCGGAGGCAGCATAGCTGTGACCCGGGGTATTCTTTTGGAATTGCAAAACGAGGCAGAACTGGCAGCTTTACTTGGTCATGAGCTTGGCCATGTCAATGCCAGGCATACTGCCTCCCATATGTCCAAGGGCATGCTGGCCTCTGCGGTCCTGGCAGGCACTGGCGCAGTACTGGCGGACAACAAGGAATACGCCCCCTTGATCTCAGGCCTGGGAGGCATCGGAGCCGGGGCACTGCTGGCCAAGTACAGCCGGGACAATGAGCGCCAGGCAGATGCCCTGGGCATGGAGTACATGGTGCACAACAGATATAACCCTGAAGGCATGGTGGGCTTAATGGACGTGCTGCGTCAGAAGTCCCAACAGGACCCCAACCTTGTGCAAATCATGTTCTCCACCCATCCCATGTCAGATGAACGCTACCAAACCGCCAGGCAAAGGGCCAGGCAGGAATACGCCCAGGCAAACGATCTCCCGTTGCAAAAGGAAAGATACCTGGATCATACCGCCTCCCTGCGCAGGAAGGAAAAGCTCATCCAGGAGCTGCAAAAGGCGGAGAAGCTCATGCAAGAGGGCAAGTTCAGCCAGGCAGAAGAGCATTTACTGGCCGGCCTGGATCAAGATGAGCAGGACTACGCTGGCCTGGTTATACTTTCCAAATGCCTGCGGGCCCAAGACAAGGATGAACAGGCCAGGAAAGCAGCGCAAAAAGCCAGGGAAGTCTACCCCCAGGAACCCCAGGCTGTGCTGCAGAGCTCCCTTGCAGCTCTGGATATGGATAAGCACCATATTGCCTACCAGGAGCTGGAGACTTACGAGCAGATGCTGCCTGGAAATCCCCAGACCCTCTTCTACCGGGGGCTGGCCATGGAGGGCATGCAGCGCAAAAAACAGGCGGCTGACTTCTACCTTCGCTTCCTGCGCCAGGGAGGCCAGGGCAAACAAGGGGAATACGCCTTGAACAAGCTCCAGAAATGGGGATACATCCAGGAATAAACCCCTTAACAGGAGAATTTAATGCTCAGCCCAGAAAATTTATACCCGGAGCAGGAAGAGTCCAGCCATCTGCACCAAATCCAGGATCCGTTCCTGGCCCAGCTTGCTAAAAAGTACCTGCAGCAACTGCTGCAAGGGGAGCGGCAAAGGCCTTCTGAGCTGATCCTGCAGGCAGTGCAAGAGGGCCAGACCACTGTGCAGGATGTCTACCTACAGGTCTTCCAGCCAACACTCTACGAAGTGGGCAGGCTCTGGGAAAGCAATCAGGTCTCCGTGGCTGTGGAACACTTCTGTACCGCAGCCACCCAGCTGGTCATGTCCCAGCTGTTTCCCTACATCCTAAGCAGCAGGAAAACAAGCTGCAGCATGGTGGGCTGCTGCGTGGGCAACGAGCTGCATGAGGTAGGCATGCGCATGGTCTCTGACTTTTTCGAGATGCAGGGCTGGGAGACATACTTTTTGGGCGCCAACTGCCCTAATGAGGACGTCCTAAAGGCCCTGGAACAAAGGGGGGCCCATCTCTTGGCCATATCCGTGACCCTGCAAAGCCATCTCTCCAGGGCCCAGGAGCTCATCAGCCAAGTATCCGCTCAGACCAATCTGCAGCATGTCAAAACCCTGATCGGGGGATACCCTTTTGTGCGCGATCCTGGATTGGCCCAGCAAATCGGTGCTCACGGCTGCGGCAGGGATGCAGCCCAGGCAGTACAGCTGGCCCAGGAATTGGTTAATTGCGAGGATTAGATGTATGGCGAAGCAAAACAGGAATTGCGGAGCCGGTCTTTTGTGCGGCCCCCAAGGAGATATCCAAGAAGTAATATTTGATGATCTGCTGCATCTATCCAACATCGGTCACTACAGCCTCCAGGACCTGGTGGACAGCCATTCCTGGAACAAGCTAGGGCTTTTCCAGCAAGAGATACAGGAGAACGGTGCCGCCCTGTCCTGGGAGTTAAACATCAAGCTGCAGCAAGGCCCGCAGACAATGGTCTTTTTCGGCCTGGCCAGGGAGGAGGGCCAGCTGGTGATCATCTCTGAGAGCGCCCAGTCCACATTTATGCTCTACGAGGAGCTCTTGCGCATAGTAAACGAGCAGTCCAGGCTGCTGCGCTTTGCACAAAAGGAAAGCCAGGAGAGCCAGACCTCGAGACAACGGGATCTAGGCATCCTGGACCAGCTCTCAGAGGTGAACAACATCCTTATGAACACCCAAAGGGAGCTGAGCCGCAAGAATTATCAGCTGGAAAGGGAGCAAAAGCGTTTCCTGCAGCTCATCAACTCCAACCAGGACGCCATTTTAGTTGTGGACAAGGAGCAAAGAATCCGCTTCGCCAACCCCGCAGCTGAAAAAATCCTGGGCCTGTCCCAGGCTGAGCTGATGCAGGAAAGGTTCAGCTCCCACATGCGCCAGGAGAGCCCCTTGGAGCTGCAAATCTGGAAAAACGATGGCTCTAATCATGTGGCAGAGGTGCGCAGCAGCAAAATAGATTGGGACCAGGAAGAGGTATACTTGGTCTCCCTAAGGGACATCACCGCCCGCAAGCAGGCGGAGAGGCTGCAGGAAGAGGTGCAGCAGATGACCAGGCACGATCTGAAGACCCCGCTGAATGCCATAATCGGCATCCCGCAGCTCCTGCTGGATGAAGAGAATCTTACCCAACAGCAAAAGGATCTCCTGGGCTACATAGAGGCAAGCGGACACCGCATGCTGGACATGATCAACCAGTCCCTGCATCTCTACCACATGGAAATGGGCAGCTATGAGCTAAATCCACAGAAAATTGACCTATTGCTATTACTGCGCAGGATCCAGCAGGACTTGCAAAACATCCTGACCCAGAAGTCCTTGGGGCTGAGCATCCAAGTCCAGGGCCAAGCTGTTGGGCCCAAGAGCCAATTCTTGGTACTGGCTGAAGAAGGGCTTTGCTACACCATGCTGGGCAACCTGCTGCTAAACGCTGCAGAAGCCTCGCCGGAAAAGGCCTGGATAAGCATCAACCTGGAAAGCACCCCAGGCAAGAATGTCATTCAGATCCACAACCAGGGCGCTGTACCTGAAGACATCCGGGGCAGCTTCTTTGAAAAGCTGGTCACCAAGGGCAAAAAACAGGGCACAGGGCTGGGCACCTATTCAGCCAGGCTTATGGCCAAAGTGCACGGTGGGGAGATCTTCCTGCAGTCCTCCCAGGAACAGGGCACCTTAATCAGCATCCATCTGCCTGATCAGCCTGGCCAGAGCTTACAGTAGCCCCTGCCAGTTCCTGGTTTGTTCTCCAGAGCGCTTCCTCATGCTGCAAGAGCTGCTCCTATATATCCGGGTCCTGATCCTGCTGGGCGGGATCAACCTGGCCCCTGCCCTGCTGGGCTATCTGCGCAGACAAAAACAGCCCATGCCCCTGGACCTGGGCCGCAGGCTGGGGGACAGCCAGCCTATTTTGGGCCCGGGCAAGACTGTGGCTGGCCTGGCCTGCGCCTTGCTGGCAGGCCCTTTCCTGGCCCTGCTCCTTTTTTGGCCCTGGTGGCTGGGCCTGCTTTGTGCAGCACTCAGCATGCTGGGAGACCTATCCAGCAGCTTTGTCAAACGCAGGCTGGGCCTGGCCAGGGGCACTGACCTGCCCGGCCTGGACCACCTGCCTGAGGCAGCCCTGCCCCTGATTCCCTTGGCCATCTATTTGCATCTGAGTCTTTTGCAAAGCCTATTCCTGCTGGCAATCTTTGGCCTGGCTGGCTGGCACTGGACCAAATTTTACAAGCAGATCCTCTTGCAAAAGCCCTTTGCCTGGTACCCCAGGCCCTTGAATCCCAGAGTCAGGCTGAAGGAGCTGGCCTCCTGCAGGCAGGACTCCAGTTTCTGGGGGACTATCCTGCATTTTGAAGAGGCGGTATACTATCACCTGCTGCTGCAGAGTTTTTTCCGGTTTACAGGCCTCTATCCCCGGGGGATGGCCAATGCACTCTGCTTTCATATCCGGGAGTTAGAAATCAGCCTGCCTGACCTGCCCCGGAACTTCCACAACTACCGGATCCTGTTTATATGCGACCTGCACCTGGACGGCCTGCCAGGACTTACCGAGAGGCTGCTGGGCACCCTGGACAAGCAAAAGGTGGATCTCTGCCTTTTGGGCGGGGACTACCGGATGCGCACCCACGGCACCTACCAGGAAGCCCTGGGACATCTGCGCAGGCTGCTGCAGAAAATAGATGCCCCTGACGGCATCCTGGCTGTGCTGGGAAATCACGACTGCCTGGAGATGGTGGAAACCTTGCACAGCCAGGGAGCCAGGGTCCTGATCAACGACTCCTGCAGGATAGACAAGGGCAGCCAGCATATCTGGATCGCAGGGGTGGACGATCCGCATTACTACAGATGCCATGACCTGGAACTGGCCTTTCAAGGTATACCCCCTGAAGACTTCTGCCTGTTTCTGGCTCATTCCCCGGTGCTCTATCAGGAAGCGGAAAAACACGGGGCCAACCTCTACCTGGCTGGCCACACCCATGCCGGACAGATCCAGATCCCGCCCCTGGGTCCGATTTTCACCCACTGCCCCGCCCCGCGCAGATTCTGCTCTGGCTTCTGGACATACCAGGGTCTTCTGGGATACACCTCCCCGGGTGTGGGAGTCTCCGGAGTACCGGTGCGCTTCAACTGCTCCGGCGAAGTCTCAGTAATTACCCTGGTGCAGGGCCCTCAACAATATAGCTCCCAAGGCTTTTATCCATGAAACAGGAAGACACACCTATCCTGGACAAAGTCCAGCACATCAGGCTGCAGGACAAGGATATCTATATCCTAGGCACTGCGCATATCTCCAGCCAGAGCGTAGAGGACGTGAAGAATGTTGCCCAGGAACTGCAGCCTGACACCATCTGCGTAGAGCTCTGTCCCTCCAGGTACCAGGCCCTGGTGCAGCAGGAAACCTGGCAAAAGATGGATCTGTATAAGGTAATCCAGGAGAACAAGGCCCTGTTCCTCCTAGCCCAATTGGCCCTTAGCGCCTTTTACCGCAGGATAGGCCAAAAATTGGGGGTAAAGCCAGGGGCGGAGATGCTGGAGGGAGTGCGCCAGGCTGAGGATCTGGACGCAGACCTGGTTCTTGCGGACCGGGATGTGAACATTACCTTGAAGCGGGTCTGGGCCTCCCTGGGTCTCTGGGCCAAGCTAAAGCTGATGCTGCAGCTTTTGGCCGGGCTTTTCTTCCAGGACAAGATCAGCGCCGAGGATATAGAAGACTTAAAGGACAAGGACCAGCTGCAAGTGATCATGGACGAGTTCGCCCAGTCCTTCCCCCAGGTGCAAAGGACCTTGATCCAGGAGCGGGACCAGTACCTGGCCCACAAGATTGCTGCCAGCCCGGGATCCAAAGTGCTGGCCATAGTTGGGGCAGGCCACGCCCAGGGCATAGCCGGCTATCTGGGCCAGAGAATAGACATCCAGGAGCTCTGCAGTATGCCGCCCAAGCCTATCTGGCCTAAATTGGTCAAATGGGGGGTGCCCTTGCTGATAGTGATCCTGCTGCTTCTGGGTTTTCTTATGCAGGGCTCAGAGCAATCCGTGCAGTCCATCTATATCTGGATCCTGGTCAACGGTGTTTTTTCTGCCTTAGGGGTCTGCCTGGCCTTTGGGCATCCTTTGACTATAGCCTCAGCATTTGTGGCTGCCCCCCTGACCAGCCTGAACCCCACCATGGCTGCAGGCTGGGTAGCAGGTCTGGTCCAGGCCTGGATAAAAAAGCCCAAGGTGGGTGATCTGGAGGGCCTGCCCCAAGCCATGACCTCCCTGAAGGGTTTCTGGCTGAATCCCTTGTGCAGGATCCTCTTGGTGGTGGTTTTGGCCAATCTGGGCAGCTCCCTGGGTACCTTTGTGGCCGGGACCTGGATTGCCTCCAGGCTTTTTTGATCTTCTTAGCAACCTACTTGACATTCTCTGCAGGGGATCTATTTCTTTAGGTTGTCTTGCATGAACCAGCACAATCCCCCAAGGAGGTAGAATATGACAGAAGTGCAAACCCACGACTTTCAGGCTGAGACCCAGAAGCTGCTGAACATTATCATCCACTCCATCTATACCCAGAAGGAGATCTTCCTGCGGGAGCTCATCTCCAACTCCTCTGACGCCCTGGACAAGGTCAGATTCGAGCAAAGCAGGGGCGCTGAGGTAGAGGGCCAGGACCAGGAACTGCGCATCGATATCCAGGTGGACCAGGAGCAGGGCAAGCTCATAGTCAGCGACACAGGTATCGGCATGAGCAGGCAGGAGATAGTGGACAACCTGGGCACCATTGCCAAATCCGGCACAGAGGAGTTCTTGAAGCAGGTAGCTGACCAGAATCAGAATCCGGACAACATCATCGGCCAATTCGGGGTGGGATTCTATTCTGTGTTCATGGTCGCAGACCGGGTACAGGTCAAATCCAAGTCAGCCCTAGGGGATGAGCCTGCAGTTCACTGGAGCTCTGACGGCAGACACGGCTACGAGGTCGCTGAGCTGGAAGAGGACATGCCCAGGGGCACCAGGGTTGAGATAGATATCAACCAGGACTGCCAGGAATTCTTGGACCCGGAGAGGATCAAGACCATCATCAAGACCCATTCCAACTTTATCTCCTTTCCCATCTACGTGGATCAGGAAAAGGTAAACACCATACCTGCCCTGTGGAAGGAATCCAAATTCAATGTCAGCCAGGAGCAGTACAACGAGTTCTACAAGTTCCTGAGCTACGACAGCCAGGACCCTTTGCTTACCCTGCATATCAGCGTGGACGCCCCGGTGCAGTTCACCGGGCTCCTCTTCATCCCTGCCCAAAGCAGGATGATGCTGGAGAGCTATGCCAGTGAATACGGTCTGGATCTGTATGTGCACCGCGTGCTTATCCAGCGCAAAAACCAGGAGGTAATCCCCCAGTACCTGGGCTTTCTTGAAGGAGTGGTGGATACAGAGGATCTGCCCTTGAATCTTTCCAGGCAGTCCATCCAGGAAAACGCGGTGATCAGAAAGATCAACCAGACCCTGACCAAGCAGGTCCTTTCCAGGCTCAAGAAGCTGGCCCAGGAAGAGCCGGAAAAGTACCTGCAGTTCTGGAGGGAGCACGGCAAGCTATTCAAGCTGGGCTATACTGATTTCGAGAATCAGGAGACCTATAAGGAGCTGCTGCGCTTTAATTCCTCCCATCTCTCAAGCGAGGCAGAGCTGACCTCGCTCCAGGAATACACAGAACGCATGCGGGAAGGACAAAAAGAGATCTACTTCATCTCTGGACCCAGCAGGGAAAACATTGAAAAGAATCCCCACTTGGAGATGTTCACCAGCCGTGGGTTGGAAGTGCTCTATCTCTTGGAGCCAGTGGATGAGTTCGTTTTGCAGACCTTGGGCAGCTACCAGGACCACATGTTTAAAGCTGCAGAGCACGTGGACCCTGCAAACTTGGAGGATTTCCCCCTGCAGGAAGAGGAAGAAGC
>JBNJDO010000081.1:0-10170 GCA_051744965.1 Thermodesulfobacteriota bacterium | reverse complement strand
GTCTCCAAAAATTGGGGGAGTTCCTGCAAAAAAGAAGGAAATGGGAAGAGGCCATCTCCCTGTATGAAACAGGGCTGAAAATAGATGACTTGGTGGAGCCATTTTACCGTGGACTAATGTTTTGCAGGTATCAGCTGGGCCAGAGGGCCATGGCTTTGAAAGCCTATGAGAGATGCAAAGCAGCTCTGGCCAAAAACTTAAACGCATCCCCCTCTACAAAAACCGATTCTTTAAAAAAATCTATTATGGACCATTGACATCCTCCCCTCCCTAAAGGGAGCTCAGCAGTGCCCGCCGCAAATACGGCCTTCCGCGCTTGTCCTGCTAGACAGCTGGGGGAGGGTGCTCATAAGTCAGCTTATCCTGATTACCTGCACAGAAAGTCTCCGTCAGGTATTAATTCTCCCCTGGACTCAGGGAAAAAGTACATCCAGGCCAGGACTGTCTCTCCAGAATCAAGCAGGATCTCTTCCCTCTCCCGGCAGTACCAGTGGGGATGACCCTCCAGGATATCCACCTCGTGCCAGGTCTGCAGATCCACCTCGTAGACCTCGCCCTGGATGGTGCTGGTCTCGCCGTCTTTCAGTACATAAGGGAAGTCATCCACATAAAGGCTGTATCTGCGCCTGCTATGGCCCTTTCCCACATACCTGGCATTTTGCAGCAGCTGATGATTGCTGCAGCCCTGGCGCAGGGTGCCGTAGACAAAGAGCAGGGTTTTGGGGTCTGAGTGCTGGTCAGGCATAGAAGCTTCCTTGGTCTGGGAGTTTTATCTTGCTTGCTTGAAACTGCCTTGTAGTGTCCAGCGCCGAAATTGTCCAGAGAGGCTAAATAGCCTGGCTTATGTGAAAATGCGCTGCAGAGCGGGGCGATCCAGGTGGTTTGTCATAGGTGCAGAAACAGTGGCTCATTCAGCCTTGCAAGCCTTCTTGACCTTTTAAACCGAATGGGACAAGCTTTATATATAAGATTACTTAACCCTGAGCATGGCTGCAGCCCTTGTCTGTAGCAGGCTCATAAGGCTTCTCAGCCATGCTTGGAGGTGGAGAGCTTGCTTTGCCTTTTCCATAAGGAGTAAGCTTGGCTCATACAAAATAGCTAAAAATCTTGTGCAAGTACTATCCTGAGGTGATTAGAGGAATACATATGAAAATTCTTATAGCAGAAGACGAGGATATCTCCCGTAAAACACTTGCAAGGGGCCTTCAAAAGCAAGGTCATGAAGTAGTGGAAACTACGGATGGGGAGCAGGCTTGGCAAAAAATGCAGGAGCAGGACGCACCCGGACTCCTGCTCCTGGACATCATGATGCCAGAGATGGACGGCCTAGAGCTTTGCCGAAAGCTTAGGGAGGCTTTCACCTGGGATCCACCCTACATCATACTGATTACTGCCAGGACAGAAAGGGAAGATGTTATCCGCGGCCTTGAGGCCGGGGCAAATGACTATGTGGCTAAACCCTACGATTTTGAAGAGCTCCGGGCCAGGATCAATGTGGGTCAAAGAAGTTTGGAAACTCAGGCCTCATTATTGACTGAAATCAACCGGCACAAAAGAACCAAGAACCAATTGCATGATACATTCAATAAGCTGAACAAACTGGTGGAGCTAAATGTGGATGGGCTCATGGTGCTTAATCAAGAAGGGAAGATTCTCTTCCTCAACCTGGCTGCCTCTGCAATGCTGGGGCAGGAGCAAGATGAGCTTTTGGGAGAGCAATTCGGACATCCCCTTATCGCAGGCTCGAACACTGAGATAGAACTTCTCTCCAAATCTGGGGAAGCCAATGTGGTGGAGCTAAGGACCAAGGAGATGGAATGGAGCGGCCAGGAAGCCCTTTTAGTATCTTTTCGGGATATAACGGATCGTAAACGAGCCGAAGAAAAAATTTATAATCTGGCCTATTACGACGAGCTAACAGCTCTGCCCAATAGGAGACTTTTCCAGGGTTGGCTGAAACAGGTCACTGCTCGATGCGAAGATTTCGGTAATGATGGTGGCGTCGTGTTTCTGGTGGACATTACCAGGCTCAGGGAAGTGAACGATACACTGGGGCAACAGGCTGGAGACGAGCTTATAAGGGAAGTAGCGCAACGCTTAAGGGATACAGTGTTGGAGGAAGATACAGTGGCCCGTGTCTCCGGGGGGGAGTTCATGGTTTTATCAGAAGGAAGGGTTGCAGGAGATAGAGCCCGGGATCTAGGTTTGTGCATTCTGGAGCGAATAGGACAGGAACTTGAACTTTCCGGAAGGCTGGTCTATCCAGGAGTCAATATCGGGTTCACCCTGTTTCCGCAAAGGGGCACTGATCCGGAAACCCTGATCAAGCAGGCGGATATTGCTCTGAGCGAAGCCAAGATAAGCTCTCCCAGGATTAAGGAGTTTACTGGGCAGGAGGATTGGATATCCAGGCAGTTCCATTTGGAACACGATTTGAAGCAAGCCCTGACCAACGAGGAATTCTTTCTCTGCTATCAGCCGCAGATCGATCTCCATAGCGGCAGCATTATGGGCTTGGAAGCCTTGCTGCGCTGGAATCATCCTCAAAGGGGAGTTGTTTCTCCCGGGGAATTCATTCCGGTGCTGGAGAACACAGGAATGATAGCTGCAGCAGACGAATGGGTCATTAACAGGGTGTGCGAACAGCTAGCATCCTGGCAGCAAAGGGGTATATATGTGAAGACCTCAGTAAATCTTTCTGCTCAGGAGTTCAACAATGACGCTATCATAGAGGTGGTCAGGACAGCCTTGAAGGAGAATAATCTGGATGCAGGCCATCTGGAGCTGGAGATTACTGAGACAGGCCTGATGGAGAACGTGGAACGGACATCGCGAATCCTGCAAACATTTTCCAGCTGGGGGGTAAGTGTTGCTTTAGACGATTTCGGGACAGGTTATTCCAGTCTGAGCTACCTGCAAAAGCTGGCCTATAATACCATCAAGATAGACAAGGAGTTTGTGTTAGGTCTCCCTGAGAACCAGGATTCTGTGACTTTGGTGCAGACGATTATTGCCATGGCCCATAATATGGGCAAAGAGGTTCTGGCTGAAGGTGTAGAGCTAGAAGAGCAAAGGCAAAAGCTTTGTGAACTGGGCTGCGATTATGGTCAGGGTTTTTTGTGGAGTCGTCCTCAACCAGTTGAAGACCTGTCATTAAAGGCAAATTGAGCTGTTTACAGCATGGCGCATAACAGGATTGCAAAATGTTTTGAGCAGCTTGCTGACTTCAGTTGAAAGATTTAATTGTCCTTTTTTGCCCAGTATCAGGGAGAAACAGCTTTGCAGCTTGTATGAGTCATGCAGGAGTCAGCTTAGCGGTGGATATTATAGAGCCCTCAGGCTGAGGCAGTAGCCTGAAATCCCCTAAGGGGTTCCATGGGACTCTGAGGGCAAGGTGCCTTGCATTACTCCTGCAGCCACCTTTGATTACGCTCCATTATGGCAGCTTGCAAGGTGTCCAGGTCTTGAGGGGAGAGGTTCTTGAATCTTTTCTGGGCCTGGATGTAATCTGCGAGGGGCAGAGGATCTTCAGGAATTACAGTTTGTCTGAAGCGTTCTTGTTCCAGTTCCAGCAGTGGAAAGGCCCCGCTGTCAACAGCCATGCGGCTGACCCGCAGGGCGTCCTGGGAGTCTATCCTCCAGCCCGGAGGGCAGACAGAGAGGATATGGAGAAAGCGAAAGCCCTGCATTTGTGCCGCCTTCTGGAACTTGGCATAGAAATCTTCTGGATAGGCGATGCAGGCAGTGCCCAGGTAGGACGGGTTATGGCTGCGCATGATCCCCAAGATATCCTTTTTCCCGGACTCCAGTTCCTTGCCCCCTGGAGTGGTGGTGGTCCAGGCCCCAGCAGGGGTGGCTGAGGACTGCTGGATACCGGTGTTCATGTAGGCCTCGTTGTCGTAGCAAACATAGAGGAAGTCCTCTTTGCGGTCAGCTGCTCCAGACAGGGCCTGCAGGCCTATGTCAAAGGTCCCTCCGTCCCCGGCCCAGACTAGGACTGTGACGTTTGATTTGTCCTGGGCTAGCAAGGCTCGCCGCACTCCAGAGGCGCAGGCTGCAGCAGTGGCAAATGGCACGTGCAAAAGGGGCACGGACAAAGCAGTGGTAGGGAATAGCCCGGCTATCACAGACCAGCAGCAGGCCGGGACAATGACAATGGTTTCCTCGCCCAGGGCCTTTAGTGCGTGGCGCATGGAAAGGGATGCTCCGCAGCCGGGACAGGCCATGTGTCCACTGTGCATGTATTCCACTTTGCTTACATTCCAGAGCATAAGCCAACCTTTTGAAGCTAAATTGCAATAGTCAAACTACAAATTACAAACAATATCCAGCAACCAATGCTTAAATTCGAAACCAGATCCCTGCAATAACCTGTTTTTGTTTTCTTGTTTTGTTTTTTTTGTAAATTGAGATTTGTAGTGATCAGTATAAGCGTCATGAAGCGTTGCATTAGAACCAATTGCTGTTTATTTCTGAGAGCTGATCCTTTTGGCTGAATAGCTGCAGTATGGTCTCTGGAAAGATCTCCTTGCCTCCCAGGCTGAGGATTACATCGTAGATGCTGGGTCTTTCCTGCAAGTGGTAAAATGCTGCCCGCAGCTCCTGGCTAAGGGTGCCGCCTGCGCCAAAGGACACGGCCCGGTTCAAGACCAGTATCTCAGGGATGTTCTGTAAAAGCTGGAGCAACTCCTGCTGGGGAAAAGGCCTAAACAGATACAGCCTGGCCAAACCTACTTTCTGACCCTTTTCCCGCAGCTGATCCACAGCGAGTTGCACGGTTCCAGCCAGGGCCCCGCTGATCAGGAGCACTGTATCTGCGTCCTGGCATCTGTAAAGCTCTACAGCCTGGTAGGAGCGCTGGAAATGCTCCTGGAATCTCTGGGACTCTTGAGCCAAAATTCCAGGGGCTGTCTTCATGGTTTTGGCCAGGGACTTGCGCAGATGGTAGTAATTGTCCGGGGCAGCAGGTGCCCCGAAGCTCAAGGGGTTCTCTGTGTTCAGACTGTATGGTGCCTGGTAAGCAGGCAGGAAGGCATCCACCTCTTCCTGGGCTGGCAGCAGGAGCTGCTCCATGGTATGGGAGAGGATGAAGCCGTCTATGTTGACCATTACCGGGAGCATGAGCTTTTCCGCTAGGCTGTTGGCCAGGATGATGCTGTCCAAGGCCTCTTGGGCGGTTGCACAGTAAATCTGCAGCCAGCCTGTATCCCGCTGGGAAAGGCTGTCCCCCTGGTCGCTCCAGATATTCCAAGGCGCGCCCAGGGCACGGTTAGCGTTGACCAAGACCATGGGCAGCCTGGAGCCTGAGAACCAGTGCAGCATTTCATGCATCAGGGCTAAGCCATGGGAGCTGGTGGCGGTAAAGGCCCTGCAGCCTGCAGCAGCTGCACCGAAACAGGAGGCTATGGCGGACATTTCTGATTCCACCTTGATGAACTGGCTCTGTATTCGACCCTGATCCACCATTGTGGACAGGGTTTCCACGATGTGGGTCTGAGGGGTGATGGGATAGGCTGCAATAACCTCGGGCCTGCAAAGGGCTGCCCCCCAGGCCACCGCATCGCTGCCCAGGAGCATCTCCATTTGTCCTTTGGCAGTTGCCTCTTCCTGATAGCTCATTACAGATCCTCCTGCATCTGGATTACACCCCTGGGACAGACAGCTGCACACAGACCACAACCCTTGCAGTGCTGCAAGTCTATTTCTGGTAAAGGCTGTCCCTGTTCCAGGCTAAGGGCCACATCCGGACAGAAAAACCAACAAAGACCGCAGCTGTTGCAGCTCCCGCAGCCCAGACAGCGGGAGGCAGACTCCAGGACTTCTTCCTGACTTAAACTGCCCTGAATCTCCTGGAAGCCGGATGTTCTTCTGCTTACCTCCAGCTCAGGCACCTGCAGCCTGGGCCGGACAGGCACGAACTCCAGCCCGGACTGCCTGGATTCCAGAACAGGCAGATCCTCCTGGCACAGGCAAACCTCTCGGGCCAGGCCTGGCTCTATGTGCTCCAGGATTTTTTCTGCACCCTGCCTGCCGCTGGCCAGGGCCTGAGCCACAGTGCCGGGGCCGTTTGGATAATCCCCGCCCAGAAAGAGTCTGTGCTCCTGGGGGATCTGCATGTGCTGCTTCTGGCCCACAGCCAATACCAGCTGATCCACCTGCAGGGTTTCAGCCTCCTCTCCCGGCTGAATAGATCCCTGCTTGTCCACTGCCTGGGCCAGATTGACTCGCAGCTGGTCATGTTTTCTGCTCGCGGAGCTGACTAACCTCTTTTCGCGCAGCCTGATCCCTTCCTCCAGGGCCTGAGTCTTTTCCTCCGGATAGGCAGGCATTTCCTGGAAACTGCGACGGTAGATAATTTCTACCTGCTTGCCGCAGCGAAGCAAAGATCTGGCTGCATCCACTGCCACATTGCCACCTCCAATCACTGCAAAACTCTTTCCTGCCGGGACTTGGCCCTGGTTTAGGCTGCGCAGAAGCTCCAGGCCAGGCAGCACCTCTTGCTTTAGATCCTGGTACTCTGCAGGCAGTACGGATTCGCCCAAGCCAGGGGCGCAGAAAACATAATCATAATCCTGCAAAAGTGCCGGAATATCCTCCGGGGTGATCTCCTGAGCCAATTGCAGCTCTATATTTAGGCTTTGCAGCAGGTTGTGCAGCTCTTTGTCCAAGATATCCCTAGGCAGCCTGTAAGCAGGTATGCCTTGATGCAATAGGCCGCCGGGCTGTTTGTCCTTCTCCAGGATAGTGACCCGGATTCCTGCCCGGGCCAGAAAGTAGGCCGCGCCCAGTCCTGCAGGCCCGCTGCCCAGGACCGCGATCCTTTCCTTTCTTGTCTCTTGGGCTGCAGGGTAGGGCTCCTCCAGGCCCAGATCCCCAAGATAGCGCTCAATGCAGCCTGCCAGGATCTCCTGGTCCCAGTGCCTTCGGCTGCAGCTTTGCTGACAGAACCCTGGACACACCCTGCCGGTGACCGCAGGCAGGGGATTGCTCTGCCGCAGCATCTGTAAGGCCTTGTGCCAGTTGTCCTGTAAAATTTCCTGCATGATTTGGGGCAACTGGTTCTGCAAAGGACACGCAGCAGCACACGGGGCAAACCTTTGTCCAGGCTCAGGCCGGAAGAATTTCCAGCTCCCGGTGAGGTTGGTATCAGTGGTGGTCATGGAGATCGGGGCTTCGCTGATGTCCCCAGGGGAGACCACGCTATCTTGGCTGATGGCTTCCATGTCCAGCTTCCTTTAGTTTGCCTTTATGGTTTGAGCTTGCTGGAATGCCTCCTGTAGTGCCTTGGCATTGGCCTGAACCCTGGCTGGGATGAATTTGGGCAAGGCCTTGTGCAAGGCATCAAGGGAGACAGCCTGGCTGATTGCTGCAAAAGCGCCCAGAATGGGCGCGTTGACCAAGGGCATATTCCTGCTTCCCAGGCCATGTTCCAGGGCGATCTGGCTTATGTTCATGGCCAAGACCCTGCAATTCTGTTTTAAATGGGCATATTGTTCGGATTCAAGGTGGCTGTTGATAAGCAGTATCCCTTCTGGCTGCAGGCCGGAAGCCACATCTACTGTTTCCGCCAGCTTAGGCGAGAGCACCAGGACGTGATTCGGGCTTTGCACCGGACTGCGCAGATGGATGAAATTGGAGTTCACGCGCACGAAAGCAGCCACAGGTGCTCCCCTGCGCTCTGCTCCAAAGGTGGGAAAGGACTGGGAATACACCCCCTGCAGAAAAAAGGCATAACCCAGGATCTGGGAGGCCAGAACAGCCCCCTGACCGCCGCGTCCGTGAATTCGTATCTCCAGCATGGCTTTGGTCTTCCCTGTCTATTCGTGATGGACCACCACCAGGGCCCTAGCAGGTTCCTGGCCTAGGGCCCTGAATCCGTGCAGCTGGTCTGATTCGAAATACAGGCTGTCCCCTGGCTCCAGGACGATTCTCTCCGCGTCAGTGCTGAACTCCAGCCTGCCCTCCAGGACAAAGGCGAACTCCTCGCCTTTGTGGCTGAATCTGAGCACTTCCTCTTCCTCCTTGGGATCAAAGGTGACCAGGAAGGGCTCCATCTGCTTGAAGGCTTTCTTAAAGGCTAAGGCTTCGTAAGTATAGCCCAGTTTGGCCTTGCCCTGGACCTGCCTGCGTTGGGAGATAATGCGCTCCTCTGGCCGCACCACCGTGGTCTTGCCAGAGCCAGCCTGGTCTTGCTCCTCCTGGAAGAAAAGGCTGATGTCAGACTCCAGACTGGAGGCGATCTTAAGCAGGGTGGAGATGGGAGGAGAGACCTGGTCCCTTTCGATCTGGGAAAGCAGCCCCTGGGCAAGACTGGTCCTTTCCGAGAGCTCCTGCAGGGAAAGTCCCTTTTGCAGACGCAGTTGCTTTATTCTCTCCCCCAGGGCCAAATCCTGAATGTACTTACGCATTGCAGCTGCCATGTATGCACCCCTTTTCGCTTCTTGGTTTTTCCCAGGTGGAAATGTTGCTGCTGTGCTGGGCTACAAGGAACCCCTTTTGAGCCTGCTTGCAGTTAGAGGCTTGTGTTCTGGCTGGTGCAGGCCAGAACTCTTCTGGGCGGCAGCCTGGGACATACGTTCTTCAGCTACCCTGTCAGCTGCCTTTGCAGGAGTCAGTCCCTCTTGCTGGGCCAGATCAAAGATCTCCAGGCAGGTATCCTGGATGGCCAGGACCCTGTTATGCACCCGCTCCTGGTCAAAGCCTTCCAGCTGGTCAGCGACACAGATCAAGCCTCCAGCGTTTATTACATAGTCCGGGACATAGAGGATGCCCATGTCAGCCAGGGCTTGGTCCTGTTTTGGTTCTTGCAGGATATTGTTCGCAGCCCCGGCTATGATGGAGCATTTAAGTCCAGGCAGAGTGGAGTTGTTGATTACCCCGCCCAAGGCGCAGGGGGCCAGGATATCGCAGGCCGTCTGCAGGATCTCCTGGGCAGGGATCAGCTGGGCCCCAAATTCCTCTGCCACTTGCCTGGCCCTGTCCTGCCTGATATCCGCCACCAGGAGCTTGGCTCCGTCCTGGGTCAGGAGCCTGCACAGATTGCGACCTACATGCCCAGCGCCCTGCACAGCTACTGTTTTGCCCTGCAGATCAGCAGAGCCTGTAAGATATTTAAGTGAGGCCTGCATACCCTGTCTAACTCCTAGGGCGGTCCAGGGCGAGGGGTCTCCTCCGCTTTGGCTGGTGCCCAGTACACAGCTGGTGCAGGTTCGGATGCAATCCATATCCTCAGGACAAGTGCCTGCGTCCTCTGCAGTGATATACCATCCATGCAGCCTGTCTATGAATCTGCCGTAGGCTTGAAACAGCTCCTGGCTCTTGTCCTGCTCAGGATCGCCAATAATTACTCCCTTGCCACCGCCCTTGGGCAGTCCGGCTACTGCTGCCTTGTAGGACATGCCCTTAGCCAGCCTTAACGCGTCCTCCAGGGCCTCTTGCTCAGTGCCATAGGAGCACATCCTGGTTCCGCCCAGGGCAGGGCCCAAGGCTGTGGAATGGATGGCGATCACAGCCTTGAGATTGCTGTCTTTGTCCTGGCAGAAGATAACCTGCTCAAAATCCCTTTCTTGCATGGCTTGCATAATTTGCATGGCTGGCTCCTTAGGGTTTCCCTGGTTGTTGCAAGATCTGAACCAGAGAAGCAAGGGCTTTAAATTGGCTGCAGGGAGGTTCAAAAAGGTGGGAAAGAAGGGGCTGAAGCCTTAGGTCCAGACAGGCTGCAAGGTAGCTCTGCCTGCATAATTTTGCATGATGCATAATTTTGCATGCAGTAATATGCAGCAAAAGTTCAGCCTAAGGCTTCGGGCTAGGTTTTGTTGCTTAACTTGCTGTACAGGCTGCGCAGGGAAATGCCCAGCAGCTCTGCAGCCCGGGCTCGGTTGCCCTGGGTACGCTGCAAAGCCTTCTGGATTATGTTTTTCTCCCATTCTCGCCTGAGCTGAGGCAAGGTTTTGCGGGGCCAGGACCCGGAAGGGGATGCGTCTTCTAGTTCAGTATGCCCTGGCTCTGGGTTTTGCTCCAGGCCCAATCCAGGCAGGTGCTCGGGCCGGATCCAGGTCTCAGCTATACCCATGCAGATTGCAGCCCTGCGCAGGACATTCTCCAGTTCACGCACATTGCCGGGCCAGTGATACCCGTGCAGGATCTGCAGGGCCTGAGAGGACATGCCGC
>JBNJDO010000080.1:0-10225 GCA_051744965.1 Thermodesulfobacteriota bacterium | reverse complement strand
CTTTTTCCTGGGTCTTGGGGTTGACCAAAGTATCTGTGGAGATCTGGGCCATCATGGCCTTGGCCACATCATTGGTAGCCTTGGTCCAGACATCCACCACCTTGTTGTATTTCTCGGTCCTGGTAATAATACCTTCCTGGTGCTGACTGTGGATGGTCTCTGCCTCTGCATAGGCGGAGTCCAGTATCTGCTGCTTCTGCTCCGGCAGCTCCAGATCCTGCACTGAGATGGTCAGCCCGGCCTGGGTGGAATACTCGTAGCCCATGTCCTTTAGCTGGTCGCAAAGGATCACAGTAGCCTTGGTCCCTGCCAGTTGATAGGCTTGGGCCACCAAATTGCCAATGCTTTTCTTGTTCAGGACCTTATTTACCAGCTCAAATGGCACTTCCTGGGGCAGAATCTGGCCCAGCAGCACCCTGCCTGGAGTGGTCTCCACAATCTCTCCTTGGATACGGACCTTTATCTTGGCGTGCAAAGAGATGCTTTTGCTCTCGTAGGCAGAGATGACCTCCCAGGGCGCGGTAAAGACCTTGCCTTCCCCAGGCTCAAAGGCCCGGCTTAAGCTCATGTAGTACAACCCCAGGACAATATCCTGGCTAGGCAGGATAATAGGTTCTCCATTGGCTGGTGAAAGGATATTGTTTGTGGAAAGCATCAATACCCGGCATTCTATCCTGGCCTCCACAGAAAGGGGTATATGCACTGCCATCTGGTCTCCGTCAAAGTCCGCGTTGTAAGGGGCGCAGACCAAGGGATGCAGTTGGATAGCCTTGCCTTCCACCAGAATAGGCTCAAAGGCCTGAATGCCCAGCCTGTGCAATGTGGGCGCCCGGTTCAGCAAAACCGGATACTCCTTAACCACCTCCTCCAGCATGTCCCAGACTACTAGATCTTCGCGTTCCACCATGCGCTTGGCGCCCTTAATGGTACTAGTGTAGCCCTGTTCCTCCAGCTTGGCGTAAATAAATGGCTTGAAAAGCTCCAGGGCCATCTTTTTAGGCAGTCCACACTGGTGCAGCTTGAGCTTGGGCCCAACCACGATCACTGAACGGCCTGAATAATCCACGCGCTTGCCCAGCAGGTTCTGCCGAAAACGGCCCTGCTTGCCCTTGATCATATCGCTTAGGGACTTCAAGGGCCTGCCGTTAGTGCCGGTGATGGCCTTGCCCCTACGGCCGTTGTCCAGGAGAGCATCCACAGCCTCCTGGAGCATCCTTTTTTCATTGCGGATTATAATCTCAGGTGCACCCAGCTCCAAAAGTCTCTTGAGCCTGTTATTGCGATTGATCACCCTGCGATAGAGGTCATTCAGATCAGAAGTGGCGAACCTGCCTCCATCCAGAGGCACCAGGGGCCGCAACTCAGGGGGGATCACCGGGATCACTTCCAGGATCATCCAGGCTGGCTTGTTGCCGGACTCAATAAAGGATTCCACCACCTTGAGCCTCTTGGCCAGCTTCTTCTTTTTTGCCTGGGACCTGGTGCCCAATGCTTGTTCTTTGAGCTGCGCCCTGAGGGCCTCCAAGTCCAGCTCATCTAAGAGCTCCTTTACTGCCTCAGCACCCATACCCACTCGCAGGGCCTCTTCTCCGTAAAGGTCTATCAATTGCAGATATTGATCCTCGTTGATCAGCTGGTACTTTTTGAGGCTGGTCTGCTTGGGGTCAATCACAATATAGGTGTCAAAGTAGAGCACCTTCTCCACATCTGCCATAGTCAAATCCAAAAGAGTGGCGATCTTGGAGGGCATGCTCTTTAGATACCATATATGGGACACAGGAGCAGCCAGCTCTATGTGGGCCATACGGTCCCTGCGCACCTTGGAGGCAATGACCTCCACCCCGCATTTTTCGCAAACAATGCCCCTGTGCTTCATGCGTTTATACTTGCCGCAATTGCACTCATAATCCTTCACCGGACCGAATATTTTAGCGCAAAAAAGTCCGTCCCTCTCAGGCTTAAAGGTTCTGTAGTTAATGGTCTCCGGCTTTTTGACCTCCCCAAAGGACCATTCCCGGATAGTCTCTGGTGAGGCCATGGATATCTTGATTCCTTTTAAATTCTGGCTTTTAACACTCTGCTCTCCAGTGCCGTGCATGGTGAAGAGATCATCCAATGTCATATATTCTCCAACTCCTTTACCTGAGTACAGGCAATTGGCTTATACGGTATATATTTTTCCGGATTTTGCATGAAATCCGGGTTTGAAAAGCAAGTGCTATTTCTTCTTTCTGTCCTCTGCAAGCAAGCTCACATCCAGACCCAGAGCCATGAGCTCCTTGATCAAAACATTGAAGGATTCAGGCATGGCAGTGGTCAAATAGTTTTCGCCCTTGACAATGTTCTCGTACATCTTGACCCGGCCTTGCACATCATCTGATTTGACTGTCAAAAACTCTTGCAAAAGATAGGCCGCGCCATAGGCCTCCAGAGCCCAGACCTCCATCTCTCCCAATCTCTGGCCTCCGAACTGGGCCTTGCCTCCCAGAGGCTGCTGAGTAACCAGAGAGTAGGGTCCAGTGGAACGGGCATGGATCTTCTCGTCCACCAGATGGTGCAGCTTCATCATATACATGTAGCCTACTGTGACTGGATTGTGGAACTGCTCTCCAGTGCGGCCGTCAAAGAGATCAGTCTTGCCCTCTTTAGGCAGGCCCGCTCTTTGCAGCCAATCCCATATCTCTTCTTCCCTGGCCCCATCAAATACTGGGGTCTTAGTCCGAATCCCCTTGTGCAGATCAGCAACCGCCTGCTTGAGTTCTTCGTCCTGCATGTTATCCACAAGCTCGGATATCTCCTCGGACTGGTAAACTGCTTTGACCTCCTGCCTCAGGCTATCCAGATCAGTATTTTGCTCCAGCATATTCGAAAGCTGCACACCCAGCTCCTTGGCTGCCCAGCCCAGATGGGTCTCCATGATCTGGCCGATGTTCATCCTGGAGGGCACTCCCAGGGGATTGAGCACAATGTCCACAGGAGTACCATTGGCAAAGAATGGCATATCCTCTTCTGGCAGGATGCAGGAAACCACGCCCTTATTACCGTGCCTGCCCGCCATCTTGTCTCCCACGCTCAGCTTGCGCTTGATGGCCACATAGACTTTGACCATCTTGATCACCCCTGGAGGCATGTCGTCCCCCTCGGTGATCTTGGACTTCTTGCTCTCATAGATATTCTGGATAAATTCAAGCTGCCTGTTATAGTCCTCCAGCAACTCCTGCACCTGGGCGTTGACCTCCTTGCTGCTAAAGACATTCTGTAGCTTCTTCAAGGGCACCTGGTACAAAACCTCTTCCTGCAGGGGCTTGTTGGCTTCCGCCAGGACCTTGCCCTTTGCATGGCCCAGGATGGATTTGGCCAGATTCTTGCCTTGCACCAGCTCCCAGAGCCTGCGCCTGGTGTTCAAAGTCAGGCCGTCGATATGCAGCTGCTGCTTACGATCCAGCTCCTGGAGTTGATCATCCTCGATCTGCTTAGTGCGCTCATCCTTTTCAGTGGAGCGGCGATTAAAGACTTTGACATCCAGGACTGTACCCTCAATCCCTGGCGGGACCTTCAAAGAGGTATTTTTCACATCCCTGGCCTTGTCCCCGAATATCGCCCGCAGCAATCTCTCTTCAGGAGTGAGCTGGGTCTCGCCCTTGGGGGTGATCTTGCCCACCAGGATATCGTCTGGTTTGATCTTAGCCCCTATGCGAATTATGCCGCTGTCATCCAGATTGCGCAGCAACTCTTCGCTCACATTGGGTATATCCCGAGTTACTTCCTCTGGCCCCAGCTTGGTGTCCCTGGCTAAAACCTCAAACTCCTCTATATGCACTGAGGTAAACACGTCATCCTTGACGCAGCGCTCCGAGATCAGCATGGCGTCCTCAAAGTTGTAGCCGCACCAAGGCATAAAAGCCACGATCAGATTCTTGCCCAGAGCCAGCTCCCCGTTCTTGGTCGAAGGGCCGTCAGCCAGGACTGCTCCCTTGGGTACCTCCTGCTGTTGGGAAACTCTGGGCACCTGGCCAAAACAGCTATTCTGGTTGGATTTATGGTATTTTTGCAGATTGTAGACCTTGGTGCCTCCGCTTTGGGGATACAGCTCATGATCCTGGTAGCAGACCACAATGTTCTCTGCGTCCACATAATTCACCACCCCTTGGCCCTCAGCCAGAACACAGTTGCCTGAATCCCTGGCCACCAAGGACTCCATTCCTGTGCCCACCAAAGGAGGTTCGCTTTGCAATAAGGGCACGGCTTGGCGTTGCATGTTGGAGCCCATTAGGGCTCGGTTTGCGTCGTCATGTTCCAAAAAAGGGATCAGGGCTGCTGACACAGAAACAATCTGACTGGGAGCAATATCCATCAAGGTCACCTGTTCCCTAGGTACCAGGGCAAACTCCCCTTTGTCCCTAGCAGCTACCTGTTCCTTGACGAACTGCCCATTTTCATCCAGCAAAGCGTTGGCCTGGGCAATGATCTCCTTGTTCTCCTGTGTGGCATCATGGTAGATGATATCTGTACTTACCTTCCCATTTTGCGCCACCCGGTAAGGGGTCTCGATAAAGCCGAACTTGTTCACCTGGGCATAAGTGGTCAGGGAGACAATTAGCCCGATATTGGGTCCTTCTGGAGTCTCAATAGGACAGATCCTGCCGTAGTGGCTGGGGTGCACGTCCCTGACCTCGAATCCAGCCCGTTCCCTGGTCAAGCCTCCAGGTCCCAGGGCAGATAGCCTGCGTTTGTGCGTAACTTCGGACAAGGGATTGGTTTGATCCATGAACTGGGAGAGCTGGGAAGTGCCAAAAAACTCCTTGACCACAGCAGTAACTGGTTTGGGGTTTATCAGATCGTGGGGCATCAAGGTGGAGACTTCCTGTTGGGTCATCTTTTCCTTGATCGCGTTTTCCATGCGCACCAGACCTATGCGATACTGATTCTCCACCAGCTCGCCCACCGGCCTGACCCTGCGGTTACCCAAATGGTCTATATCATCAGCAGGGCCGTGGGATTCCTTGAGCTGTATCAGCTGCCTGATGGTTTGCAGGATATCCTCATTGCTCAAGGTGCGCTGATCCAAGGGATAATCTAGGCCTAGCCTGGTATTCAGCTTATATCTGCCCACAGAGGACAGGTCATAATAGTCAGGATTGCGGAATATGTTCTCAAAGAAGCTCACCGCCACCTCAGGAGTGGGCGGGGAGCTGGGCCGAAGCCTGCGATAGATCTCTATCTGAGCGCTCTCTGTGTCCTCTGTCTTGTCCAGCTCCAGGGTGTCCCTGAGTGCAGTGGAGACTTCGTAGCCCTGGGTATGCAGCACACTGAGCCTTTGGTGGCTTCTCTTCTGCAATAGATCCAGCAGCTCAGGAGTAACAGGCTCGCCTGGCCCTGCCAAAACCTCTCCAGTTTCCTCGTCCAGGACATCATGGGCCACATATTCCTGCAGCAGGGAGGAAGGATCCACCTCTATACGTTGAATCCCTTTTCTAATCAGCTTTTTCCAGACACCCCTGGAAATCTCCTTGCCCCCGGATGCCAGGACCTGCCCCTGCTCGTCCTGGATATCCTGATAGGCATTCTCCCTGCGATAGAATTCAGGCTTAATCTCCCGGAAGACATGCTCCCCTTCAAGAATATACTCCTCTGCATCGTAGAAATAATGCAGGATTTCCTCCTTGCTCAGACCCATAGCCTTGAGCAATATAGTGGCTGGCATCTTACGCCTGCGATCGATGCGCACATAAAGTATATCCTTGTGGTCAAAATCAAAATCCAGCCAGGAGCCGCGCATGGGGATGATCCGCGCACTGTACAAGACCTTTCTGCTCACATGGGTTCTGCCTGAGTCGTGCTCAAATAGGATGCCTGGAGAACGTTGCAGCTGATTAACCACCACCCTCTCAGTGCCGTTGACAATAAAAGTGGCCTTCTCGGTCATCAAAGGAATGGTACCAAAATAGATATCCTGCTCCTTGATATCCCGCACTGTCCTGTTCTCGGTCTCTTCGTCCACATCATAGACAATCAGTCTGACTTTAAGACGTATCGGGGCCTCGTAGCTTAGCCCTTTTGCCAAGCACTCTGTGCGGTCGAACTTGGGCTCTCCAATTTCATAGCTCACGTATTCCAGGGTGGCTGTCTTATAAAAATCCTCTATGGGAAATACAGAGCGAAAGGCCTCCTCCAGTCCTTTGTTCTCCCGGCTGCCAGGAACAGTTTCTGCCTGGAGCAGATTATTGTAGGAGTCAAGTTGCAGGTTCAATAGATGGCGAATCTCTAAAACTTCTTTGATTCTACCAAACTTTTTTACCAATTCTTTCATCATTTCCCCTTGATCTTGTGCCTTTTTTGTAATGAAATCATTAAGCAGAAGCTGCTTGTTAATTCAGGCGCCCAAGTTGAGATTTATGCCCCAAGATATCTTGATTTCAACAGGACAATTATGTTATGAGATTTTAGAAATTAATTTGGAGAGAGAGAATATGCGGCAGGCATATACATAAATATCAATCTATACCCTAGATAGGTGCACTGGTTTGAAAACAAAAAAAAATTCTGCGCTGCCAGAAAGGCTCACTTCTGAGCTTTTAGTTTCAAACAATCAGGTAGCAATTTTGCAATGAGCAATCTGCACTGGACTTTTTTCTTAGCACACAAAGGCTTTTACAGAGTCTAATAACGTTTGCTATAGACGCATCCTTACAAGCAGCAAAGGCAATAGATCACTGATCAGTGCTCTATTGCCTTTGTATACAAACTCAAGCAATAGTTTATTTCAAATCTACCTTGGCTCCAGCCTCTTCTAACTGCTTCTTGGCTGCTTCTGCCTCTTCCTTGGCCACAGCCTCCTTGATTGTAGAGGGCAATTCGTCTACCTGGGCTTTGGCCTCCTTTAGTCCTAGTCCAGTCAAGGCTCGCAGGGCCTTAATCACTGCAATCTTATTGTCTCCTACTGAGCTGAGTATAACATTGAATTCGGTCTGCTCTTCCTCTTCTGCAGCTCCTGCCTCTGCTCCACCTGCACCGGCTGGTGCAGCTGCAGCCACTGGCGCGGCAGCGGAAACACCGAATTTCTCCTCTAGTTCCTTTATGAACTCTGAGAGCTCTAAAACAGTCATGTTGGAGATGAAATCAATTACTTGTTCCTTGGTCACTTCTGACATTTTTTCCTCCTTAAAAAGTACTTTTGGCTTTGGCTAGCTCTGGGCTTTCTGGTCATGTATGCCTTGCAAGGCATACAATAGATTACGCAGCAAGTTGGCAAACAAGCCGACAAAATTAGTGGGAACAGCGTTACAGGTCCTGAGCAGCTGGGCTAGAAGCTCCTCTCTGCCAGGCAGCCTGGACAGGTTGATGATATCATCAGCGCTTAATTTCTGTCCCTCATAGCTGCCGAAACGCAGCTCAAACTTTTTGTTCACTTTGGCGAATTCTGCCAGCACTTTGGCAGCAACTACTGGATCATCATAGCCCAATGCCAGGGCACAGCAGTCCTTAAAATCATCCTTGATCACATCGTGGGGGCTATCCTGCAAGGCTAGTTTGACCAATGTGTTTTTGACCACTTGGAAAGACACATTGTTGTCCTTTAGCCTGCCACGCAGGTCCTCCATCTCTTCCACCTTCAGCCCCCTGAAGTCAGTAACCAAGGCTATGCTTGCACTGTTCACCTCTTGCTGCAATTTTTGGATTACTTCGGCTTTCTCTGCCCGGTTCACATCTACCTCCTATAAAGAGCCAAAGCCTGTCTCGGCAGGAGATTAAGGCCCTTTTGAGCCGCCTGCTGTCTTTGACCCCAGTCCTTTTTGAGAATTGGATTAATCGATAACACCGCGCAGGGAGGTCATGTCTATCTTTACGCCTGGCCCCATGGTTGTGGATACAGCCATGGATTTGAAGTAAGTGCCTTTGGCAGTGCTGGGCTTGGCCTTGTACAGGCTGTCCAGGAGCATCTGCAGATTCTCCATGAGCTTTTGAGGCCCGAAGGACACTTTGCCCACAGGCGCGTGCACCACTCCTGCCTTGTCAACCCTGTATTCCACTTTACCTGCCTTGATCTCCTGAATGGCCTGCTGCAGATCAAATGTAACAGTTCCTGCTTTGGCATTGGGCATCATGCCCCTGGGTCCAAGGATTTTGCCTACCTTGCCCACTTGGGACATCATGTCTGGAGTAGCCACAGCCTTGTCAAATTCCAACCAGCCCTGCTGGATGCGCTGCACCAGATCCTCAGCTCCGACCTCGTCTGCTCCGGCTTGTCTGGCTTCTTCTTCCTTCTCCCCTTTGCAAAAGGCCACCACTCTGACTTCCTTGCCCAGGCCATGGGGCAGGGTCACACCTCCCCTGACCATCTGATCCGAATGTTTAGGATTAACACCCAGACAGACAGCAACATCAAAGGTCTCGTCAAATGCTGCGTAGGCACTGGAAAGCGCCAAGGAAACCCCTTCTGCCAGGGAATACTTGGTGTTTCTGTCTATTTGGGCGCTAACCTGCCTATACTTCTTTCCGCGTTTTGGCATGTCCTTCTCCAAGCTATTTTGCCACTTCTATGCCCATGCTCCGGGCGGTACCTATCACAGAATTTACAGCCGCATCCATATCATTGGTGTTCAGATCCGGAAGCTTAGTACGGGCAATCTCCTGGACCTGTTCCATGCTCACCTTACCCACGATATTACCTTTAGGCTCTGTAGAGCCCTTATCCAGTTGCGCAGCTTTCTTCAACAATATGGAGGCTGGCGGCGTCTTGGTGATAAAACTGAATGAACGATCTTTATACACCGTGATCACCACCGGAATAATCATGCCTTTTTGCTCCTGGGTCTGAGCATTGAAGGCCTTGCAGAACTCCATGATGTTCACCCCGTGCTGGCCCAAAGCAGGGCCCACAGGAGGGGAAGGGTTAGCTGCACCTGCTGGTATTTGCAGCTTGATCTTGGCTAGTATTTTTTTGGCCATCTTGAAATACCTTATCTTCTGCTCTGTTGAAAAATTTTGCGCGACCTGCAGGACAAAAAGGCTGAAGCACTGTCTACTGGCTCTTGGCTACCTGCACAAAATCCAGCTCCACAGGCGTATTCCTGCCAAAAATGGAAACAGACACTTTTAGCTTGCCCTTGTCCTGATTAACCTCCTCCACATAGGCATCGAAGTTAGCGAACGGACCATCCACCACTTGCACTTTGTCCCCGGGCTGAAAACTGAACTTTGGCCTGGGTTGCTCCTTTCTGTCCTGGATAGTCTGCAGAAGCTGTTCAGCCTCAGCATCGCGCAAGGGAATAGGCTTTTCCTTGTCCCCTATGAATCCAGTGACCCTGGGAAGGCTCTGAATAATGTGCCAGGACTTATCTGTAAGGATCATCTTTACCAGGACGTAGCCTGGATAAAATTTCCTGGTGGTGGTTTTTTTCTGTCCTTTAACCATCTCCACCACCTTTTCCGTGGGCACAATGGCTTCCTGTATCAGGCCCTCCACCTTGTCCTTGCGGATCATCTCCTGCAAGGATCTTTCCACACGCTGCTCATAACCGGACAGGGTTTGTATTATGTACCAGCGTGCTTGGGGCAAGTTTTCAGAGTTTTCCATGTCCATGCCTAGGGCAGAATAACTTCAATGATTTTGGCCAAGGCCACATCCACCAGCCCCAAAAAAACAGCAATCAGAGTGACCAGGAAAAGCACAGAACCCAAGGTGGCCAGGGTCTGTTTCCGGTCCGGATAAGTGACCTTCTTCATCTCCACCCTGGACTCCTCAAAGAAATCCCTGAACTGGTAGATTTTGGACACGAGCCGGTTCTTGGGCTGGGCTTGTTCCTTGGCAGTCTTCTTTTTATTCATAAGAATATATTTGGCAGGCCAGGAGGGATTCGAACCCCCAGCCCTCGGATTTGGAGTCCGATGCTCTGCCGGTTAGAGCTACTGGCCTGCATATCGGCATTCATGGTTGTTAAGGCCAGAAAAGGCCTGTAGTCTATAACTTAAGCTATTTGCTCTCTTTATGAGATACATGCGTCCCACAGCTTGAGCAATACTTCTTCAGTTCTAGCTTGCCTGTAGTATTCTTTTTATTCTTGGTTGTGGCATAATTCTTTCTCTTACACTGCTCACAACGCATCTGTACCTTAACCCGCATACAACTACTCCACTATTTCCGAGACCACGCCTGCGCCTACAGTGCGGCCCCCTTCCCTGATCGCAAACCTCAGACCCTGCTCCATCGCTATGGTTACTATCA
>JBNJDO010000079.1:0-10304 GCA_051744965.1 Thermodesulfobacteriota bacterium | reverse complement strand
AAAAGAGGATCTAGAAATCCATGTCTACGACCATCACCCGGAATCTGAAGAGGATCTTCAGGCCAGTCTGGAGGTGATCAAGCCCTGGGGTTCCACTGTAGCAGTTCTAAGCTCCATCCTGCAGGAAAAGGGAATCTCTCCAGACCCTGACCGGGCCACTCTCATGGGCCTAGGGCTTTATGAGGACACAGGCTGTTTCACCTTCACCTCCACCACTGAACATGACCTGGGAGCTGCCCTTTGGCTGAAACAAAAGGGTATGGACATCGGCTTTCTTTCTGACTTCTTAAACCGGGAGCTTAGCTCTGAACAAGTGGCCATTCTGAACAACCTCCTGGACTCCGCCACCACGCACAATATCAACGGCATAGAGGTCTCTATCGCCCAGGTCAGCACTGAGCGCTATGTACGTGACCTGGCCCTTTTGGTGCACAAGATGATGGATATAGAGAACCTGAAGGTGATCTTTGCCCTCGCCAGAATGCAGGACAGGATCCATGTGGTGGCCAGGAGCAGAGTGTCAGGCGTGGACGCGGGCCAAATCTGCTCTTCCCTGGGCGGAGGAGGACATTCTTTTGCTGCCTCCGCCACCATCAAGGACAAGACCTTGGCCCAGGTCAGAGACGAGCTGTTCGGGCTCTTGTATTCCCATATAAACCCGCAGATAACGGTCAGATCCCTGATGTCCAGCCCGGCCATCAGCGTTTTGCAGACGAGCAGTATTGCCCAGGCTTCCAAGGTCATGACCAGGTACGGCCTGAAGGCTATTCCTATTCTGAAGGAGGAAAGCAAAAATTGCGTAGGCATCCTGGAGCATCAGCTGGCGGACAAAGCAGAGGCTCACGGCCTGGGCAAATTCGAGGTCAGAGAGTATATGCTGCGCCAGTTCTCCAGCGTCGCACCTACCGACACCCTGTATTCAGTGATGGAAATCATCATTGATCAGGGTCAACGTCTGGTGCCTGTAGAGCAGGATGGAGAGCTGGTAGGGGTTATCACCCGTACAGACCTCATCAACTGCTTGGTGGAAGAGCCGGCTAGGATTCCAGAGGCCCTGCTGCCGGAGCGCAGGCAGAGCAAGGATGTGCAGCATCTTATGCGCAATCGGCTGCCTGAGCCTGTGCTGGAGCTTTTGCATAGTGCTGGAGGCTTGGCCAAGGAAATGGGCTATAACGTTTACGCAGTAGGCGGCTTTGTTCGGGACATTCTTCTGCAGCGCCCCAACCTGGATATAGACTTGGTGGTGGAAGGAGACGGAATTGTTTTTGCCCAGGCCCTGGCCCAAAAGCTGGGGGGCAGAATCCGGGCCCATAAAAAATTCAGGACCGCTGTAGTCATCCTTCCTGATGATCAGCGCATTGATGTGGCCACAGCCAGACTGGAGTACTACGAACACCCTGCTGCCCTGCCCACTGTGGAGCTGTCCTCCATCAAGCTGGATCTATTCCGCAGGGATTTCAGCATGAATGCCCTGGCCATAGAGCTGAATCCCGGGCATTTCGGCCAGCTGGTGGACTTCTTCGGCGGGCAAAAGGACATCAAGGAACGGGTGATCCGGGTCCTGCACTCCCTTAGCTTTGTGGAGGATCCCACCAGGATCATCCGGGCCATCAGATTTGAACAGCGCTTCAAGTTCCGCATTGGAGCCCAGACCGAGCGCCTGATCAAAAACGCCCTGCAGCTGAACATGTTCCAGAAGCTCTCAGGCAGCCGCATCTTCCAGGAGCTGAAGCTGCTTATGCAGGAAAGATCACCTTTGGAATGCCTGCAGCGCATGCAGATGCTGGATATTTTGCAGAACATCCATCCCCTGCTCAAGCTGGAGGAGAAAAAGGTGCAGCTGCTGCAGAAAGTGGAAAAGGTCCTGGACTGGCACGAGCTGATGTACATGGATCCAGCACCTGAGCATTGGAAACTGTATTTTCTGGCCCTTTGCCAGGGCTACAACCAGGAACAGATCCAGAGCCTGACCAGGAGCCTGGATATGCCCAAGAAGCAGCAAAACTCCATAATCCAAATCCTGCAGGAAGTGTACAGCACCGAGCAAAGCCTCTATCAATGGCAAAAAAAAGGCCAGAGACTGAGCGACCTCTATTTCCTGCTGCACAGGCTGCCTATTGAGGCTGTTTTGTACATCATGGCCTGCACGCAGCAGGAGTATATCCGCAAGCATGTCTCCCTGTACTTGACCCAGCTAAGGGGGGAAAGGATCGATATAAGCGGCAAAGACCTGCAGGCCATGGGCCTTATTCCAGGCCCTGCATATGGACGTATCCTGACCCGCATCCTTGCTGCCAAGCTGGACGGGGAAGCCAAGGACAGGGAGGCCCAGCTTAATCTGGCCAGGGAACTGGTCCATGAGGAACGACAAAAACAGATGCAGGCCAATCCATATTGAAGGAAACTATTTGAGGAACACCTTCCCTGGCACTCACTAAAAAAGTAGGGGTCAGACATCATCAGTATCGATTGCGATTAGGACAGCGACAACGAAATTCAATCTTGCTATGGCTATCATAATCATGGTCCCAATCGATATATATGATCGTTTCCTGAATTGGCTCCGTTCCCAGGCTCAGGAGCCTGGGAACGAAGCAGCATCGAAACTAAGCTCTCCTTCCTGGACAGGGCGCGAGATTCCAAATTTGACAATCCACAAATAATTCCAGAAGCAAAGAGGACTTGTTGACCTGCAAGCACATTTTCAAGTAATAAGTTTTTTATGCCTGCTGATCAGGCTTAGTTGGGTTTATATATTGATAATTTTTGCTGTTCCAGCCGGAGGGCCTAAGCTTTGCCCAGGAAAAGAGTGGCAGTCATAGGCAGCGGCGGCCTGGAGTCCAGCCAACACCTTGCAGCCAAGGAACTGGGTCTGGGTCTGGCCCAGGCAGGATTGGATGTTGTCTGCGGAGGTCTGGGCGGTGTTATGCAGGCTGTATGCGAGGGCGTGCAGCAGGGCCAGGGATACAGCATTGGCATTTTGCCAGGCCAGGATATCCAGGAGGCCAATCCTTATGTCAGCTGTCCCCTAGCCACCGGATTAGGGCCTATGCGCAACTACCTGGTAGTCTTAAACAGTGACCTGGTCCTGGCCTTTGCCGGCGGCCCGGGCACCCTCTCAGAAATTGGCCTGGCCCAAAAAATTGGCAAAACTGTAATTGCTCTGGGCAATTGGGCAGAGCTGCCCGGGGTGCTTCCAGCCCAGGACGTAAAGCAGGCCTTGGAAATGATTCAGGATAGACTTTGCTCCGGAAACTAGATCTGCAGGTATGAATAATCCTGGTTTAGTGGTATACAAAGGACAAATCCCAATACCTAGCTTACAGATTGCAAACAATATCCAAATGCCAAGGCGCAAAGTTCGAAACAAAACACCTGAACCATACGGGTCGGAATATTTTATTTTCAACCATTAGGATCAGTTAGAGCTTTGAATTTTGTTGTATTAAATTCTGGCATTCTTCGGCAAAGGTCCGGAAACAAACCCTAACCAGTGGAGAGGTTTTGACATGCGCTACTTCAAGGTCTTGCTTATTGTGGCCCTATTTTTCGTGTGCATGGTCTTCTTTGTCCAGAACACAGGAGTCCTGGTCAGCAAGCTGCAGATCCAATTCCAGCTATTCGGCCTGGATTGGCTCTCGGCTCCAATTCCTATTTACATATTCATCCTGCTGGCCTTTGTCATAGGAGCCCTGGTAACCATGCTCTACCTTTTGCTGGAGAGGATCCGTCAGGGCAGGGAGATCAAGCACTATAGACTGCAGATACAAAAGCTGCAGCAAGAGATAAATTCCCTGCGCAACATGCCCCTGGAAGAAGAGGCAAGCAAAGAAAGCCAGAGCCAGACCAGCAGCTGATCAAGCAACCAGAATCAATCTATTTCGCTTCACAGCAAAGGCTTTTCCATGTGGCCTATTCCAGGACATCTTAGACAAAGACTGCGTACGCTTCTGGGGCGCGGGGCCCCCAAGCCTCCCACCCTGCTGACCCATGGCCAGGGCTATACCCCGCCTTCCCAGGATACGCAGACTGCTATTGCCGAACTTAGCCAAGTAGTCAGGAACAATCCTGACGCCGTGGAGATCTATCTGGCCCTGGGCAACCTGTATCGCTCCCAGGGCCAGATAGAACGGGCAATCCAGATCAGGCACAATCTCATTGTCCGACCAGGACTGGAAGCCAGGTTCAAGGCCCAAGCCCTGTATGAGCTGGGCCTGGACTACCGCAGGGGAGGATTCCTGGACCGGGCACAGTCCGCTTTTGAGCAAGCCAGAGGCATTGTAGGCGACGACCCTGCCCTCTTGAAAGAGCTGGCAGGCATAGCAGCCGCAGGCAGGGAATTTGAGCTGGCTGCGGAATACTATCAGTATCTGGAACAGCCCCTGGCCCAAGCCCACTATCTGGTGCAGGCCGCCAGGCAAAGCGCTGCCAACCGGGAACGTAAGAAATGCGAGCAATTATTGAGCAAGGCTTTGCGTATTTACCCGGGTTCAGTGGAAGCCTGGCTGGAAAAGATGATCCTGGCTTACAAGGACTACGACTGGGACAATCTGGCTGCCCAATTCCGCAAGGGCTCAGCCAAGGTGCCTGTACACCTGCGCTTTATACTCCTGGAAGGCCTGATCCAGCATCTGCTGCAAGAAAGAACAAATCAGGAGATATTCGCTCCTGTAATCCACGAAGAGGCTTGCAGGCATCTGTTGCAGATCCTGGAAAAGGACTCCACAGACATTTTGCTGAGTTATTACGGGGCCTGGCTCCAGCTGCAGATGGAGCAAAAGGAAAAGGCCAAGTCATGGCTGCAGACCTGCATCAACATGGACAGCGACTTCTGGCCTGCCAGACTGGAACTCTTATTCCTCTCTGCTGAAGAGCATGAACTGGGCCGGGAGTTCAAAACCCAGCTGGAGTTCTTCCTGCGCCGGGCCAGGCAGATCAAAAAATTCATCTGCACCAGCTGCGGTCTGCGCCGGGAGCAGCTATTTTTTGTCTGTCCCAGGTGCCAGAGTTGGCATTCCATCTCTTTCCTCAAGGTATTGACTAATTAGTACCCTGGCCACAAGTTCTGTACTTATAAGACGCGGCACTAGGATATGAATCAGACCAGGCTAACTCCCATGCTCAAGCAGTACCTGGGCATCAAGGAGGCTTATCCTGACGCCCTGCTCTTTTTCCGCATGGGGGACTTCTACGAGCTGTTCTTCCAGGATGCGGAAGTCACAGCCAGGGAGCTGCAAATAGCCCTGACCTCCAGGGGCCAGAACCAGGAGGACAAGGTACCCATGTGCGGCGTGCCCTACCACTCCCTGCATGAGTACCTGTCCCAGCTTCTGGAAAAGCGCTACAAGGTCGCCATCTGCGATCAGGTGGAGGACCCCGCACAAGCCAAGGGCCTGGTAAAAAGGGAAGTAACCAGGGTGCTCACTCCAGGCACTGTCCTGGAGGAAAACAGCCTGCAGGCCAAAAGCAACAACTTCCTGGCTGCTGTATATACCAAAAACAAAGGCACTGACTGCGCCCTGGCCTGGGTGGACCATTCCACTGGAGAATGGACTGGGATGCAGAGCGCAAGCCAGAGCGAGATCAGGCAATGGCTGCTCAAGCTGGACCCCAGGGAGATCATCTGCCAGGAGCAGTCTGAAGCCAAGGATATCTTGGCCCAGATCCAGGACAGGGTGAGCTGGCTGCCTGCCGCCTATTTCGACTATTCCAGGGCCAAGGAGAACATTTTGAGCCTGCAGCAGGTAGCAGGTCTCAGGCCTTTGGACCTGGAAGACAAGCCCCTGCTGGTCCAGGCCTGCGGAGCCTTGCTTGCTTACTTGCGCCAGACCCAGAAACAGGACCTGGTGCACCTGGGATCCTTCCAGCCCCTGGATCTCAGCCGGCACCTGATCCTGGACGAGGTCAGCGAACGTAATCTGGAAATCTTCCAGCGCCTGGACGGCAGCTACGGCCAGGGCACCTTATGGCACATTCTGGATCTGACCAGGACCAGCATGGGCGGCAGGCTGCTCAGGACCAGACTCAAAAGGCCCTGGAAGGATCTGAAGACTATCCAGGCCCAGCAAGAGGTTTTGCGCTGGCTGTTAGAGCAGGAAGGCCTTTTGCAATCCCTGAGCAGGGCCCTGGACAGTGTGTTTGACATCTACCGGCTAAACTCCAGGATCGCCCTGAACAGGACCAGCCCCAGGGATCTGATATCCTTGCGTGGCAGCCTGCAGGAACTCCCCGGGATTGAAAAAGCCCTGCAGGACTGTCTGCAAAGTCAGGCCCCACCCCAAAAGATCAAAGAGATCCTGGAGGCCTGGGATAATCTGGGGGACATCTCCGAGCTGCTACAGTCCAGCCTGCGGGACAATCCCCCGCAACTGATTACCGAAGGGGGTATTTTCCGGGCTGGATACGATACAGAGCTGGACGAGCTCCTGGAACTGGATGAGCACGGACAGAGCAAGCTGCAGGAACTGCTTAAAAAGGAACAGACAGAAAATGACCTGCCCAAGCTCAAGCTGGGCTACAACCGGGTATTCGGCTACTACTTCGAGCTCTCCAAGGCCCATAAAGGGCCAATCCCTGAGCATTTCCACCGCAAGCAGACCCTGGTCAATGCTGAACGCTACCTGACCCAGGAGCTGAAAGAGCTGGAGGATAAGCTCTTCAGTGCTACAGAGAGGCGCAAAAGCCTGGAGTACGAGCTCTTTCAAAAGCTGCGCCAGCAAATAGATCAAGCCAGGGAGAGGATAAACCATATGGCCGGGAGCCTGGCCTGGCTGGACTACTGGCAGTGCTTGGCAGAGGCTGCCCGGAAATGGGGCTGGAACCAGCCGGAACTGAATACTTCCAAGCGAATCCAGATCAAGCAAGGCAGACATCCAGCAGTGGAGGCAGTACAGGGCAAGTCCAACTACATTCCCAACGATCTTTACCTGGAGCCGGACAATAACATACTGCTTATAACTGGCCCCAATATGGCTGGCAAATCCACTGTGCTGCGCCAGGCAGCGATCATCTCCATCCTGGCCCAGATAGGCTCCTATGTGCCAGCGGATGCAGCCAGCCTGGGAATCTGCGATCGCATTTTCACCAGGGTGGGGGCCTCTGACAATCTGGCCCAAGGGGAGTCCACCTTTATGGTGGAGATGACAGAAACAGCGCGCATTCTGCGCCAGGCAGGCAAGCGAAGCCTGGTAATCCTGGACGAGATCGGTCGGGGAACCAGTACTTATGACGGCCTGGCCCTGGCCTGGGCTGTTCTGGAAAATTTAAGCAGCAAAAGCGGACTCAGGGTCTTGTTTGCCACCCATTATCATGAACTGACAGATCTGGAAGGCAAATTGCCGGGGCTCAGGAACTACAACATAGCAGTCAAGGAATGGAAAGGGGATATTGTCTTTCTGCGCAGGCTGGTGCCTGGCCCTGCTGACCGCAGCTACGGCATAGAGGTGGCCAGGCTGGCTGGAGTGCCCAAAGGGGTGATCAAAAGGGCCAGGGAGATCCTGCAGCAGCTGGAAGAAAAAAGCGCCAGGATCAGGCCAGGCAGAGGCAAAGGCAAGGAGGGCGCAAGACTGCAGCCCCTTCTACCCGGGCTAAAGCCTGCCCAGGAGAAACAAAAACCAGCAGCCCCCCAGGCAAGGGAGCAGGAACTTCTGCAGGAGTTGGCTAATCTGGATCTGGAGCAAATCACTCCCCTTCAAGCCCTAAACCTGTTACAAAGCTGGAAGGAAAAATGGCAGCTAAAATAAAAAAAGCACTTGGGGCTGGGATCTTGGTTTTGCTGATCTTGAACCTGGTTTTGGCTGCCTCCTCCTGCGGCAGGAAGAAGTGGCCCAGCCCCAGGGCTGAGCAGGAGACCTTCTCCTGGGAGTTTGTGCAGGCCCAAAGGGATCAGGAATGCCTGCATATAACTGCCAGATTAAAGGGCAAGAGCAGCAACCTGCGCAATATTGTCCTGCAGCTGGAGGGCAGCCAGGAGCCCTGTCCGGATTGTCCCTTCCAGCCGCAGCAAAGTATCCCTCTAGGACTTTCCTCCCAAGGGGTGCAAAAGGAAAATAGCCAGCTCAAGATAGAATATTGTGAACTGGATCCTGAGCTTTCCTATCGCCTGCGCCTGCAGGGACAAAACGCCTTCCCCAGCCTGGAACCCGCAGCCAGCCGAGTGATCAGGCCGAACATCAATAAGTAGCTTGTCAGCCTTACCCTCCCTGGACAGGGGACAGGGGAGGGTCTTCATGGGAACCTTTTCCTTTTTTTACTTCTAAATCCCCAGTTACCAGCCCAAAGCCATCCAGCCTGCAAGCATAAGCACAAGCAGCCCCAATCCCCACTGCTTAAGATCCCAGGGCAAGGGTTGTCTCCAGGCGGAGCTGCTGTCCAATCCCCTGGCACTCAGGGCCAAAGTCTGCTCCCAGGTCCTTTGAGCCAGGATCCTGAAGGAGGCCAGGACTAAGTGTTTGTATCTGGAATAGACACCCAGGTCTGAACAACGCAAACTAAGCGCTGTCTGCACCCCGCGCAGGGTCTGCAGGACCAAGGGCAAAAAGTGCAGCATCAGGGACAGGGCCAGAGCAGCCTGCCAGCTTTTACCCCTGAGCAGAGGCCGCAGGAACCAGTCCAGTGCCAACCCCATCTGCCTGGATGAGCAAACCGCAGTCAGGCAAAGGCCCAATAGAACCAGAACCACCAGCCTCTGTCCCAAAAACAGGCTGGACAACAAGGCCTGCTGCATGGACGCAGCCCCCAAAAGTCCCCACATGGCCTTGACCCCGCTCCAGACAAGCACCAGGACTGCCAGGTGCAGCAGATTCCTGCCCTGCAGCGCCCCAAAGCCCCTCAGAACCCAGGCCAGTGCCATGGTTCCCAAAAGATACAGCCCCAGAGGGATCCAGCCTGCCTGCCAGGTAAGCAGACCCAGAGCAAAGGCCAGGATGATCTTCAACCTGGGGTCCAGACCTAAAAGCAGCCTTTGCAAAGCAGTTTTTGCAGGACTTAGATGATCCAGCACACCTGTTATCCCCAGCTGCAGATGCTTTTTTTCAGCCTCCAGGAACAAGGAGTGCGGACCCCGAAATCCTGCAGCAGGTCCAAAACCCTCTGCGGAGGCTCTTTACAGGCCAGCCTGCCCTGCTGCAGGATAGCGATCTGGTCTGCCAGATCCAAAATAGGCTCCAGATCGTGGGTGGCGATAATCTGAGTCACGCCATTTTGCTTCTGCCTGGCCATGATCTGGCGCAGCTCCTTCAAGGCGAAATAGTCCAGATTGTTAAAGGGCTCATCAAAGAGAAGCACATTCGGAGAATGCATCAAGGCCCCAGCCAGACAGAGCTTCTTCTTCTCCCCGCCTGAGAGCTGTTGTACTGGAAAGTCCCAGTATCCTGAAAGGCCAAAACTCCCAGCCAGGTTTCTGGCCTTTTGCTCCAGCAAGGCGTCCTCTCCTGGGCAGCCCAGGAGAATATCCTCTCCTACCGTGCCGCCCAGGATCTGCAGATCCGCATCCTGGAGCAGCAAGGCGCACTGTTTCCGCAATTGACTTTGCTTTCCAGGGCTCTGGATTCCAAAGATGCTGATCCTGCCCTGGGAAGGAGCATACAGGCCTGCCAGCAAGGCCAGCAAAGTGGACTTGCCGCTGCCGTTGGCCCCAACCAGGGCCAGGCAACAGCCTGCAGGGATCTCGCAGGTTATGTTTTGCAGGACTAGGCTTTGTTTAGAAAAGGCAAAATCCAAAGCAGTAATACTGATCATTGGCTCCAGCTCAAGCGGTGTTTCTGCAAGAACCTGACCAAGGCGGCGCAAAGAAAGATCTTGATCAGATCCGCGGGTAAAAAGGGAACCAATCCTGTGAGCAGGGTCTGGGACCAGGTGATCTGCAACACTGTCTGCAACCGGATCAAGCCCAGGATATAAATAGGCAGGTTGCCCAACAGGGCAAATCCCAGGGCCAAGCCCCATGGCAAGGGCCGGCTGGAGCTGAGCTTAACTGTCAGCCCTGTAATCCAGGGGGTCAACAAGAATCCTGCCAGATACCCGCCTGTGGGTCCCAGAATATGGCCCAGGCCCGAGGTCCCGCCGTGGAATACAGGCAGACCTGCCGCCCCGGCCAAAAGATAGAGTCCTACTGCGCAAAATCCTGCCAATGGGCCCAGGACAAACCCGGACAGGAGCACAAACAGGGTCTGCAGGCTAAAGGGTACCGGCCCCAGGGGAAAATGCACATAGGATCCAGCCACTATCAAGGCAGCCATGAGGGAGATCCAGACCAGACGGTGCAGATTTGCCAGGGATTCCTGCATAAACTCGCTCACTCCGGG
>JBNJDO010000078.1:0-10455 GCA_051744965.1 Thermodesulfobacteriota bacterium | reverse complement strand
AATGTGGCCGCTGCAGTTGGGCAGCCTTTGCTGCATGGGCTTGCGGCTCCAGCTGCAAAGACCCAGGCTAGTGTCCTGGTCCTGCAGGGCCAGGCCAGCGCCTCCGCAAAATCCCAAATAGTGGCCCCCAGCCTGGACATAATCCCTGATGGCTTCTCTGCCTGATCTGCCCAAGCTTCTGGACTTATTGGCGGCCCAGCCGCCAGGTACCAAAAGGACCTGGGGTCTTAGCCTCTGCAATGCCTTGCGCCGGATCTGGCTGCTGCGTAGCAAAGTAAAGGGCAGGCCCATGTCCTGCAGGCTGCGCAGGAGCATTACTCCCCAGAGGTGGGACTCGTCCCAGAGCAGGCAGATGTTGCTGTTAAGGCTGGAGCTGTCTTGACTAGGCGGCATAAGTTGCTAGCCTAGCATATCCTTATTAGATCTGGCAAAAAGCCCTGGCTGTAGAATTCTCTCAAAGGACAAAAGGGGGAGGGGGAATGGAACAAGGCTTGTATGTTATGCGCAGTGTGCTTTCTGTGCCTGCCAACCGGGAAAAGATGCTCTCCAAGGCCAGGGATCTGGCAGCGGATATGCTTATGCTGGACCTGGAGGATAGCGTGCCCCTGCAGGAAAAGGTTCAGGCCAGGAGCAACCTGCTTGGGGTTATTCAGGATTTTCCCTGGGGGGGCAGGGTCAGAGGCTTGCGTATCAATTCCATGCAAAGCCCACTAGCTTTCAGGGATGTTTGGGAAGTGGTGGCCGGTGCCCCAGAGGTGATTCAGATCTTGGTGGTGCCCAAGGTGGAGCAGGCCTGGGAGATGCAGGCCCTGGACTGGCTTTTGGGCCAGCTGGAGGCTGAAGCAGGCCTGGAGGAAAGGATCAGGCTGCAGGCCTGTATAGAGACAGCTGCAGGACTGGAGCGGATCCAAGAGATAGCAGCCAGCACTCCCAGGCTGCAGGCCCTGGTCTTTGGAGTAGCTGATTTTGCCGCCAGTATGAGTATTTCCCCCAGGGGGCTCAGCGGCCATGGAGAAAGGGAGGATGCCTACCCGGGCCACCGCTGGCACTATGCCCTGTCCAGGATCGCAGTGGCAGCCAGGGCCAGAGGGCTGCAGGTTCTGGATGCACCCTTCGGGAATATAAAGGATGAACAGGGGCTGCGCAGGAGCTGTGAGCTGGCTGTGGAGCTGGGCTTGGACGGCAAATGGGTGATCCATCCCGGACAAATAGAGATAGTGAACCAGGCCTTTACCCCGGATGAGGAGCAGATCAGACAGGCCAGGCAGATAGTAGAGGCCTGGGAGCAGGGCCAGGGCAGCCTGGCCCTGGAAGGCAGCATGATAGATCAGGCCAGCCTGAGGCTGGCCTGGATGACCCTGGAGAAGCTAAGGCTGATCCAGGCCGGCTGAGATTCCGGGTTGGCTATTTCTTCTTCTTTTTCTTGTCCCCCAGGACCTCGTTGGCGATGACTATTTTCTGGATCTGGGAAGTGCCCTCATAGATGGTAAAGACCCGGGCGTCCCTATAGAGTCTTTCCACCTCGAACTCCTTGGTATAGCCGTAGCCGCCGTGGATCTGCACTGCCTGGGCAGTGACCCGGTTGGCCATCTCAGAGGCGTAGAGCTTGGCCATGGAGACCTCCTTGGAGCATCTTTCGCCCCGGTCCTTCTTGGCTGCAGCGCTGAAGATCAGGCTGCGGGCAGCCTCCACATCCAGGGCCATGTCCGCAATCATCCAGCGCAGACCCTGATTCTCGGCAATAGGCTGGCCAAACTGGACCCTTTGCTTGGCATACTTGACAGAAAGGTCCAAAGCTGCCTGGCCTACTCCTAAAGATTGGGCGGCTATGCCGATGCGTCCATCATCCAGCCCGGACATGGCGATCTTGAAGCCTTCCCCCTCCTGGCCCAGGAGATTCTCTGCAGGCACATGGCAGTTGTCCAGGATCAGATCAGTGGTGTCCGAGGCCCGAAGACCCATCTTGTCCTCCTTGCGGCCGGTCTTGAAACCAGGCATATCCCGGGTAACCAGAAAGGCGGAGACTCCTTTGTGCCCGGCTTCTGGATCTGTCTTGGCCAGGATGATGAACAGCTCAGAGGTGGTCCCGCCAGAGATCCAACGCTTGGTGCCGTTCAGGATATACTCCCCATGCCCTTTGCTGGCAGTGGTGGTCATGCTGGCGGGATCAGAGCCAGCCTCTGGCTCGGAGAGGGCAAAGGAGGCTATGAAGTCACCTCTAGCCATAGGTACCAGAAACTTTTCCTTTTGTTCCTGGGAGCCGAATCTGACCAGGCTGCCGCAGCAAATGGAGTTGTGCACGGACATGATCACCGCGGTGGAGGCGCAGGCATAGGCAATTTCGCTCAAGGCCAGGGCATAGGAGACAGTGTCCATGTCCTCCCCGGAATACTCCTCAGGGACCAGCATGCCCAACAGACCCAGCTCAGCCATTTTCTGCAGGCTATCTTTAGGGTACTCCTGGTTTTGATCCCTGTAAGCAGCCTTTTCCGCCAACTCCTTGCGGGCAAACTCCCGGGCTGTTTTCTGGACCATTTTTTGTTCCTTGCTTAAGGCAAAGCTCATGCACGCACTCCTTACTGTTTCAGGGTGTTACCCCGGTAGGGTTGCTTTGATTGACAAGGCCTAATTGCATAGATAAAAAGGTTTAACATTGTTTTAAATCTGTCCTGAACAATGGACAAACTCGATTGTCTTAGCAGCAGTCCTGTATTGACTAATCAGACTGATCCAGTTACCATCTTTTCGCTTTGAATACAATGTTTATTTGTTGGAACTAAGGAGCCCTAAATGGGTTATGGTCCAGCCTTATGAGTTAGCGGCAACCGGGCACATTGCAGGCAGTGAACTGCTTGTAATGCTGTCCGGTTTTGTTTTTTGGGGCCAGCTCAGAGTAAGGACTGCTTAAATTGCCTGCAGCAATCTGGAATCCATAGGATTAATTTTGACCTGTGGTCAGGTGGAGCAGGCTTGGAATATAAACAGGAGACCCTTATGCGGGAAGTGCAGGCGGATCTAATCTATCAGGAGCTGCTGCAGGCCATCCAAAAGGCGGCCACCCATCTGCCCGGAGATGTGCTCCAGGCCCTGCAGGAGGCCAGGAGCAGTGAGGAAAAAGAGTCAGCCAGGGAAATCCTGGATCAGCTCCTTAAAAACGCTGAGCTGGCCAGGGAAACAGGCCTGCCTTTATGCCAGGATACAGGATTGGGGGTGTTTTTTGTCCGGCTGGGACAGGAGTGCCTCATCCAGGGTACAGACCTGGTTGATACATTGAACAGGGCCATGGTAGATGCCTATGAACAGGCATACTTGCGCAAGTCTGTTTGCCACCCCTTGAGCAGACAAAATACCGGAGACAACAGCCCAGCCCTGATACATTTCGACCTGGTGCCCGGTCAGGAGTTGGGGATCAGATTCATGGCCAAGGGCGGAGGCAGCGAGAATATGTCCAGATGCACCATGCTCACCCCAGCCCAAGGCTGGACAGGTATAAAAGAGTTTGTCCTGCAGCGTGTGGCCCAGGCAGGTCCCAATCCCTGTCCCCCGACCATTGTTGGGGTGGGTATCGGTGGTTCTTTTGATCAGGCCCCGGCATTGGCCAAGGAAGCCTTGTTCCAGCCTCTGGATCAGCCCAATCCAGATCCTGAACTGGAAAAGATGGAGCAGGAGCTCTTGGAAGAGATCAACCAGTTGGGCATAGGGCCCATGGGCCTGGGAGGCAAGACTACCAGCCTGGGGGTCAGGATCAGGATGTCCCCCTGCCATATTGCCAGCCTGCCTTTAGCAGTGAATATTCAATGCCATTCCTCGCGGCATGTGGAGGTGGTTTTCTGATGCAGACCCATAGGCTTAAAGCCCCATTGGCGGAAGAGGATGTGCTTGGACTGCGAACAGGGGACGTAGTCCTGCTCTCAGGCACTGTATACACAGCCAGGGACGCGGCACACAAAAAGCTAGTCCAGGCTCTGGACCAGGGTGATGAGCTGCCCTTCCCCCTGCAGGGGGCGGTTATTTACTATGTGGGTCCTACCCCTGCCCCGCCTGGCAGGCCAATCGGCTCTGCTGGCCCGACCACTAGTTACCGCATGGATACTTATGCCCCTCGTCTGTACAGCTTGGGGCTGAAGGCCAGCATGGGCAAGGGCAAGAGGGGGCCGGAAGTCAAAAAGGCCCTGCAGGAATATAAAGGGGTCTATCTGGGAGCCACAGGAGGGGCAGGGGCCTTGCTTTCCCAGTGCATTCTAGAGGCAGAGGTGCTGGCCTATCCTGAACTGGGCCCAGAGGCAGTACGCAGGCTGCAGGTCCAGGATTTTCCGGCTCTGGTTGTCAATGATGCATACGGAGGCGAGCTGTATGCAGAACCCAGGCTGTCCAGCCAGGGATAAAGCCAAATCCAGGAGAGAGCATGGAACAAAAAACAAGGATCAGTGCTGTCATCACGGCAGGAATATACATGTATCTTCTGCAGGAGGCAGCGCAGCAGGAAGAAGAGGTCAGTGAAGAGCCCATGAGCTTTGTGCGTCTGCAGCAGGAGACCAGGCCGGCCCCTGGGCCAGCTGCGGAGCAGGCTGAGCCGGAGCCAGTGCTGCGCTCTGCCAGCCCTTGGGTCCTTGCAGGCAGACAGGCAGTGATGGATAGAAGATATCAGATGCAGTTCAAGGTTTTCAGATAGACAAAGGAGTAGCACATGGCAGAGAAACATGGTCAGCTGGTAGCAGGCTCGTTAGGGGAAGGGATCCAGGTGGACAAGCCTTTACAGATTCAGGACCTGACCTTCAGGGACGGACATCAATCCTTGTTCGCTACCAGAGGCAGGACAGAGGATCTGGTGCCTATAGCAGAAGAGATGGACAAGGTGGGCTTTTTTGCCATGGAAGTCTGGGGCGGGGCCACCTTTGACTCCATGCACCGCTTTCTGGGCGAGGATCCCTGGGAGCGGATCAGGACCCTGAAAAAATACATTACCCGCACACCATTTTCCATGCTGCTCCGGGGCCAGAATCTGGTGGGCTATCGCAACTATGCAGATGACGTGGCCCGGGCCTTTGTGGATCGCTGCTGCGTAAACGGGATAGATGTCTTCCGGGTCTTTGATGCCTTGAACGACTTTCGCAATTTCGAGACCGCGGTCCAGGTGATCAAGGAGCACGGCAAGCATTTCCAGGGCGCAATATGCTTTTCCTTGACAGAGGAGCGCATGGGCGGGGAAGTCTATAACCTGCAGTACTACCTGGACAAGGCCAAAGAGCTGGAAGACATGGGTGCAGATACCATCTGCATCAAGGACATGGCCGGAATCATTGCCCCTTATGACGCTTATCTCCTGGTCAAGAGCCTCAAGGAAAGCATCAGCCTGCCTATTCATCTACACAGCCATTTCACCTCCGGAATGGCGGATATGGCTATGCTCAAGGCCATAGAAGCAGGTGTGGACATCATAGACGTCTGCCTCTCCCCTTGGGCCTACCGCACCTCCCACCCAGGGCTGGAGCCCCTGGTGGTCAGCCTGCGAGGCACCAACAGGGACACCAAGTTTGATCTCAAACAGCTTACCAAGTGCTCGGATCATTTCCTCCAGATCACTCCCAAGTACAGGCATCTTTTGGATGAGCGCATCTCTGTCATAGATACCAATGTGCTCATGCATCAGACCCCAGGGGGCATGCTCTCCAACCTGTACAACCAGCTCAAGGAAATGGAGGCCCTGGACAAGCTGGATCAGGTCCTGCAGGAGCTGCCCAGGGTGCGCAAAGAGCTGGGCCAGGTCCCCCTGGTCACGCCCACCAGCCAGATCGTGGGTATCCAGACTGTGAACAACGTGCTCTTTGATACAGAGGATGAGCGCTACAAGATGATCACTTCCCAGGTCAAGGACCTTTGCTATGGGCTGTACGGCAAGACTCCGGTGCCCATTGATCCAGAGGTGCAGAAAAAGGCCCTGCAGGATTATCCCCGCGGGGAGGAGCCCTTCACAGGCAGGCCTGCGGACATCCTGGAGCCGGAGCTGGACAAGGCCAAGGAAGAGGTGGGTGATCTGGCCCAAGATATAGACGATGTGCTGATCTATGCCCTGTACCCCACCACAGGCAAGCGCTTTCTGAAGTGGAAGTACGGCTTGGAGCCCATGCCAGAGGAGGTCAAGCCCAGGACCATGGAGGATGCGCAAAAAGAGCAGGAGCTGGTGGAAAAGGCCAAAAAGGGCCTGGTACAGGAAAAATCAGCCAAGGAGCCCCCTGCTAAGGGCGAAGGGTCGCGGAGCTTTAATGTGTTCGTGGATGGGGAGTACTTCCAGGTGGAAGTGGAGGCAGTGGATGGCCAGCCTGTGGTCAGTTCGGTCACCCCGACGGCAGCCCCCAAACAGGAAAAGCCCCAGCCCAAGTCTCAGGCCAAGGCAGCCCCGAGCAAGCCCCAAGCAGAACCTGCGGCTAAAGAGAAAACCGCAGCCCCTGCCGCGGGCACCAAAGTGGAAGCACCCATGCCAGGCATGATCATCAGGCACGAGGTCCAAGAGAATACTCCTGTGCAGGAGGGCGATGTGCTGCTCATCCTGGAGGCCATGAAGATGGAGAATTCCATAACTGCTCCTGTTTCAGGCACGGTTAAGCAGATTGGCTTCCAGGACGGGGACAATGTCAAAAAGGGCGATGTCCTGGTGGTAATTGAATAAAGCTTGTATACAAGGAGAGCATATGGCCAAGAGAAAGAAGATCACAGTGGTGGGGGCAGGGAATGTAGGGGCCACAGCAGCGCATTGGGCAGCAGCCAAAGAGCTGGGGGATGTCTGCCTGGTGGACATAGTGGAAGGTCTGCCCCAGGGCAAGGCCCTGGACCTGAGGCAGGCCGGTCCTGTAGAGGGCTTTGACTGCGAAGTGGTGGGCAGCAACGATTACGCGGATACCGCGGATTCGGACATAGTGATCATTACTGCTGGCCTGCCCCGCAAGCCTGGCATGAGCAGGGATGATTTACTGGCCAAGAATACAGAGATAGTCAAAACTGTCACAGAGCAGGTGGCGCATTACTCCCCCCAGGCAGCCCTGATAGTGGTTTCCAATCCTTTGGATGCCATGGTCTATGTCGCACACAAGGTCAGCGGCTTCCCTGCGCAGCGGGTTATGGGCATGGCCGGGGTCCTGGACGCAGCCCGGTTTAGAACATTTATTTCCATGGAGCTGAATGTCTCGGTCAAGGATGTGAATGCCTTTGTCCTCGGCGGTCACGGGGACAGCATGGTGCCTTTGCCCAGGTACAGCACAGTGGCAGGCATACCCCTGCCCAATCTGCTCTCGGAAGAAAAGATCGAAGCCCTGGTGGACAGGACCAGGAAGGGCGGAGGGGAGATAGTGGGCCTGCTGAAGACAGGCAGCGCATTTTTTGCCCCTTCTGCCTCTGCAGTGCAGATGGCGGAGTCCATACTCAAGGACAAGAAACGCATTCTGCCCTGTGCAGCCTACTGCGATCAGGAATACGGAGTTGGTGGTTATTTTGTAGGAGTGCCAGTCAAGCTGGGCGCCCAGGGTGTGGAGGAAGTGGTGGAAATCGACCTCCTGCCCCAGGAAAAAGAGCACTTCCAAAGCTCAGTGGATGAGGTCAAAGACCTGGTGCAGAAGATCTCAATCTAGGAACGCGTCTCACAGGTGCTATGCTCGTCTTTGGCAATTTGTCTGTGAATCATATTTCCATTTTTTGACCCATTTGAGGGTGAGGACGCGGAAATTCCAAATCACAAAAAAGAATATTGTTTGTCGTTTGTGATTTGGATATTGGAATTTTAATTTAGGGAGAAAAATATGGCAAAGACAGGAAAGAGAAACCGGGTCCTGATCGGCAAGCCAGGGCTGGACGGCCATGACCGGGGTGCCAAGTGCATAGCCCGGGCCTTGCGGGATGCAGGCTTTGAAGTGGTCTACACCGGGATCAGGCGCACTCCGGAAGAGATAGCCCTGGCTGCTTTGCAGGAGGATGTGCAGGCAGTGGGACTGTCTTCCCTGTCAGGGGCGCACCTGGAGCTGTTCCCAGAGGTGGTAAAAAGCCTGAAGAAGCATGGTGCTGCAGATATTCCGGTTTTGGGCGGAGGCATCATCCCGGAGGAGGACTTGCCCAGTTTAAAGGAAGAGGGTGTGCAGCAGGTATTTACTCCGGGGACTTCCATGCAGGAGATAATCCAGGCCTTTAGTGAAGCGTGCGAGAGCCAGTAAAGTGGATATCAAAGAGATCTTACAGGGGATAAGCTCCAGGGACAATAGATCCATTGCCAGGGCTATCAGCCTGGTGGAAGACAGCAGTCCGGATGCAAATGAGCTTTTGAGCGGGCTGGAAAAAGAAAGCGCGCAAAAGGCCATGGTCCTGGGAGTCACCGGTGCCCCAGGGGCTGGCAAGTCCACGCTCACAGACAAATTGATCCGTTATTGCAGAGAGCTGGGGTACAGGGTGGGAGTGATCGCTGTGGATCCTTCCTCTCCTATATCCGGTGGGGCCATACACGGGGATAGGATCCGGATGATGGACCATGCCCTGGACCAGGAGGTGGTGGTGCGCTCCATGGCCACCAGGGGCAGGCTGGGCGGGGTCTGCGCAGCAGCAGGCGCTGCTACCAGGATCCTTTCTGCAGGGGGTTGTGATCCGGTGATTATCGAGACCGTGGGTGTGGGCCAGTCAGAAATGGACATTATAGGCATAGCAGATGTCACGGCCCTGGTCTCTGCCCCTGGCCTGGGGGATGACATCCAGGCCTTAAAGGCAGGGCTCCTGGAGGTGGCAGACCTGATGGTGGTCAACAAGGCTGATCTGCCCGGGGCTGATCTGCTGGCCCTGGAGCTTAAGGAAGTGGCCAGGGAGAAGGGCAGGGAGGTCCTGATGACAGTGGCTGCCAAGGGAGAAGGCGTGGATAAGCTCTTGGAGACTATGCAGGAGGTATTTGCCAGGCACCAGGAATCTGGGGAGCTTTTGAGGCGCAGGCAGCTGGCCAGGGAAAGGGAAGTCCTGGACTGGTGCCAGGAGCTTTTAAGGCCCAGTCTGCAGGAAATGGCCAGACAGGAGCAACCTGATCAAAGCGGGGATCCCAGGTCCAGGGCAGGCAAGATTGTGCAGCGCTTGCTGGATAATGCCAGCCTTAACTCCCCAGGATCTGGCAAGCAGCAGTGATTCCCAGGTTGTCTGGTGTGCTTGCTAGTGCTGATGACCCCAGGGCTTTAAAAAGACAAAATTATCTACTCGGAGAGTGTTATGGCCAAGCATCCAAAGTTGCAGGAATGGGAAGAAAAGGTCCTGAAAAAGGCCCTAGATAAAATGCCGGAACGGGCTGAAGAGTTCAAGACAGTGGGCGGGCTGACCCTGCCCCGTCTGGCCCTGCCCAAGGAGATCGACCCGGATTACCTGGAAAAGCTGGGTTTCCCTGGAGAGCACCCTTTTACCAGAGGGGTGCAGCCCACCATGTATAGGTCCAGGTTCTGGACCATGCGTCAGTACGCAGGCTTCTCCACAGCTGCGGAAACCAACAAGAGATATCGCTACCTCTTGGAACAGGGTCAAACCGGGCTCTCGGTGGCCTTTGATCTGCCCACCCAGATCGGTTATGACTCTGATCATCCCATGAGCAAGGGGGAAGTGGGCAAGGTGGGAGTGGCTATAGACTCCTTGGCTGACATGGAGATCCTCTTTGATCAGATTCCCCTGGAGGAAGTTACAACAGCCATGACCATAAATTCCCCGGCTGCGGTACTTTTGGCCATGTATGTGGCAGTAGGGGAGAAGCAGGGCGTACCCATGGACAAGGTTAAGGGCACCCTGCAAAACGACGTGCTCAAGGAGTATGTGGCCAGGGGAACCTTCATCTTCCCGCCCAAGCCTAGCCTGAGAATAATCACCAATATTTTCGAGTGGTGCAGCGAGAACACTCCGGCCTTCAACACCATCTCCATCTCTGGCTACCACATCCGGGAGGCTGGCTCCACTGCGGTGCAGGAGGTGGCCTTTACCCTGGCCAATGGCTGCGCTTATGTGCAGGCAGCCTTAGACGCAGGTATGGATGTGGATGTATTTGCCAAGCGGCTTTCCTTCTTCTTTAACGCCACCACTGATCTCATGGAGGAAGTGGCCAAGTTCCGGGCTGCCAGGAGGATGTGGTCCAAGATCATGCAGGAGCGTTTTCAGGCCCAGAATCCGCGGAGCTGGATGCTCAGGTTTCATACTCAGACAGCAGGCCATACCCTGACAGCGCAGCAGATAGACAACAATGTAGTCAGGGTGGCCCTGCAGGCCCTGGCCGCGGTCCTGGGCGGCACCCAGTCCCTGCACACCAATTCCAAGGACGAGGCTTGGACCCTGCCTACAGAGGACTCAGTGCGCACTGCCTTGCGCACCCAGCAGATCATAGCCCATGAGTCAGGGGTGGCCAACAGCATAGATGTTCTGGGTGGCTCCTACCTCCTGGAAGAGCTTACAGACAGGATAGAG
>JBNJDO010000077.1:0-10513 GCA_051744965.1 Thermodesulfobacteriota bacterium | reverse complement strand
ATCCCGCCCTGCCGAAACCAGGCACCTGCAGCCGCTTTTCCAGCTTCTGCAACCCGAAGGTGGCCAGGGTAACCAGGACCAGGTAATAGATTCCGGCCACAATAAAGACCTCGGTGAACCTGAAGGAGCTGGAGGCCAGGTTCTTGGCCTGGCCTGTAAGCTCTGTGCAGGTGATGATATAGGCCAGGGAGGAGTACTTGATCAGGTAGATCAGCTCGTTGCCGCAGCCAGGCAGGGCCCTGCGCAGGGCCTGGGGCAAAATGATGTGCAAAATCGCCCTCCAGTGGGCAAAGCCCAGGGCCTGGGCAGCCTGCAGCTGGCCCTTCTTGATGGACTGCAGCCCACCCCGGATGTATTCCGCATGGTAGGCCCCGCCGCAAAGGGAAAAGCCCAGCACAGCTGCTGTGTAGGGTTCTAGATAGATACCCAGGTTGGGCAGCCCGAAGTAGAGCACAAACAGCTGCACCACCAAAGGAGTGCCCCTGAAGGCCCCGATATAAGCGGCTGCCACCCAGCGCAGCCAGCCCGGGCCAAATACCCTCAGGCTGCCTGCGCTAAGGCCCAAAAACAGTCCTGCCACTGCAGAGGGCAGGATCAAAAGCAGACTCACCACCAGACCCTTATTCAGGGCAGGCATTATTTCCTGGAACAAAAATTGGGAATCTAGCAAGGCTTTGGTTCCGGATTCTAGGTTCAGGGTTCAGGGTCTTGACAGGCACAAAAAACAAAGCCCACTAACAATTTCCCTGTAAGGGGGGTAGTCATAAAACACCTTTCTTCATTACCCCACATCGCGCTTTACAAACCACTAGCTATTGTTCCCCGTAGACCTCGCTCAGCTTATTGCAGAAATTCATGGTCCTGCTCCTATCTTCCCAGCTGGCTTCTGCAGCCAAAAGCAGCTCAGGGCTTCCCTGCTCCACTATCCTGCCCCTTTCCATGAACAGGATCTCCTGGGCCAGGGTTCGGGCAAATGCCATCTGGTGCGTAGCCATGAGCATGGTCATCCCGCTTTGGCTCAAATTCCTGATCACGGACAGAACCTCCCCGATCAGCTCTGGGTCCAGGGCTGAAGTGGGCTCGTCCAAAAGCAGAAGCAAGGGGTCCATGGCCAGGGCCCTGGCTATGGAGACCCTTTGCTTCTGTCCGCCAGAGAGCTCTGCAGGATACAGGTCAACCTTGTCTCCCAGGCCCACTCTGCCTAGCTCCTGCTCCGCCCGCTCTCTGGCCTCTTGCCTGCTCAGCCTCTTCACCTTGCGCAGGGCAATGCCCACATTGTCCCGGGCGCTCAGGTGATCAAACAAATTGAAATCCTGGAAGATCATCCCCACCTGCTGTCTGAAGTGCAACAGCTCCTTCTTGCGCCTGAAGGCCACCTCCTGGCCATTCAAAAAGATCGCGCCCTGGTCAGGGAACAGGAGCAAGTTGATGCATTGCAGCAGGGTGCTCTTGCCACCGCCTGAAGGGCCAATGAGCACCTTGAGGTCTCCTTTGTGCAGGGCCAGAGAGACATCTTGCAGGATCTGCTCCCCGCCCAGCAGCTTGCTGAGGCCGCGCACTTCCAGAAGCGGAGCCTGGGACATAATTCTTTTCCTTACGCGTTTTCACTCCGAGTAGCCAGGAATGCGCATCCTGTACTCCAGATATTTTAGCCCCCTGACCCCCAGCCAGGTCAAAACAAAGAATATGGCCCCTGCTGCCAGGTACAGGGCCAGATGTTCATAGCTCCTGGAGGCCACGAAATGGGCCCGGGACATGATCTCAGAGGTCCCCAGGACAAAGGCGATTGCAGAATCCTTGAGCACTATGGAATATTCGTTGGACCAGCCAGGGATGGACAGCCGAATAGCCTGGGGGGCGATAATGGACTTGATGGCTTGCAGATCGCTCATGCCCAAGGCCCGGGAAGCCTGCAGCTGTCCCTGGGGCAGGGACTGGATCGCGCCCCGGAAAATCTGAGATTGATAGGCCATGCTGCGCAGGCCCAGGACGATCAGGGCTGCGGCAAATGCGCTCATGTTCAGCCCCAGCAGGGAAAACAGCCCGAAGTAGAACAAAAAGAGCAAAACCAAGACAGGTATGCCCCGGAAAAACCAGACATATATGCCCACTAGCCATCTTAAGGCAGCGTTTCCGTAGACCTGGGCCATGGCCATGGGCAGGCCCAGGGCCAGGCCCAGGCCCATGGCTCCCAGCACGATTCCAATAGTCACTGCAGCGCCCCGCAGCAGATAGGGCAGGGCCTGCAGGACCACCTGCAAGGATTCGGTCATTGATTATTCCTGGCAAACAGACTGGACTATATATTTACTGCCCTGGCTCGTACTTCTCTATCAGCTCATCCCAGTAAGGATCGTCCATGAGCCTCTCCAGGCCCTCATTCAGGGTCTGCAGAAGCTCCTCATCCTCTTTGCGCACTGCATAGCCGAAGCTTTCCACTTCCCCCTCGAAGCTGTCCAGGATCTTCACCGGCTTGTTGCGCTTGGCCTGGGCAGCAGGGGCGTCGTCCATGGCTGCAGCATCTATCCTGCCGTTTACCAGATCAGCTACTGCCATGGGCGCGGAATCATAGGAGCGGACCTGGATGTCCCAGTCCTCTTCCGGGATCCTCTCCTCCAGCATATCAGCTGTGGTGGTGCCTCGCTGCACGCCAATGCGCTTGCCTGTGTTCAAAACCTCGTCCATGCTCAGATCCGAATCCTCCCGGACCACAACCACCTGTTTGATCTCCCAGTAGGGTATGCTGAAGTTGACCTTTTCCTTCCTTTTTTCTGTAATGCTCATCCCAGAGGCGATAAAGTCTATCTTCTCAGCCAGCAGGTTGGGAATGATCCCGTCCCAGTCCATGGGCCTGTGCTCCACCTCAAAGCCCATCTCCTCTGCGATCCAGTCCACAGCATCCACGTCAAAGCCGCTGGGCTCTCCGTCTTCATTAACATAGGCAAAAGGCGGAAAGTTGGCGTCAATGCCGTTCACATAGCTCTCCTGGGCATTCCCAGGGCAGACCAGGAACAAACTAAAGGCCAGAGTCAAAACCGCTTGCAGGGGCCACTTCTTCATACAGCACCTTCCTTTTTGCTTGTTGGGTTTCAGGAAAATCTATAAGCCCAAATTCATATATACTTACTTGTTCCCGCCTCAATCTTACTCCAGAGCAGTCTGGAACTCACTTCTTCTGCCCCTTCTCCCTGGCCTCAATCTTGGCCCAGGTGTCCCGCAGGGCCACAGTGCGGTTGAATATCAGTCTGCCCTGACTAGAATCCGGATCCAGACAGAAATAGCCCTTGCGCTCGAACTGTACCCTGTCCCCTGCTCTAGCCTGGGCCAGGCCCGGCTCCACCGGACAATCCTTCAGGACTTGCAGAGAATCTGGATTCAAGCAGCTCTTGAAATCCCCGGTCTTTCTTTCCTCTGCTGCAGGATCAGGCTTGGTGAACAATCTGTCGTAGAGGCGCACCTCAGCCAGCTCGCAATGCGCAGCAGAAACCCAGTGCAGGGTGGACTTGACCTTCCTGCCGTCAGGGGCGTCTCCGCCCTTGGTCTCAGGATCATAGGTACATTGCAGCTCCTGGATATTGCCCTCTTCATCCTTGATAGCCTCCACACAGGTGATATAATAGGCATAGCGAAGCCTGACCTCCCGCCCTGGGGCCAGACGATAGAATTTCTTGGGCGGATCCTCCCGGAAGTCCTCCCTTTCGATGTATATCTCCCTGCTGAAAGGCACCTCCCTGCTCCCGGCTGCAGGGTCTTCAGGATTGTTCAAGGCCTCCAGCTGCTCTTCCTGTTCTGCTGGATAGTTGATGATTACCACCTTCAAGGGATCCAAAACTCCCATGACCCTTGGCGCGTTGCGATTCAGGTCTTCTCGTACCGCATGCTCCAGCATGGACATGTCCACCAGGTTGTCGCTTCTGCCCACTCCGATCATCTCGCAGAAGCTGCGAAGCGAGGCAGGGGATACACCCCTGCGCCTTAACCCGCAGATGGTGGGCATCCTGGGATCATCCCAGCCCTGGACATAGCCCTCATTGACCAGCTGGATCAGCTTGCGCTTGCTGAGCACTGTATAGCCCATGTTCAGCCTGGCGAACTCGTACTGTCTGGGCCTGGCAGGCACAGGCAGGTTGTCTATGAACCAGTCGTACAAGGGTCTATGGCCCTCGAACTCCAGGGAGCACAAGGAATGGGTCACTCCCTCGATAGCGTCGCTTAAGCCGTGGGCAAAGTCATAAGTGGGGTAGATGCACCACTTGTCCCCTGTACGATGGTGGCTGGCGTGCATGATGCGGTAGATTACTGGATCCCGCAGGTTGATATTGGAGGCTGCCATGTCAATCTTGGCCCGCAGCACGTGCTCGCCCTCTGCGAAATCCCCGCGGCGCATGCCTTCCAGAAGCTCCAGGTTCTCCTGCACGCTGCGCTCCCTGTAGGGGCTGTTCTTGCCCGGCTGGGTCAGGGTACCCCGGTACTCCCGGATCTCTTCCGGGCTCAGGCTGCAGACAAAGGCCTTGCCCTGCCTGACCAGGTCCTGGGCGTATGCATAGAGCTGGTCAAAATAGTCAGAGGCGAAATACAGGTGTTCTGCCCAGTCATAGCCCAGCCAGCGCACGTCCTCCTTGATGGAGCGCACGTACTCCTCGCTTTCCTTCAGGGGATTGGTATCATCAAAGCGCAGATGGCATCTGCCTCCGAACTCCTGGGCCAAGCCGAAGTTGAGGCAGATGGACTTGGCATGCCCGATATGCAGATATCCGTTGGGCTCAGGCGGGAACCTGGTCACCACCTGCTGATGTTTGCCGCTTTGCAGATCCTGCCTGATGATGTTGCGTATAAAGTTGGAAGAGCCCTTGCTTTCCTCGCTGTGGGCCATATATATCTCCTTCACGTCTTGTGCCTGCTCTACTTTAGGCCTGACCGGCAGAGCAAAGGCAGAATGTAGTCCAGGTTGGCATTTTCTGCAACATCCCTGGCTGGGCTGACTGGCACTGCCTAGATTTTGGATGGTTAAAAAATCAGGGAAAATGCAGACCTGGAGCAGATTCCGCGCCTTGCGAGGTCCAGGCAGGCTGTGCTAGAAAACAGGCTGTACTGCTAGCTTTGAGCATTTGCACCCCATAATATCAGGCAGGAAAAACAGGCTGCAAAAGGAGCTATGACCCTAAAACACAAAGAAAACCCGCCAGTTATCTTCCCTGACCAGGCCCTGGAGGCCCAACCGGATCCAGAACTCCCCTGGTGGGTGGGCAAAACCCGCTCCAGGCAGGAAAAGGCCTTGGCCTGGGAGCTCCGAGCCAAAGGGATAACCTATTTTCTGCCCCTGGTGAGCCAGGTCCAGAAAAGCCAGCGTCGGGTGCGCACTTCTTTGGTGCCCCTTTTCAGCGGGTACATCTTCTTCCAGGGTGGTGGCCTGCAACGGCATCGAGCCCTGCGCACCGGCAGGCTGGCCCAGGTATTGGAGGTTCAGGACCAGCAAGGACTGCACAGCCAACTATTTTCATTGGCCAAGGCAGTGGACCTGGGTGCAGAGCTAAAGTTATGCGACATGGTCAAAAAAGGCAGCAGGGTACGCATTGCTTTTGGTCCCCTGGCCGGGCTGGAGGGGGTGGTTCTGAGCTACAAAGGTGAAGCCAGGCTGATTTTGAATGTGGAGGCTATAGCCCAGGCCGCTTCAGTGGAGGTCAGCCTGGACCAGGTGCAGCCAGTTTAGAGCTTTCAGCAATTCTTTCAGCAGACCCCAAAGGCTAATGCTTGCACCAGATTGACCCCAGAAGAATACAGATCCTGAAACAGGCAGAATCCAGGCCTGGGCCTGTACTGTACTGGATGAGCAGGGAGCAGCGCATCCAGGACAACTGGGCCCTGCTGCAGGCCCAGAATCAGGCCTTGCAGGCCAACCAGGGCCTGGTGATCCTGTTTTGCCTGTTGCCAGGATTTTTGCAAGCCACCTGGAGGCAGTACGATTTCATGCTCCAGGGCCTGCGAGAGACCTGCAGGCAAAGCCTGGAGCTGAACATCCCTTTTGTGCTGCGCTGCGGCGACCCCGAAACCCTGGTGCCGGAATTCGTGCACCAGTTGCAGGCCAGCTGCCTGGTCTGCGATTTCGACCCCCTGCGCATCAAGGCCAAATGGCGCAGCCAGGTCGCGGAGCACATCCCCATCCCCATGCACCTGGTGGATGCCCACAACATTGTCCCCTGCTGGCAGGCCTCGCAAAAACAGGAATATGCTGCTCGCACCATCAGGCCCAAGCTCCAGAAAAGACTGCCTGAGTTTTTGCAGCCCATCCCAGAGACTGTAGGCCATGCCGTACTAGCCCCTGGGCTGGAGCTGAAGGAGCCGGACTGGAAGGCGGCCATAAGAAGCCTGCATCCAGACAGGTCCGTGCCTGCTGTAAACTGGCTGCTGCCTGGCAGCCAGGCTGCCCTGGCAAGGCTGAGTGATTTTTTGCATTCCAGGCTGCCAGAATACCAGCAAAAAAGCAGGGACCCCAATGCCAAGGCCTTGTCCCACCTCTCCCCGTATCTGCATTTCGGCCAGCTAAGCCCCCAGAGGGCAGCCTGGGAGGTCTGGCAGCAGCAGGATATCCCTACCCAGGCCAAACAGGCCTTCCTGGAACAGCTGATCATCCGCAGGGAGCTGGCGGACAACTTCTGCCTGCACAATCCTGACTATGACAATTTCCAGGGCCTGCCCGCCTGGGCCAGAAAGACCCTTGCCGCACACCAGGAGGACCCCAGGCCCTATCTCTACTCCCTGCAGCAGCTAGAGGCCGGGCAGACCCATGATCCGCTCTGGAACGCGGCCCAGCAGGAGCTGCTGGATACAGGCAAGATGCACGGCTATATGCGCATGTACTGGGCCAAGAAGATCCTGGAGTGGACCCGGGATCCGCAGCAGGCCCTGGATTTCGCCATCTGCTTAAACGACAGGCATGAGCTGGACGGCAGGGACCCCAACGGGTACACAGGAGTGCTCTGGAGCATAGGGGGCCTGCACGACCAGGGCTTCAAGGAGCGAGCGGTGTTTGGCAAGGTCCGCTACATGAGCCAGGCAGGCTGCAGGCGCAAGTTCAATGTTCGGGCCTACATTGAAAAATATCTTGGCCCAGGCAAGTAAGAAAGCCTGGGCCATATCTGTCCAGGGAGGGGAACTTGTATTCGGCCCTATTGTCTTTGATGCGGGCCGTGACAAGCATGATCTCTACCTCCTTATTCCCCTCCCTTTTCAAGGGAGGGGTTAGGGGAGGGTTGCCTCTGTTTCCCCTCCCCGGCACTCACTTGGATTGTCAGCCTTATGCAAGCTTAAAAACTTAACTCTTCCAAGTGAGTGCGGGGTTGTCATAAGCCAGCGTCCTGCATTGCGGCTTATAATCTTTGACAGGATGCTAGCCCCTGATCTTCTGCAGGGCCTGTTCCCCTGCTATGCTGATAGGCTCCAGGCTAGGTTCAGAAGAATTGTCCGGGTTGCCGGCGCACATCAGGGTAGTCAGGTCCTGGGCTGTTTTGTGTCCCAAAATCAGGGCATTCACAGTGTCTATCTCCTTTACCGGTCCTTCGCTGTCGCTGATGATCTGTCCGCCCAACAGTCTCTGAGAAGCCCGATCAAAGACCAGCTTGATCTGCCAGGGCTGCACCCCGGGGATCATGCCGTGCTTGCTGCGGGATTTCACTGTAGCGCAGACCGGATCGAAGCCTTCCTGCTTGGCTGCAGACTCTGTGAACCCGGTGGCTGAGATGTACTTGCCGAACAGCCTGACCATGCTGTTGCCCAAAAGTCCTGGGAAGGGGAAATCGTACCCAGCCAGACGCTTGGCAATATACCTGCCCTGGATTACAGCTGGGCCCCTGAGCTGGATTGGCGTGGGCTTGCCGGTTATGAAGTGCTTGTTGTTCACACAGTCTCCGCCAGCCAAGATATCCGGATCCGAGGTCTCCAGGTACTCGTTGACCTGGATCCCGAATTGGCCCATCTCCAGGCCTATCTTCTCCGCCAGTTCCAGGTTGGGCTTGGCGCCCACATTCAAAAAGACCATATCCGCATCCACCTGCTCCCCTGTGGAGAGCTCCACCTTGCTGACCCAGCCATCTTGACCCAGTATCTTCTCCACCTTCTGGCCCATACGCATGGACAGACCCTGTTCCTGGAGGTACCCATAGACCTGCTCCCCCATTTCACTGTCCAGCATCAGCGGCAGGGGCTGGTCCAGAAACTCGATCACTTCTGCCTGGAAGTCTGTGGGGTGGGACTCCAGAAGCAGGGTGCTGGACTCCAGGCTGATAAAGCCGGAACCCACCAGGACCAGCTTCTTGGGGTTTTTCTCCTGCATGTATTCCCGGATCCGTTCAGCATCCGCAAGGCTGCGCAGGGTGAAGACCCCTTCCAGATCACTGCCGGGGATAGGCGGGATAATGGGCTTGGACCCGGTAGACAGCACCAGCTTGTCGTACTCCAGCTCCCTGCCCTGGGAAAGTTGGACCCGCTTGTTCTTGCTGTCCACCTCCTGGACCCGGTCCTTGATCAGCTCGATCCCATTGTCCGCAAACATCTGATCCGGATTGACAATGGATTCCGGGGTGGCCAGACCGGCCACCACATGGGGCAGGGCTCATCTGACAATGAAGCGATCCTCCTCCCTGATCAGGCTGACTTTGATATCCGGCATCAGCTGCCTGGCCCGCATGGCTGCTGGCCCTCCCACGCCACCGCAGCCCACGATTACCAAATGCTCTCCTTTCTGCATGATCTCCTCCTTTGAGACTTATGGTGCCTTTTATCTTCTTGCCTTGGGTCAGCTAAGTGTTTCCCAAGGATCCAGCTCCTAGCCCTGCAGCTTCCCAGCTCCTTCCAGGAGCAGGTTCTTGAACCTGTCCAGGCTGACTGAATAATACTGAATGGGAATGCCCATCCAGTCTGAATAATCCAGAAACTCCTCCGGCTTCTCAGCCATGAACTCTTCTGTATAGCCGATCCCGTCCAGGACAATGGCTCCTCCGGTGTGCTTGGGAAAATTCTCTGTAGCCAGCCCCTTGTCCCAGCCCTGGAAGACCTGATGCCTGAACTTGATCCAGCCTGGCACCATCCACCAGACCTTTTCCCCGCCTGCCATTTCCTGGGCGATCCTGTCCCGCTCCTCCTGGCTGGCAACCATGTCCATGCAGTGGGTGGCCTGGATCCTGGTTATGTTCTCACCCTGCTCCTGGATGACATGGTCTATGCTCCGGGTGGGCTCCTGCATATTGATATAGCAGAATTTGCCCCCATATACGACCAGGATTTTATCCACATTCTCCTGGGCCTGCCTGATCTTTTGCACCAGCTGCCGCTCCAGCTCCTGGGGATCCTCATGCAGGCCAGGGGTGGTGTACTTGATATGTTCAGTATCCAAAAACCCCTGCTCCCGGAGATGATTGAGCTCCAGACTTACAGTTCCGCAGGCTACTATGCCTATATCCTTGAAGCTGGTCATGATTTCCTCCTTATTATGTTGGTACTGCAGTACTGATCCTGAACCGGAAGGTTAGAGCTGCCGGAATTGAACCCTTGTGCTTTATCTTAAGCAATTAGAATGCCAAGACTTGAAAGGTCAGCCCACTGGGCTAAGCCGCTGTCCACCAAGCTGTTATGCAGCATTGCCTGTCCATAACGTTACTTCAATTTGCGTTACCGTAACGCCATGGTAACACTTGTTGGTTTGCAAGCCTAGCGAAAATCCTAGCTCCTCCAGGCAGGACTTTTAGCCTAAGCTAAACACAAGTTGGTGCACTTTGTGCATGATTACGAAACAAAAACCAAAAGGAGGCGCATATGGCTGTTATAGGCAGTGAAAAACAGGAAAAAAAGATTGCCGAGCTGTCCCAAATAGCCCAGGAGCACTATCCTGGACATCAGGTCATGAGCTTCAAGGGGGCTTTCCGGATGGGAGCCCAGAAGGCAGTGCAAAAAAGCGGGTTCAACTCCTGGGATGAAGTAGCCCAGCAGCCCGCCACTGTGAGAAGGCAGTTCTTCAACACTCTGCTGCAGGAGTCCAGGCCGCACCTGCTAAAGATCACTGGAGAGGGCAATGTGGACCAGTTGCTGCAAAAGCTAAAACAGGAAAACGAAAAGTACCTGCAGCAATAACCTGAAGCTTATTGTTCAGGCCTGCACCAGGTCCAGAAACTCTGCCTCCAGCTCCTTGCGCCTGCCCTGGAGCAATCCTAGCCTTGCTGGCAGCTCCTGCAGGCCTCTGCTGCTAGAGCTGCGCAGAATCTTCATCTGCCAGGGACAAATATACCAGGTGCACATAAAGGGCCGCAAGGTCCGCGGCAGCCTGCAGCCCCTGCTGCCCAGCAGGCTGCAGGCCTGATTCTGCCAGACTCCGGGCTGGGCCAGGGGCAGGGCTAACTGCTGGCAGTGCAAGAATAAAAGGTCTCGGAAGTCATAGCGCACATCTGCACTCAGGCAGCAAGGCTGAGCACACCAGGGGCAGGTCCTGGAGCAAAGCTCCTCCAGATCCTGATCCAGATCCAGA
>JBNJDO010000076.1:0-10599 GCA_051744965.1 Thermodesulfobacteriota bacterium | reverse complement strand
GAGATAAAACGCATCCTAAGGCCTGGGGGTGTATTCGTCCTCTCGGATTTTGATCTGCATCAAAAGGAGGAGGTACGCAAAAAGTACGGAGGGGTGTGGCTGGGATTTGCCAAGGAGCAGCTGCAGGAGTGGCTACAGGAGGCAGGATTTGCAATCTTGCAGCTTGAGGAATATCAGGTCAGGCAAGGATTAAAGGTCAATGTCCTGGTCAGCAGGCGCAGCTGATTTTGGATATTTTTTTGGCTACATTATATATCATGGGGCCCCTTTCCTTACCTGCTCTCTTGGTCTGGGAACTCAAGGAAAACCATGGCCGGCGCCAGAAGAAAAAAACGTTCCCAGGGAGGACCCTGGGAAAGAAGAAAAGAAAACAGAGGGTGGTTGTGAATAGTCCTTTAACTGCCACCAATATGAAATGTCAGCTAACTAGCTGAAATGAAAAGTTTTATGCAATATTAAGTTTCTGTGTTGGAGAGGTTGGTTCCCTGACGGGAATTGATCCATATTTTTTCAGTGAACCAAAATAAGGAGGTTAAGAATGGATAAAGGACAGAACTACGAAGTGCGGGACATTTCCATGGCCAGTCAGGGCCGCAAGAATATGGAGCTGGCTGAGTTGAACATGGGCGCCCTGCTGGAAGTGCAAAAACGCTTTCAACAGGAAAAGCCCCTGGAGGGAGTCCGCATCGGGCTGGCCCTGCATGTGACCAAGGAGACCGGGATCCTGGTCCGGACCCTGATTGCAGGGGGCGCTGACGTGGCTATTACCGGCTGCAATCCCTTGTCCACCCAGGATGATGTGGCTGCAGCCCTGGCTGATGAAGGGGTTAAAGTCTGGGCCTACAAGGGTGAGAACAAAGAGGACTATTACCGTTACATCACCAATGTGATCAAGGCTAAGCCCCAGATCACGATTGACGATGGCTGCGACCTGGTCTCAGAGATACACAAGAATCACAGCGAGATGATCCCGGACATCATCTGCGGATGTGAGGAGACCACCACCGGCATTATCAGGCTCAAGGCCATGGAAAAGGACAATGCCTTGAAGTATCCCATGATCGCGGTCAATGACAACATGACCAAGCATCTGGTGGACAACTACTACGGCACAGGCCAATCCACCATAGACGGGATTCTGCGCGCCACCAACCTGCTTTTTGCAGGCAAGACCTTTGTGGTTTGCGGCTATGGCAGCTGTGGCAAGGGCGTAGCACAGAAGGCCAGAGGCCTGGGCGCAAATGTGCTGGTCACTGAAGTGGACAGCTTCCGGGCCCTGCAGGCAGCCTATGACGGCTTTCGGGTCCAGAAAACAGAGGATGCAGCCAAGGTCGGTGATGTTTTCTGCACCGTGACCGGGAATAAGCATGTACTCAGGTTGGAGCACATGAAGATGATGAAGAATGGGGCTATCATGTGCAATTCCGGACACTTCGACAATGAGATCCAATTGGATGCCCTGCATGAGGCCAGCCAGTCCAGGCGCAATGTGCGGCCATCTATGGAAGAATATGTACTAAACGGCAAGAAGCTCTTTGTTCTGGGCGAGGGTCGCCTGGTTAACCTGGCTGCTGCTGAAGGCCATCCCAGCGAGGTCATGTCCACCTCCTTCTGCGGCCAGGCCCTGGCTTGCGAATACGGGGTCAAGAATAGGGGCGAGCTGGACAAGAAAGTGATTCAGCTGCCGGCAGAGCTGGACGATCAGATCGCAGGCCTGCAGCTCAAGGCCATGGGCCTGGAGATAGATGAAATGACCCAGGAACAGAAGGATTATCTGGAGACCTGGGAGGAAGGTACATAACTAATCCAATCCAGATGCACATCCAAGATAAGATATGCTAATCGATACCCATGCCCACCTGTGCGAGGAGGCTTTTGAGCCGGATCTGGACCAGGTACTGCACAGGGCCCGGGAGGCAGGGGTGGAAGCAATCCTGGCCGTTGGAGAGACCCTGCAGGATGCCTGGAAAAATCTGGATCTATCCCGGCAGCAGGAAATGATTTTGCCTGCTGCCGGGCTCTATCCAGGAAATGCAGACCTGGATCATGCTCAGCAGCTAATTGAATTTATCTGCAGGCATCAAGATCAGCTGAGCGCGATCGGAGAAGTAGGCCTTGATTTCCGGCTGGCAGAAACTGAGCAGGACAAAGAGCTGCAGCTGCAGGTCTTGGACCAGTTTATCGAGCTCTCCTTGCAGACAGGCCTGCCCTTGAATGTGCATTCCAGGTCCGCGGGCAGACATGCTGTCTCCAGGCTCCTGGACAAGGGTACCCAGAAAGTGCAGCTGCACGCATTCGACGGCAAACCCAAATATGCACTGCCTGCAGTGGAGCAGGGCTATTTCTTCTCCTTTCCCCCTTCCTTGATTCGTTCCAGGCAGAAACAAAAGCTGGCCAAGCAATTGCCCATTTCCTGCATGCTGGCTGAGACAGACAGCCCTGTGCTGGGTGCAGAGGCGGATGAGCGCAACGAGCCTGCCAACCTGAGCCTGGTGATTCAGGCCTTGGCTGAGATCAAGGATGTTCATCCAGAATACTTGCGCTCTGTCTTAAGGGATAATTGTCAGCAACTATATGGAATCTAAGGATAAAAATATTATTTAAGGGTATTGACACCTGGCCTTCCTGATTTATTTCATGAAATAGAAAATGATGAAATAAATTAATAAGGAGGTGATGCCATATGTTCAGAAGAGGACTGTTGCCTGATGTTAGGGGTCGCGGAGCAAGTGAGGATTGGACTCCACAGATCCGCAGGCCTGGAAGCATGTTCGATCTGTTTGAAGACTTTATGAGGACTCCTTTTGAGTTCGGTCAAGTAGGACAGATGGATTATCCAGCACTTAATATCAGTGAAGATGAAAAAGAGATTAAAGTTGAGGCAGAGTTACCTGGAATGGGAGCCAAGGATGTGGACATTTCTATGCAGAACAACAACTTGGTGATCCAGGGCGAGAAGAAGTTCGAGGATGAAGACAAGAGGGACAACTATCATCGTGTGGAAAGGGCCTATGGCTCCTTTTATCGCAGCATCCCATTGCCTGTAAAGGTGGATGAGGATAACATCAAGGCCAGCTTCAAGAACGGCATCTTGAACATCAGCCTGCCCAAGCAGGAAGAAGCCAAAGGCAAAAAGATCCAGATCGAATCCTAGATTCTGGATGCAATAGATATGCAGCAAAAGGCCGGAGTTTATAGAGACTCCGGCCTTTTATTTTGGATTGTAATTTGTTACCGCTGTCGGAATAATGATCGATATAGAAGACACCTACCTTTATAAGGCTGGCAATAAGTATCCCAACCAAGATCCACCTGCCCGGATGGAACTGCAAAAATTAGACTAATATCGAGCGTTGCAAGATCCTGGTTCCTAACTAGTTGGTTCTTCTGGCCACTGTCATTTGTCTTCTGCTTCGGCAATTCTGATTTTTGCAGGCGCCTCTGCCAGCACTCACTTGCTCAGCTTATCCTTTAGATTTACAGCAAGAATCCCGGCTTATATGGTACTGGCAATGCATCCAGCTTAAAGGATCCTGCAGAGTAAGGCCTTGTCTGTGGTTGAGCAGCTTCCAGCTAAGCTCTTGCAGGGGCATCTGCTCTGGGATCCAGGCCAAAGAGAGATGCAAATGGGCTTGCATGCCAGGTATATCCTTTTCCAGGCAGGGCACCGTGCATAAGGGGGCTCCTTGCTTGATTTGCTGCTCCTGGACAACACCAGGCAGGGCAGAGGCATGGGCAAATATGGTGAAAAGGCAGCCAGATGCGGAATTATGGGCTCCGTGGCGGATAAAGATGGTCTGGGCCAGGAGGTCATTGATGATCAGGGCTACAGTGCCGGACAAAATGGCTGGAAAGGCCATTTCCGGAGTGATTAGGCGCACCTGTCCCGATCTGGTCTTGAAGCGGCACAGATCCAGCCCTTCATGGGCAAAGCCGCGTCTGCCCAGGTCTCCCCACCATTTCCGAGTGCTGTTGAAGAGCATCCCTGGATGCAAAATCCAATAGGCGATTCGGCCCATTGCAGACTTGGGGTTTAATCTTCTCAATTCGGCGTTGAAATCCAGTAGAGCTTCAGGCATGCTTAAGCAGCAAAACACTTATTATGGTTGGAATATGAATGTGCGGTTCTGTGTCCGTGCAAACTAGTCTTAACTGCAAGCAAAAGCAAGGAGCAGGAGATGAAGAACTGGAAGTGCACAGTATGCGGGTACTTACATGCTGGAAACAAGCCTTTGTCCCAATGCCCGGTCTGTAAGGCTGATGAAGACAAGTTTGTTCCAGCGCCTGAAGGGGAAAAGACAGAAGGGCAAGGGCCTTTTGCAGATTTTGGGCCGGGTGAGCTGCAACCCATAGAGATTCCGGTTCTGGGCACCAGGTTCAGGGGGCTTTTTGCGCTGCTCATCAGGCGGCATATGCATCCCATTGCTGCACATGTGCCCAACGGGGTGCTGCCTCTTAGTGTGCTTTTTATCTTGCTCTCTGTGTTCTTTGGCTGGCAGGGCCTGGGGCAGGCAGCCTTGTACAATATGCTCTTTGTCCTTCTGGCTTTGCCTTTTGTGCTATTTAGCGGCTATCTGGAGTGGAGACTGAAATACGGCGGCCATTGGACCTGGCTGTTCAGGTTCAAGATCGGCAGTTCCCTTTGCACCTTGGGTTTGGCCTTGTTTTTGACAATCTGGCTGGCCTTGAACCCTGATCTGCTGATTACTTCCGGGCCAGGACGGACGGTGTTTGTGCTCTTGAGTTTGGTCATGCTGGGTGCTGTAGGCATGGCAGGGTATTTGGGCGGCAAGCTTGTGTTCAAGGATTAAGCTGGCAATTGTTTGGAGTTGGGGTTTTTTTGATTTGCTGTGTGCGGGTGCTTATCGCGCCCATGCTCTGCGTGGGGTCTATTTTGGGCCGCTGCTGCGTTCTCTGGTGCGCACGGAGAAAGTCCGGATGGGTTTTCAGCAGAATATGGGAACATGAAGTTGACATGGCTCAAGTCGTGGGTTAAAATTTTTTGTTTGAGTATTGTTTTATAATGCCTTTGCATTTGTATTAGAGGTTATCCCTGGAATATGGACTATCCCAGTAGTAGTAACGCTATTAAGCCTACTGCGCTGATTGAAGCAGTACTTGTGCAATACCCGCCCGCAGGGCCGGCTGGCCCAGCAGAGACAAGCCTGAACTGACTTGTCTGATCTGCCTCCTCCAGCCGTCCCTGCGGGGCGGCTAGCTCTGGAGGTGGATCATGCCCCACAATTCCCTAGCTCATGCCCAGCAGTATCTGGCTGCAGCCTTAAATGGAGAAGAACAGGGTCAAGAGGAGCTGACTGCCTGTCTGCAGAGCATGCTTGATGCAAGCGAGTTCTCTGACTTGCGGGAGTTTTTCCAGGACCTGCATCCAGCTGATGCAGCCCAGGTACTGGAGTTTTTCAATCCCCATGCAGCCAGCTCTCTAATCCAGTGTTTGGCTCTGGAGAGTCAGGCCCAGATCTTCAATTACCTGTCTCCGAACATGGAAACCCAGCTGGCCTTTGCCCTGGGCCGCAAGGAATTGGCCAGGATAATCGGGGCCATGTCCCACGACGAACGGGCTGACCTATTCAACCGGCTCACCCAGGAACAGCAGGAAGAGATTCTGCCGGCCCTGGCCCAGGCAGAACGTGAGGATATCCGCAAGCTGGCCTCCTACCCTGAAGGCAGTGCAGGTGCGGTGATGACTTCAGACTATGCTGCTCTTATTTCGTGGCTCACAGCGTGGGAGGCCCTGGAGAAGCTGCGCAGGGAGGCTCCGGATAAGGAAACCATTTACCAGTGCTACGTGGTGGACGATAAGCGCAGGCTGATAGGAGTGGTTTCCCTGCGGGAGCTTTTGACTGCCTCGCCCAGGGCCAGGGTGGAACAGATCATGAACGACAAGCCCATCTTCGCCTGCGTGGACGATGATGCAGAGCAGGTGGCAGAAGTCATGGCCAAATACGACTTGATGGCCATGCCCATCATCAACGGTGATAATAAGTTGGTGGGCATTATCACCTTTGATGATGTGCATGACATCATTCAGGAAGAGGCCACAGAGGATTTTCACCGCATGGTCTCGGTATCAGGTCCAGGAGAGAGTTTGGTGGGAGTCAACTTCAAGGATGCCAGCCCTTGGCTGATAATCCAGAAGCGTTTCCCTTGGCTTTTGATCCTGGTCTTTGTGAATCTTCTTTCCGGGGCTGGAATCGCCCTTTATGAGAACACCATTGAGGCGGTAGTGGTCCTGGTTTTTTTCTTGCCCCTGCTTATCGCCAGTGGCGGCAATGCAGGATCCCAGTCCTCCACATTGATGGTTCGGGCCTTGGCTACCGGGGATGTGCAGATGAAGGATTGGGCCCATCTTTTGCTTAAGGAAGTGGGCATTGCCTTAGGCCTGGGCGCAGGCATGGGCTTGGCTGTATCCTTGGTAGGGATCCTCAGGGGAGGACCAGAAGTGGCTATGGTGGTAGCCATAGCCATGATCAGCGTAGTCTTGTTCGGCAGCCTGGTAGGGTGTCTGTTGCCTTTTTTGCTGGCCAAGCTAAAGATTGATCCTGCCACCGCAAGCGTGCCCCTTATCACCTCTATAGCCGACATAGGGGGGATATTGATTTATTTCAGTATAGCCACCTGGATTTTGAATGTACCTGCTGCTTCCTGATATGTTTGGTGTCGCTGTAGCGTTACTGTAACGTTACAGGAGCTCCTGGATCTGCTGAATTGTTCAGCCAGGGCGCAAGGCTTGGAACTGGAAAGATTAATAAGCCCTGTGTCGCAACTCTTGCGGCACAGGGCTTATTAATTGGCATTTTATTTGCTGCGGGGATACAGGCAGTCAAGTCAATCTTAATTCCTAAACTCAAAGGATAGGTTATGTGGAAGCTACTCTCCAGTATTAGCAAGCATTTGACCCTGGCAATTCCGGTGATGATGGTCCTGGGCTTTTTGTACGGGGTGATGGTGGATGCCTCGGCACTGAAGACCCTGATCATACCTTTTACCTTCCTCATGGTCTATCCCATGATGGTGAACCTAAAGATAAAAAAGGTATTCGAAGGCGGGGACTTTAAGGCCCAGATCCTTACCCAGGCCATAAACTTCGGGATAGTGCCATTTGTGGCATTTGGCCTGGGTATGCTCTTTTTCCGAGACAGTCCCTACATGGCCTTAGGCATGCTCCTGGCAGGACTGGTGCCCACCAGCGGAATGACCATCTCCTGGACTGGGTTTGCCAAGGGCAACGTGGCCTCAGCGGTGAAGATGACAGTGATAGGTCTGACCCTGGGCTCCCTGGCTACTCCTTTTTATGTGCAGTTCCTGATGGGCGCGAATATCCAAGTGGATTTCCTGGCAGTTATGCGCCAGATTATAATCATAGTTTTTATACCCATGCTGGCAGGGTTCGTTACCCAACAGATTTTGATTCGGCGTTTTGGCCAAAAAGGCTTTCAGCAGGATTGGGCTCCCAGATTCCCCGCCTTGTCCACTCTGGGCGTGGTGGGCATAGTATTCATTGCCATAGCCCTGAAGGCGGAAACAATTGCGGGCGCGCCTCAAACCCTGTTGTATATACTGGCACCTTTGCTGCTTCTCTATGCCTTTAACTTTACCCTGAGCAGTTTCCTGGGCAAAAGGCTCTTGCCCCGGGAAGATGCCATTGCCCTGGTCTATGGTTCAGTGATGCGCAATCTGTCCATTGCCTTGGCCATTGCCATTAACGCTTTTGGACCAGAAGGATCCAGTGCGGCCCTGGTGATTGCCATTGCTTACATAGTGCAGGTTCAGGCCGCGGCCTGGTATGTGAAGTTCTCTGACTCCATATTCGGTGCTGCTCCTGCTGAGGAGCCCCAGGTGGCAGAGGAAAAGGTGCCTTCTGCACCGGAGCCTGCCCAGGCATCCCAACTGCAGGAGCAGCCCTTGTCGATTCCGGAGTTCAAGAAGATCCTCTATGTCACTGACTTATCTGCCAGTGCCAGGAATGCTGCCCAATATGCCTGCAGCTTAGGGGTCAAGTTCGAGGCCCAGGTTACAGTGATGCATGTCTTGCCAGATGTGTTGGAGGAGCTTTCAGAGGGCGCAGGCGTGGATATTGCCGCACATGTGGATGAAAAGACCTGGAAAGAGTTCAACGAGAAAGGCATGCATCAGGCCCAGCAGGAAATCCTCAGAAGAATAGAGTCCACCTCTCAAGAGGTGATCAAGCAGATCCCTTATTGCCCCATGACCACTGAGAACATTCGGGTGGAAGTAGGAGACCCTGTGGAAAAGATTACCAGCGTGGCCTGGGAAGAGGGCTTTGATCTTATCATCCTGGGCACTCAGGGTCATGGCGAATGGTCTGAAGCCTTTGTGGGCAGCGTAGCCCAAGGGGTTATCCGCAAGAGCTCGGTACCTGTGCTGTCTGTAAACCTGTCCTCTACAGGCACTCTTGTTTAGGTCAGACTTCCAGGAAGTTGGGTTAAGAATGAAGACCTGCGTCCAAGGAGGAGTTATGCAAGATACAAGGCTTTACGCTACAGAGACAGACAAACAGATCCAGGATTTCCTGAGCGATCTCAAACAGGCTGCCGGCAAAAGAGGCTTTATGATCCACAACGAGGACAAGATGGAGATGGCGCATACTTTCGGCAAGCATGGCATAGAGGTGGCAGAGGACTTTGATTTGCATATGATCCAGATCTGCAAGCCGGAAAAGGCTGCTCCCAGTTTGAGCGCCAATCCAGAGCGGGCAGCCATGATGCCCAAGTTCATTACCACCTTCAGCAAAAACGGCATGCTGCAGATCAGGCTGCTCATCTATGGTCAGGATCTGGTGCAGGAGCTGACAGGGGATTCTGATTTTGCTGAGTCCCTGACAGCCTCCTACCAGAGCATAGTGGAGATTATCGAAGATGCCAAGGCTTAAGCTCCTGCCGGGGCTGGGAAACATAACAGGAGCAGGGCGAGTCTGGGCTTGTTGTCTTGCCCGGGAAAATGGTTTACATATCCTGCTTGAGGCATAATTGAATTTTGATTCCTGAAGGAGGCCAAAAGCATGAAGGATCCTTTGGATTCATTCGTTTCCCAGCTCCAGGAGGACATCTACCAACAGACCCTGCAGGACTATGGCCCTGGGCTTTTCCAGCGCTGGAAAAATCCGGAATATATGGGTCAGATAGAAAATCCAGACGCTGTAGCTTCCTTGAGCGGCAGCTGCGGGGATCAGATGCAGATCCAGCTCAGAATACAAGGCCAGGCTATTGCCCAGGCCAGATTCACTACCACAGGCTGCGGCCCCAGCATTGCCTGCGCCAACACAGCCTGTGAGTTGGCCTGGGGCAAGAACCTGGAAGAGGCTGCAGCAATGGAAGGCCAGGACATACTGCAAGTTTTGCAGTATGTGCCTGAGGATCATGAGCATTGCGCCCATCTGGCTGCCCAGACCCTGCGGGAGGCCATTCGCATGTATTGGGCCCAGGGCTGAGCCTGCTTTGGGGCAGTATTGCACTAATTCCCCCTGAAGGTTTACAATTCCGGCATGCTGCAAGCAGAAGCCAGAAACAGGTTGATCAACATCCTGGGAGAGGACAACTTTGCTGACAACCAGGAAGAGTTGATCGCCTATTCTTTTGACGCCACCAAAAGGCAGGCCCTGCCTGAGGCAGTGGTCTTTCCCAGCACAGTCGAACAGGTGGCCCAGGTTCTGGCCCTGGCTAATCAAGAGCGCATTCCGGTGGTGCCCAGAGGGGCAGGCAGCGGGATGAGCGGGGGCAGCGTCCCTGTGCACGGCGGAATCGTCCTGGTTCTGCAGGGATTCGATCGCATACTGGAATTAGATGCAGACAATCTGGTGGCGGTGGTCCAGCCTGGGGTGGTCACCCAAAAGCTGCAGCAGGCGGCACAGGAAAAGGGGCTCTTTTATCCACCTGATCCTGCCAGCATGGCCTTTTCCAGCATTGGCGGCAATATTGCGGAGAACTCCGGGGGGTTGCGCGCGGTCAAGTACGGGGTTACCAGGGATTATGTCCTGGGACTGGAGGTGGTCCTGCCCAACGGGCAAATAATTCAAACCGGCTCCAAATGCATCAAGGACGTGGTGGGCTATAATCTGACCCAGCTCTTTGTGGGCTCTGAAGGCACCCTGGGTGTGATCACCCAGGCCATTTTGAGACTCCTGCCCCTGCCGAAGGCCTCCCAGACCTTGAGTGCGACCTTCCCTTCCATGCTCGCAGCTGCCAATACAGTATCAGAGGTGCTGCGCCAGGGGCTGCAGCCCACAGCCATGGAGTTTTTGGACAGGGCCAGCATCTGGTCTGTGAGCCGCTACTTAGATCTGGGTCTGCCCGAAAAGACTCAGGCCTTTTTGCTGGTGGAGCTGGACGGAGATCCGGATCTGATCCAAAAAAACATTCAGCAGGTCCAAGAAGTCTGCATGAGCAACCAGGCCTTGCAGGTAAGCATTGCCGCGGACAAAAAAGAACAGGAGGAGCTCTGGCGGGCCAGGCGTTCGGTGTCCGCCTCCCTGGCCCACCACGGGGCGGTGGTCAAGCTGAACGAGGATATTGTGGTCCCCAGGGCCAGCCTGCCGGAAATGATCACTGCCATAGAGGAGAT
>JBNJDO010000075.1:0-10865 GCA_051744965.1 Thermodesulfobacteriota bacterium | reverse complement strand
ACCCCTGGAAAAATATCTGTCGAATTCAATACAGTCATAGGCCTGCAGGGGCTGTCCCTTGAGCCGGCCCTGGCAGGCTGGAGGGTTCTTCAGCCAGGCCGAGCCCTTGCGCCTCAGTAAACCAGGGATCTCATGGAAGCCTGCGTTATTCTGCAAGGCCTGCAAAAACGCTGGCAGGCTCGTTTCCCCCTCTCCTGCTATAGCATAGTCCACACCCAGGTAACCAGCCAGCTCCTCAGGCATTATGCTTACTGCGCTGCCGCCGATGACAATCTGTGCCCTGGAATAAGCACTGATTGTCTGCACGATTTCTCGATTCAACCCGAAAAAAGTCTGGGGCTGATCATAGGCACAATTATCCAGGTTGCGGATGGAAAGGCCAACAACATCCGGAACAAAAGACTTGATTCGCCTCTTGATGCTGCGCCTTACATTACGGCAAAAGCAAAGGTCCAGGAACTCCACTGTGTGGCCGGCCTGTCTTAAGCTTGCAACCACCTTGGCCGCGCCTATGGGAGCCACTGCAAACGGGGTCTTCTCCTGGTTGGTGGAAATGATCAGGACCTTCATGCCCATTGGCCTGCAAGCAGGTTGCGGCTTGCGCTCTGCAGAAAGCTGTCTGCCTCAGTCCGGGAAAGCATCCCTTGCACATGAACCAGGCTTAGTTGCAAGCGGCCGGAAAAGGAATAGAATATAAGTCCCAGGCCGGGAGGAACCACTATCAGGGGCACATGCACCAGGTCTTGGACCGCACAGCCCATGAATTCAGACAAATAATCTAGAGATTTGCCAGGATTGGCCAGGACCATGGAAGCTATTTCGCCCTTGAATGCCTGCTGGATTTTCCTGGCGTACAGCTTGGAAGGCAAAAAACGGGATATCTCCATGGCAGAAATATTGGCTTGGAGCTGGCCCTCGCGCACCGCTGCCTGGGCCTGCCTGGCGAAGCTGTCCATGGTGCTGGCAAAGTCCTGCAGCTGCTCTGGTGCAAATCCATATAATAGCGTGGCTGCCTGATTACCGAAAACAGGCAAGCGAGTGCCCTTCCTGCGCAGGTCTATGGACATGGGCAGCACATAGCCAGGAGAGCATATATCCCTGTCCTGCAGAAGCCGCAGGAGTGCTCCCACCACAGCTGTAGCATAATAGGCTGAGGCATTCAAAAATCCCCCCTGCCTCTTGGCCATATCTTCGATGGCCTTGGATTCCTCCTCTGTAAAGGACTTCCAGACAAAATCCTGCCTGGGTGGGAGCTTTGCCTGGGTCTGAGTATACAAGGAAACCGGAGGGTGGGCAGCCAGCTGGTCTACCTTAGTAAAGGCTTGCCTGGCTTGCTTCCAGTCAAGACCTTTAGGCATGCGCTCTGTATAGCTGCCAGAGAGCATTTCAGCCTGGGTATAAGACGCCACTTCGGGTAGGGAATTGCCCAATAAGGCCAGGAAATACTCGGCTCCGTGCACATCCATCAGCATATGGGACCAGGTCATGATCAGCTCCATGCCCTGACCCCCTTCCTGCTCCAGCAGGTCCAGCCTGATCAGCTCCCCATTCTGGAGATCCAGGCCCGTATTGAGGATCTCTATTCTGATACGCTGCAGTTCCCTGGCATCTGCCGCGCATTGGCTTCTAACCCGGGGATACCAGCATCTAGAGCCTCGAACAGGCCTCCAGTGCGGCTTCCAGCTCCAGGGCCACCTTTTTATGCTCCCAGCAATTATGGGCAAGCGCTGCCTTAAATACTGGAGCCTGGTTGCCAGGTCTGCCTCTGCTATCCTGCCCTGCAGGTGAAGTGAGATTTGGGCCTGGTTACCTGCAAAGCCCAGTTGCCTCAGTTGGCTGTCAAAGGCCAGCATCAGGCAATCCGAACCATTCAGATATAGCTTATCTCTGTGCCTGAAGCTCATATATCAGCTGGGCTATGCTGTCCGGAAAGCGTATGCGCTCTTCATTGATCTCTGCTTCTGGAATGCGCAGATCGAAGGAGCTCTCCACAAACATCAAAATCTGCAAAAGGGACATGGAATCCAGCCCAGCCTCTAGCAGGTCAGTCCCCTCTTCGATCTGTACAGAAGGGTCAAATATTTCAGAGCCCAGGAACTCCATAAGTCTGGACTTTACCTCCTGCAGAGGCACGGTTTCCTTGCTTATCACCCCTGTTACCCCACTGCGGTCTTGATAAGTCTTCATATCCAGCTGTAAGCCTCAATCCAGTATTAAATAAGCTCAGCTAATGCAGAAGCAGTTTGTTTCGCTTGAATCACACAAGCTAACTCAGATTCTCAGCTTTTAGCCTACCGCAATCCTTTACTGTGGACGGATAATTTTCCCAGTAGTCCTGGTCTTCTGGATCTGGCTGGTAAATTCTATTTTTTCCGGCACCTTATATGCTGCCAGCCTGCTGCGGCAGAATGACTTTAGCTCCCCGGGTTCTAACTTGGGACCTGCTCCCTGCAGAACCACCTTGGCCGCAACCACCTGACCCCAGCGATCATGTGCTTTGCCGAACACACAGGATTCCTTCACAGCAGGGTGCCCATTCAGCTCTGCTTCAACTTCCTGGGGGAAGATCTTGATCCCTGCCATGTTGATCACATGGTCCTTCCTGGTCTGCAAATACAAAAAGCCGTCCTCGTCCAGCGTCCCAATATCACCGGTTTCAAACCAGCCCTGTTGCAGGGTTTGACCTTCCTCCATCCAGGGATTGAAATATGCCTCAAAAAACCCTGGACCAGAAAAATAGAGCTCACCAGACTCAAGCCCCCCAGGCCTGGAATAAGTCTGTTTATTGGCAATATGCAGCTTGTAGTCAGGCAGCACCCGGCCCACTGAGTCAGGCTTAGCCTGGGGATCTTCAGTGTTTATACAGACCAGGCCTGTTTCAATAATACCATAGGCCTGCACCAGGGGCAGCTGAAAGCGGCTGAGGAAACCCTCCTGCACCTCCCTGGGCAGCCCTGCTGCGGTGGAAATGGCTAGCCGAACTGGGGGCATCATCAATCCGGACTGATCTGCTGCAAGCAAAGAATAATGAAACGGAGAGGCATAGATCAGGCTTACCCGTGTTTGCTGGATGAGCTTTAGCAGGGAAGAGCTCCAAACGCTTTGGGCCAGGACTATTGTTGCCCCCATGCTTAGATACAGCACAATAGTAGAGACAAAATGATGGCTCATGGACATTGTCCATAGGATGCTGTCCTTGCAATCAATCTGCAGCACCTTATTCACTGCCTGGATCCTCTCCAGGATCCGCTCATGGGACAACACTACCCCTTTGCGCGAGCCGGTGGTCCCAGAAGTAAAGCGCACAAATGCGATGTGCATCCCTGGCTTGCCGCGGGACTGTTGCTGCAGGCCTCGAAAATAATACCCCGTGCCTATCACAGGGCATTTGCCAGGAATCCAGCCTGCATCCCCTTTACTTTGCTGAATCATGCCATCTAGCTGCATCTGTTCACATATCCGCCGTATCTCCTCTGGCTTGGACTCCGCATCCACAGGAACCACTGCTGCATCCAACCTCCACAATGCGTAGGTAAGCGCAATATAGGCAATGCTATTCCCAAAGCACAGCCCTATCATCTGCCCCGGCGCCACACCTAGTTGCCTCAGGTCCGAAGCTATTCCGGAAACTATAGCCTCAAGCTCCTGGTAGGAAACAGCCTGCTTCCCTTGGACTACAGCTGTTTTCCGGGGATATCTGAATGCGGCTTCTTTAAATGTCTGATAGAGATTCATGTTCTGTGCTGCATTGCTTACTGCTCAGCCTTAAGCCTGCTTTCCAGCCCATCTTGCATAATTGCCCTGGCCTTGATTGTTAGCTCCTGCACCGAGGCCCTGCCCTCGCCTTGGGGGATGCTGCCTATCCAACGCACCTGGATCCTGTCCTTGATGCGACTGTTGAACAAAACCTTGCCAGGCGCAAACAGCTGGTCCGTATTGCTGACACAAACTATCTCCACTGGTGTGCTGCATTGCCTAGCTATTTTAAAAGCCCCCTTGTGGAAAGGAGCAAGCTCCTGGCCTGTATTGCGTGTGCCCTCTGGGAAAACAAAAATCAGACCTCCTTCTGCCAGATAAGCCTCCAGATCCTGGATGCGCTGGATCATGATTGAAGCCAGCTTCTCTGTCCTTTCTGAGGGAATGTATCCAGAGGCCTTTACAATCCAACCAAAGACAGGGATTCCGAAAAGATCGCTTTTGACAATAGTGGTGTGTTTTTTAAAGGTGGAGATCAGAAGCACCGGATCCAGAAAAGACCTGTGATTGCATACCACCACGCAAGAGCTAAGATTCTTGACCCGTTCATCAACATCTATTTCCAGACCTGGCACTAGAATACGCAACAGCCCCAAAAAACTTTTAAAAAAAACGTGATTCAGCCTTTGCAAGGCGATCTGCCGATCCCTGGCTACTAGGCAGCTCACCGCGTAGACCGGAGCAAAAAACAGCAAAAAGCCACAGATAAAGTAAGTCCATAACACTGCTGTCAGCAGGGCATCAGCAATGAACTGCAGCAAGCTCCGGCCATGAAACATTTAATCTCCCCAGGCCTTGATAATCAGGTTGGTATTCACCCCCCCAAAGGCAAAGTTCTGGATTGCTGCGGTCCCGATCTGGGCCTGCCTCACTTCACGCACATGATTTATGCCTGCGCACTGCGGATCAATGTCCTCCAGATGCAGGGTGGGTGCCATAAAGCCCTCCTGCATCATGTAAAGGATGCAGATTGCTTCTATCACTCCGCAGGCTGACATGGTATGCCCTGTATAACTCTTCAGGGCGGTGATAGCTGCTGACTGGCCATAAACACTCTGAATTGCCCTAGCTTCCAGGGCATCCCCCATTTGAGTGCCTGTGGCATGGGCGCTCACCAAGTCCACTGCCTCCGGTCTGAGGCCTGCATTCTGCAGCCCCTGGCCGAGAACCTCGGTGATGCCCTCCATGCTGGGCAGGATCAAGTCTCCGCCGTTATTATTACAGGAAAAGCCCACCACCTCTGCGATGATCTCTGCCCCTCGGCTTTTGGCGAACTCGTATTCTTCTAGAAGCAATGCCCCAGCTCCTTCTCCTACCACCAGGCCATCACGGGCTGCGTCAAAAGGCCTGGGGGTCAAATAAGGCCGGTCATTATACGCTGTAGAACAAGCCAGGAGATTGTCGAAAACCGCCACAGTGGTGGTATCATACTCGTCCGCAGCACCACAGATCATGGCATCCTGCATTCCATACTTGACCATTTCATAGCCAAAGCCTATGGACTGGCTGCTGGTGGTACAGGCTGTGCAGGAAGAAAGCACCCTGCCGGTGATATTGAACATCTTGGTTATATTCACAGCTGTGGTGTGCACCATGGACCTCAGGTAGTCTACTGCATTTACAGAGGAAACGTCATCCTGGAACAAGCCTTTGTAGATCCGGCGCTGCATCAAGGGGCTGCCATGGATGGAGCCAAAGGCCACTCCCAGCCTGCCTGAGGAAAGAACATCCTGCTTTAGCCCAGATTTGGCCAACAGCTCCTGGACCACCTTACAGGCATAAAAGGCTACTGGCCCCATGGTCTTACGGTCCTTGCGCCGGAAATCGTAGTCCACCTGGTAATCTACAGTGCCGAAGACCCTGGAATGGATAAACTCGCTCAAAAGCTCATCTGAGCGCAATTCTTTCACCCCGGAGACGCCTTGCAACAAGCTGTGCACAATCTTTTTTTTGTTATCCCCAATAGGGGTAATAGAGGCCTGCGAGGTTATGACCACTCTTCTGTTCATTACTTACTTGCTATCCCTGGATTCGGGTTGCCTTGCGAATAAACCAATTGTTCCACATAATCGCAAATCTGATCAATGGTCCTTATCTTTACTACTGCATCCTTTTTAAGCTCTTGATCCAGGCTGATGTGAAACATCTTTTCCAGCTCAACCAAAAGTTCAATAGCGTCAATACTGTCAAAGCCATGCATGGTTCTCAGATCATCATGCAGCCCAGGGTCTTCGATTTCGAACTGTTCTCGAAACACTCTATATATTTCGCTTTTTATTTCCTCTCGATTCATAATACCATGCATTTCAATCTCTAAAAGATTAACAAGCTACAATCTATACTCTGTATTATCTGTCCCAGAGCAGCCTTGCTTTTGCACCTCTTCAGGCAGTTGTCTCTCCACAAACCTTCGTACCAGCCACTTAGCAAGCGCTTTTGTATGTTCTGCTCCAGCCAAGTACACGCCGAACATACAAAGAAAATGCGCTACCGTCCAGATCAGGGGAGCGCCAACAACAACCAGCATCGGCTTTCTAACATATACAGCGAACACGCCCAATGCGCTTATCACCGGCCAGCAGACCATGTAGCTGACAGCAATACAGGCCAGGCCCACAAGAATCTTGCCAGAGGGCCTTTGCCTAAAAAGGCTCAAATCCGCATTCTCCTTTATAGCGGAACGTACAAACTCTTTTCTTATCAAGAGCTTGGCCAGGGACCGGAAAAGACCTAATGACATGTTCCCTTGAATAAAACAGGATGGATAATGCTTACTTGAGAGCCAACAGCTAATATAGTATAGCAGTGCTGGACAAGACAAGCGCCAAATCTGCTCAAACTAAATTTCTGTAGCTTACGAACTTCCGGACTATACCATGCAGAGTCAAACAATGAGCGTTGCCAGCCAACTGCAAGGGCTACTTGCTGGGCCGGCTGAACCCAGTCATCCTTTTGTTTTGGGCAGGCATACCTACCAGGATGCATACACAATTGCAGCCAAGCTGCAGCAACAGGATTTCGCCTTGGATACCGCAGAGTCCATCTGCCTTTGCGTACTGGACCGGGCAGTTATCACAGGTGCCATCCTTGCGGCCTTGACCCGCCCGGTTTCTTTGCTCCTTCCCTACTCGTTTTCCCCGTCTGTACTTGCAGATATGCGTAACTTGCAGCCATATTCCAGGGCCATTGTAAAGCAGTCCACAGACCTGCCCAGCGATGTGCGGCCCATCCTGGTCGGGCAAGGGGTTGACCAGACCTATAGACTGGATCAGACAACACTGCGGCCCCAGGACAGCGTGCTTGTCAAGCTGTTCACTGGAGGCTCCACACAAGCCCCAAAAATCTGGTCCAAGACCATACGCAACCTCTTTTCCGAGGCAACCTATCAGGCCACTAATCTAGGAGTATCCCCCCAGGATAGGTTTGTCTCCACTGCCCCTGCCAACCACATCTACGGGCTCCTGTTTTCTGTGCTCATTCCTTTTGTAGCTAGGGCCTCGGTGCTCCCAGGCAATCCGGCCTATCCCCATGAGATCCAGAATCTGGTTTCCCGAAACCAGGCCAGTTTCCTGGTCAGTACGCCCCTGCACTACAAGATGCTGGGCAACATAGACTTTAGGGCAGAGCCCCTTCACTGGGCCTTGTCCTCAGCTGCCCGGCTGGATCCTGCAGACAGCAAAGCCTTCTACAATCTAACCGGTCTGGGGATTACAGAAATCTTCGGCTCCACTGAAACCGGCGGGATCGCATCCAGAACCTGCACACACTTCCAGCCCAACTTCCGGGCTTTTGACTGCATCCAGTGGAAGGCCGTCCAGAATCTGCTGGCAATCCGCTCAGAATTCATCTCTCCGGAGTTGCCTGTGGATTCTGAAGGCTACTTTACCACCCAGGACCAGATCAAAGCTATAGGCCAGAATGAGTTTGAGTTGCAGGGCCGGGCTGACCGGATCGTTAAAATAGGGGGTAAGCGTGTGGATCTGGACCAGATCAGGTCTGTCTTGAGTTCCATGCCAGATGTCCAAGACGCTGCTGTGCTCTGCACCCCGGACAACACAACCCGGTCCAATGAGATTCAGGCCCTGGTGGCAGGAGACACCACTAGCCACATCATCAGACAGTATCTCCAGCACAGGCTGCAAAGCTATGCAGTGCCCAGAAAAATCAAGGTGGTGGACAAGATTCCCACCTCCCAGGCAGGCAAGTATCAAATAAGCACAATCAGAAAAATGCTGCAGACAGACTCAGAATCCTGAGCTAAACCTAGCCAGCCCCAGGCCTGGTTTAAGGCCTGGCCTGGATCCAGGCCGGGGGCTGCAGGCTGCCCCCTGTGACATCCCGCATCTGCAGACCATGCACCACCTCGCAAATGCACTCTTCCTGATCCTTGATCCACAAATCAAAAACCGCCTCCCTGGGACTCTGGCTTATGGGCAGCACCTGGGCCTTGTATCTCCCGCCGGGCTGTGAAGGAGTCAGCACATAGCGGCTGTCAAAGCCCAGGGGAAAACCGATGAATCCACAGTAGCGCTGCCCCCAGACACAGGCTGCATGAAAAGCTGCATCCAGCACAAAGGGCGAACCTAACTGCTGCTGCGCAGCCAGGCTGGGGGCGCAGATTTCTGCTGTGACTGCTGCTTGATTGAGACTGAGCAGCCCGCAAATATTCTGATAGGCCGGCCCAAAGGGCACCAGCTCTTTGTAGACTGTATCCGCTGCTACCAGCATGTCGATTTCAGAGTCCCAGTCCCAGGGCGCAGCTTGAACTCCACTCCAGTCAGTCAGCTGTCCCAGACAGGCCCGGGCGTGTTCCTTGACCCGGCTGATGCCGGAGCTAGCATGACTCATTCTGGTCACCAGCCTGGTGCTTAGCCACCCGTCCTGGAGCCTTGCAAGCTCCACACAGGCTTCAATACGATCCTGGCCAGGCTCCAGGGCCAGGAACTTCTCAAAAGCAGCCTGGGTTAAGCACCTGACATGCAAGCTTCTGTCCATATCCAGGGCTGACTGGACCAGCAGCCGCATGGACTCCACAGCAGGCAACACTGCCTTTCCAGCAAAGGCATGGTCCAGCATATATGCAGGGACCTGGATGGTTATGGGCTGCCTCAGATCAGGTTCTATTTGGGAAAGATCTCCCATAGCTGCCTTGTATTTTCGTCAATTGCCACAGGCCAGCCCGAGGAATTCAAGGCGCAGTGATCTGTAAAGCCGCTGCAGACAACTTGCCCGGTTTGAGCGTGGGTTATGATATAATTGAACCTCAGCTTGACTCGTTCCATCTGCCCTGGACGGGTATTGATCCACATGGGATCGTCATAATGCAGCGGACTGTGGTATTTTACCCCCAGCTCCACTATGGGATACACATAGCCCTTGTCCTCGATCTCGATGTATGGATAATCCAGATCCCGCATCAAGGAAGTCCGGCCAAACTCGAAGTACCTAAGATAATTGGAATGATAGACTACTGCCGAGCGATCAGTATCAGCGTAAAGCGTCCTGCAGTAGCTTCTGTGCCAGACATAGCCATCTGTCTGATTTCTTACAAAACGCGGGTCTTGGCTGAAGGCTTCAGGAATAAACGGCCTGGGCCGCATGCTCAGACTCCTTTAAATACTATACAGCAATTGGTACCGCCAAAGCCGAAGGCATTGGATAAAAAGCACTGGTATTCTGATCTGCGGGCCTGGCCCGGCACCACATCTATCTCTCCCAGGGCTGGATCCGGGATATGATTGATAGTGGGCAGCATAAGACCCTGCTGCATGCCCTCAATGCCCAAGGCCGCCTCAATAGCCGCAGAAGCGCCCAGGGTATGGCCTATTTGGGATTTGTTGGAGGAAACAGGCAGTTTCTGCAGCTTGCTGCCAAAAACACTCTCCAGGCACTCGATCTCAGTGCTGTCCCCTTTATTGGTGGAGGTGCCGTGGGCGTTGACGTATTGGATATCTGCTGCAGACAGTCCTGCATCCTGAATTGCATCCTGGATGGATTTGATAATGGTCTGGCCGTAGGGCAGGGTGAAATGATGGGCGTCAGAGGTCCAGCCCACACCCAGGACCTCTGCCTTGGGAGCCAGCCCGTGTGCCTTTAGCGCCTCCTCTGCAGCAAGCACCAGGACTCCACAGCCTTCGGAAAGCACCATGCCCTTTCTATCCACACTGAAGGGCCGCGAGGCCTGGGAAGGATCAGAATAGGCCCGGTCTGTTTCCGAGATCTTGATAGTGGCATTCATGTTCGCGAAGCCATGGATGATCTCCGGCATTATGCAGGTATCCACGCCACCGGCCAGTACAAAGTCGCAGTCTCCATCCCGGATCATTCGCGCCCCCAGGCCAATGGCATGATTGCCAGAAGCGCAGGCTCCCTGGGGGGAAAAGATGGGTCCAGTAAAGCCCAGCAGCATGCCCGCCTTGCTCGAAGGCAGATTGGCGCAGAGGTTGGGCAGCAGATAAGGGCTGATACGCAAGGGCCCCTGGTTCAGGAAAGTATCCATGGCCTTGCGGAAGGCGTCAGTTCCATTCAAGGCCGAACCGATCAGGCATGCTGTCCTGGGCCCGGTACTGGAGTCCATTTCCAGGCCGCTGTTTTCCAGGGCTTCCTTGCAGACCGCCATGGTCAGAAGCACGAAATCTGCGTTCCAGTTGTAGGCTTCCTTGGCGTCCGCAAAACCCAGGCTCTCTGGGTCCCAGTCCGGAATCTCGCCCACCACGTTGCTAAGGCTTTGCACCTCACAGCGGGTGACCTGGCGAAAGCCTGCCCTGCCAGCTACAGCCTGCTCCCAGCTCTGGGCAAAGCTCTTGCCCAGGGGGCTGGCAGCCCCGTAGCCAATTACAAAAACTCTTCTATTCAGGGGTGCTTGCATACAATATATTTGTGTTGGTTTTCTAGCTGAATCTTCTGAAGACCATGCAGGCGTTGCAGCCACCAAAGCCAAAGGCGTTCTTGAGCACGAATTCCTGCTCAAGCTGCTCCTGCTGGGTCACCATGGCTGGCAGGGGCATTTCCGGATCAGGCTCATAATTAATGCTGGGTAGCATAGTGTCTTCCAGCATGCCCTGCATGGCAAGTATGGATTCAATTGCGCTGGAGGCTCCCATGGCATG
>JBNJDO010000074.1:0-10924 GCA_051744965.1 Thermodesulfobacteriota bacterium | reverse complement strand
CCATGAACGTTTCCAGTGAAAAAACATCAGGACTTGGCAATAGTTAAATGAAACTCATCCCCATCTTCGCTGATCTGCCTCACCTCCCAGCCCTGGGCCTGCACAGCCCGGCTTACATTCTCCTTGGAGGCCTGGGTATCCACCAGGACCAGGAGCTGACCCTGGCCCAGCTGTTTGATCTTCTCCATGGTCATCAATACCGGCTGGGGACAGGAAAGGCCCCTGGCATCTACTGTTTCACTCATTTCCCTGCTCCTTTAGGCCATTTTTTTGCGCATCAAGAATCCAATAGCCAGACAGACAGCCAAGCCCAGGAATACTGCCTGGGCTCCGTAGGGTCCCAAGCCTGCGGGCGAGCTGGCCAGACCGAAATTGTGGGAGAAGGCAGCGCCTACTATCATGCCCAACACAAACACGGCTGCGTCTCCGTCTCCTTCTCCGGACATGAAAAGCTGTCTGCCCGGGCAGCCCCCTGCCAAAGCAAAGGCCAGACCTGCCAGGGTCATGCCTAGAAAGTTCCAGACATGCAGATCATGGGCCACAGGCTGATCAGCAAACCCGGGCTGAAACTGTCCCAGGGCCAGATTGACCACAAATGCAGCCAGGGCCAGGGCCAGCACTCCGCCCAGGAGATGGCTCTGCCTGAACAGGATAAAATCCCTGAAGGCGCCCATGGTGCAGAATCTGCTGCGCTGGGCCGCAAAGCCCACGCCCAGGCCTATGATCAGGGAGATGATCAAAGGGGCATGCATAGCCCCCGGACCTTTCAGGCTGTAAAACAGGGTCCCTGATTGGGCTTCTCCCTGCACCTGGGGGAAGAGGAGCATCAGGATCAGGAAAAACAGCATGATTCCAGGCATGATCAGCCCCACTGGAGCCAGGCTTTTGCTCTCCCTGCCCAGCGTATAACCAGCCTTCAGGAATCTGGTGCCGATAAAGATGCCAAAGATTAGGCCCAGCAAACCCAGGATGGCGTTGCCGTCACCCCCTGCCAAGCGAAGCAGGGCCCGCCAGGGGCAGCCCAAAAAGACCAGGGCCCCGATCATGGCCAAGGCGCCCAAAACAAAGCGGATAATTGGCGCTGATCCTGCCCTGGGCCGAAAATCCCGAAACACCAGGGCCGCTATTAAGGCTCCCAGCACGAAGCCTATGATCTCCGGCCGCATGTACTGCACCACAGCCGCCCTGTGCATCCCTATGGCCCCTGTAATATCCCGCACAAAACAGGCCACACAGACCCCCATGTTTCCAGGGTTGCCCCAGAACTGCAGCAGGGCTGCCAGCACCCCGATAGCAGCTCCGACAGTCAGGACTCCCCATCTGGAAGCCAGAAAGTTCTTCATAACACCAACTGCTCCTTTTTCAGTTTCAGCAAGCCCAAGCAATAAGCAGGAATACATAACAATCACCCACAAAACAGGCTTTGCTTAGCATGGCAGTAACCAAAAAATCCAATTGTTATTTGTGATTTGAATGCCAATCATCTATTGGGGTTTCTGATAGATGCAGGGAGAAACAAGGCAGGCCGGTGGTGTGGTTTCAGAAAGAATGCTTGATGGGAACGCTTGAGGTAGCCACGCTTATGCAGGCATCATGGGCAATTGTGTGCATAACAAAAGTAAGCACTTTTCAGGTTTCCTGGTGCGCATACAAGGGGCGAAAGATCTTTCGCCCCTCACCGCCAAAGCCAGCAGCTCACATTGGGGGAGAACGTAAAACCAGGCCTCATCATCTGCTTCTCTGCTTGGAAATTTCAGCAGATCAAAACCAGCCCGCAGATGCTGGACATATTGACTCTCTCATTTCCATTGTCGTGCACCCTGCCCTTTAGGCTCCAGCCTGCAGCCTGATAGAGCTTGGAGGCATTGATGCCGAAGCCGGACATGGAGGGCCTGGCCCGGTCCGGATTCCTGCAGATGCCATCCTGGGTCGCAGCCCGGCATTCCAAATACTCTTCGCAAAAGAGCTTCTTGCAGGAATTGCCTGCATAACCCTGGGCAGAGGCAAAGCCCTTGTCCCTTGCAGACAGCTCCAGGCCTGCCGCAGTCTCGTGCAGCAGCTGGAACAGCTCCTGGCTCTGGCTGGAATACAGGGTCTCAGAAGGCACCTCTATCCTGAAGAACACAGCCCAGTATAAAACAGCCAACTGCTTTCGCATTGCATCTGGCCCTGCTACATACGGCGGGCAGCTCTTGGACAGTCCGTAGTTGATGCATTTGGGCTGGCTGCATTTTTGGGCCAGACTGTCCTTGACTTCTATTTCCTGGACCGGAAGCAAGACCGCATCTGTGGCTCCCAGCTCCCCGGCTTCCTGAATCAGCACTTGCAGTTCTTCCTTGGTACAGCGCAATTCTCGAAACTCCTTTGCATTTAAAATGATCATTAAGGTTAAGGGGCAACCAGAGTCCGGGCCAGCTTATATCCCATGTCCCTCTCAGGATGCACGACCCGGTCCGCCCCTACTTTGTGCAGGATCTTCTGGTGATCCACATCGTCTGACTGGACAATTATTTCCTTGATCCCCATCTCGTTCAGGTAGAGGCAGATCAGAACACTGGCGTGTACTCTGGCCCCGGTGCTGATAATAACGCTGTCCATTTCCTCCAGACCCAGAGTGGCCAGGGTATCCTTATCCGTGGCGTCCAGGACTACAGCCTGGTCAGTGTAGCGGTCCACTGCCTGGATCCTGTGCTGATCCATGTCCACAGCCAGGACCTGATGGCCTGCCTCGAACAGGGCTTTGGCCACAAAAAAACCAAAGCTGCTGACTCCGATGACCGCGAATTTCTTCATGCTAACTCGCCCCCTGTTAGCCGATCATAAGATTCTCTTCCGCATATTGCAGCCCCTGATTCGGCTCCCGACTCACTACAACATAGGCCATGGTCAGAATGCCTACCCGGCCTGCTAGCATGAGCAGCACAATCAGGAGCTTCCCCCAGAGGTTCAAGTGCTCGGTGCCCCCCATACTAAGGCCTGCGGTTCCAAAGGCTGATACCACCTCGAACAGATAGGTCAAGAACATCCCATGACCATGGGGAACATCAGGATCATGGGCCGCGCTAAGCAAAAGGAGGAACAGGCATACCGCAATTACCGCTACCGAGATGACAATCAAGGAAATGCATTTGCTTATAATGGTGGCTGGAACGCTTTTCCTGAACATGTTGGCTCTTTTCCTGCCACTGATCCTGCTCCAGGTGAAAGCGCCCAACACAGCCAGGGTGGTAGTCTTTATGCCTCCTGCGCAGGAGCCTGGAGATCCGCCCACAAACATCAAAAACATCATGAAGGCCAGGCTGGTAGTGCTCAGCGCGGATATATCTATGGTATTGAATCCAGCAGTACGGCAGGTAATGGACTGGAACAGGGTCAGCTGTATATTATGCTTTAGGCTATTGCCCTGCAGGGCCAGATGGCTCTCTCCGAGCCAGATAATGCCCATTCCGCTTATTATCAGGGTCAATGTAGTGACAAGGACTATTTTGCTCTGCATAGACCATTTGGGGTGCCTGAAGCGGTATTTTAGTCTGAGAAACACCTCGTAAATAATAGGGAATCCAATTCCGCCCAGGACTATAAGAGGCATGATTATAGCATTCAGGACTATATCATCGCTATATTGGGTGAGGTTGGAGGAAAACAGAGCGAATCCTGCATTGCAGAACGCGGAGACTGAATGGAATACGCCAAGATAGAGCGCTTTTGCCCAGTGGAACTCTGCAGACAGGTGCAGGAACAGAAATAGCGCGCCCAGACCCTCAGCCACCAGGGTAAAGCCCAGGATGGATTTAACAAGGGAATACATGTCCTGATTGGCTGTCGCGGTGAACAGGTTCTGGACTGCCATCCTTTCCTGGATGTTGACCCGCTTGCCCAGGGCGTGGAATATGAGCACGGAGAAGGTCATCAACCCCAACCCACCGATCTGGATCATGACCAGGATCGCAGCCTGACCGAACAAAGAGAAATGGCTGCCTGTATCAGCGACAGCAAGGCCAGTTACGCACACCGCGGAGGTAGCTGTGAACAAGGCGTCAATCAGGGGGGTGGCCCCGGAGCAGGAAGCAGCAGGCAGGGCCAGAAGCAGGGTCCCCAGCAGGATCAACGAGCCGAAGCTGAGCAGGATCAGCGCGGCTGGATGCAGCTGGAAGTATTTGCGTCTCAACCAGACCTTGAAGGAACCCATTGGCAATAATCCCCAGAATATGGCTTGTTCATGCACCCCTCAAGGATGTTTTGTATAATGGTTCCGCCCTTGCAGTGCTATCTGAGCATGGTTGCTTGAAGCAGCTGATCCTGCTGTAAAGCAGCCAAGCCAGGCACGCTGTCCGGGATGGGCTGGCGAGCTTCGCAGCAGCTGATGCGTGTCTTTGCAGGCGCGTAAACGAATGAGCTGGACCCTAACTGATGCGGACAGGAGTATCAACTTAGTGAGAGAACCAGTCTTGGCAATACCATGCTAAATGGTGTAAGTTTCTATGAAATACTGTTGCATGCCAAACCAGGAAACTGGACAAACCAGAGCCAAGGCCAAAGCATGAGCAAGCAGAACAATGGCGCCCGATTTCAGGATCTGGCTGACTCCCTGGCCCATGAAAGTCTGACCGAAGCAGCTGAACATTTCTTCGGCCAGCGGGTGGAAATTGAAAATGGGTTGCAGTACTTCTGGAACAAGGTGGAGCAGCTGCGCAAGACCCAGGACAAAGTCCAGGCCAGGCAGGCAGACCTGCATTTCCTGCTGCGCCGCGGGGACCCGGAGACAGTCCAGGATTTCTACTCCAGTCTAGGCCTGAAGCCGGAGCAGATACCAGAGCTGGACCATGAAGAAGCAGCTGCCCCTTTGCAGTTGCGGCTGCCCTTTGCACTCACTGACAAGGGCCGCTACTGCATGCTGCTTTGCCGGGCCTACGAGAAGCTGACTGTCCAGGTGCAAAGCTATATGTATGGTGAGTACTACAACGATCCCCAGGAACCGCGCTGCAAATGCATCACTGCCAACTACACCCAGCTCCAGGAATTATGTTCTGCTCTGCAGGACAAAATACGTAATGCCAACCAGTCCGACACCTACACAGCGGTCCTGCAATTCGCCAAGAGACTAAATGTTCAGCAAGAGGCAAAGGAATCCCTGGCAGGAACGCCCCTGCAGCACAGTCTGGATCAGGAATTGGCCTTCACCCTGCCGGAGCTGGGTAATACTGGTTTAAAGGCATACCCAAGCTTTCCTTCTTTGTCCAATGCCAGAAAAGAAATCAAGCAAGTCTCTTCCAGGATTTTCACAAAAGCCCCTGCTGAGGTGCGCTCCATTATCCAAACCATAAAAGAGGCCCAGAGCGACTCCTAGAATGGAAACTCACGTCCTTATTTGCAAGTCCAACTTTCTGAACTGATCATGCACTGCCATCCATCCCTTGCTGCATATCTGACTCCAGAACATATTGCAATGCCTTAGGCCATTGCAGGCCTCTAGTCAGCCGGGGCCCTATTGTACCTGGAACTCAGGAGCCAGTGCGGCTGCCTTGAAAAAAGGCTCCCTATGTGGCCCATGTATTGCATCTATATCCCACAAGGAAAAAATTGCTGCCTCAGCATGGGACCCAGCACCGGCTGAAGCAAAACCAGACCCTAAGCAAACATTCCAGGGGCCTTAATGCCACAAGAGCAAGACACATACACCCTATTCACCATGCCTGCCAAGGAGGAAGCAGAAGAGTCCAAGGCTGGATGGGCAATACCCTGGTCAGATTTGATGCTGGTCATGTTTATATTGTTCCTGGTCTTGTATGCCTTTCATGCCCGGGAAACCCTGGTCAACGTCTCCCTCTCCCCTGCTGATAATTGGAGCCAGGCCAGCAGCGAGAACACCAGGGACTTGAACCTGCAGGGCCTGTATGCAGACGCCAAAAAAAGCCTGGAGCCTGAACATGCCCCGCTCCAAGTGAGCAAGACCAAGCAGGGCAGCGTGATAATCTCCTTGTACGGAGAAGACTTTTTTAAGCCTGGCAGCAGAAGCCTTAACCCGGAAGCAAGGTCACACCTGAACCGCATAGCAGAAATCACTTCCCAGGCGCAAGGCAAGATCGTTGTCGCAGGATTTGCCCAAAACAGGGAAAAGAATCTGCTGGGCAACAGCAGCCTTTTTGAGCTTTCCTCCATGCGGGCGGCCAGAGTGGCTGAGCAGCTAGCCCATAGCTCCACCTTAAAAAAGGAAAACCTGGTCATCCAGGGTATAGGCGTGCCCAAGCCGCAAGTGCCTGGCAATTCCCCCAGCAACCGAGACAGGAATAGACGCGTGGAGATAAGGCTGAAAAATGCGCTATAAAAACCCAGGCAAAACAAATAAAGGTACAGCTGGATCCTTTTCCCAACAGGATTTCTGCTCTGCAAACCCTTCATAAACATAGGAGCAAATCATGATCAACAAGACCCTTACCGCAGGATTCATCTGCTTTTTGCTCTTTTGCTCCGCTTTTTTTCTTGCCGGAGAGGCATCCATATATTTCAACGCCACAGCATTCATTGTGGTAACTTCTGGAACCTTGGGTGCAGGACTTCTGAGCTCCGGGCCTCAGAGGCTGAAGCAGGCCTTTGGCTTTGCTGCAAACGCCTACAGTGAAGAATCTGAACCAGAAAGCAAGCTGATCGACACCCTCTTGAGGCTGGGACATCTATATCAACGGCACGGGATTATTAACCCTGAAAGCATACAAGACAGGTATCCTTTGATTGCCCAGGGCCTGGATCTAATCAAGGATGGCTACCAGGAAAAGGAGATCAGGGAGATCTTGGGCACTGATGCTGCAGTGCATGGCAAATCCAGGCAAGAGCTGGAAAAGGTATTCAGGAACATGTCCAGCTTTGCCCCCTCTTTTGGCGTGGCAGGGAGTGTTATCGGGCTGGTGGGACTGCTCATGGGAATTGACCAGACCAGTCTGATCCTGGAGAGCGTGCCTGTAACCCTGGTTTCCACTCTTTATGGCATTGTTTTAGCCAATTTTCTTTTGCTGCCAGTGGCAGAAAAAATACGCCAGAAAAAGGAGCAGGAAATACAAAAACGGGAAATAATAATCTGCGCCATGATCAACATCAGCAGAGGCGCAGACTTTTTAAAGCTGCAACGGATGCTCAATTCCCTAGTGGCTGAGCCCCACTTGCGGGTGGAAGGCCATGAGGCCTTCAAGCGCATCAATGCGGCCATCAACAAGGCCTCGGCAAATAAGGCTGGCGCTTGAGCAGCGGATGCGCTCAAACTCCTGTTGCCAATCTGGGCAAAATTTACCTTGCCCAGCTGTGCATCCCTTACCCCCCCAGAGCCTTATCAAACCTGCCCCTGGGGCAATTGAATCCTCACGCCCTGGACTGAGCACTGCCAGCTGCCTCCAAGGGCTCAGCTGCTAAGCACCTGCATCAAGGCCAGCCTGCACTATCAGAAACTATCTGCAAATATCGCACGTCACCTGGTCCATTTAAATATTTATACATTCTGGACAATTATGTTATTTTGCACTGCACACTTGCATTTTTGAACAAAGTACGTACAGTTTACGTTTTTGCTTGCTGCGCTGCACAAAACACGCTCAAACAAGGAGCAACCCAATACCATGTTTATTTTGAATCCTGCTGGAAGCAGACAAAATTCCTTAAATCTTATCAACGCGGCTACAGAATATTTTGTGGATACCTGGCAACGCCAAATCTTATTCTGGGATACCTTGCGCCAGCGAGGGAATACCTATCTGGAGCACATCCAGGAAGGCCAGCCTCCAGTCCTGACCTTTCCCTATTCAATCATCCTGGACGGCAGCGAACTCACCCCCCCGGTAAATTATGCCCTGCTCCATATCCAGGACAGGCGGGCCCCTGGATACCACCAAGGCTTGGGCCCTTGCGAGCAACGGGAAAATTACTGGATCTCCCAAAATCAGGAGGATCCGTCCAAACGCCCCATTGTCATCATCGATCCCAGGGCAGGCCACGGCCCGGGCATCGGGGGTTCAAAACAGGACTCCCAGGTGGGCAATGCCTTGACTGAAGGCCATCCGGTATACTTTGTGATTTTTTATACCGAACCTGTGCCTGGGCAAACTTTAGCTGATGTACACAACGCCATTGGAAAATTCATAGAAGAAGTCAACTCCAGGCATCCCCAGGCTCCCAAGCCCATGATTATCGGAAATTGTCAGGCTGGCTGGGCTTCAAGCTTGATAGGCGCAGAACGCCCGGACATCAGCGGCCCCCTGGTGCTGAACGGCGCCCCGCTTTCCTTTTGGGCCAGCATAGACGAACATAACCCCATGACCTACCAGGCCGGGTTGTGGGGCGGATCTTGGATAGCCTCGCTTTTAAGCGATATGGGCAACGACAAATTCGATGGGGCTCATCTAGTTGCCAATTTTGAGAATCTTAATCCAGCCAACACCATGTGGAGCAAGTTATACAATCTCTATGCCCAGCTGGATACTGAAAAGGATCGTTTCCTTAGCTTTGAAAAATGGTGGGGCGGATTTTTCCTCTTAAACTCCGAGGAGATCCACTTTATTATTGACAGCCTATTTGTGGGCAACAAACTGGAGCATGGCTCCTTGGAGCTCGAACCAGGGCAGGGCATTGACCTGCAAAATATAGAAGAACCTGTGCTTGTATTCAGCTCCAAAGGTGATAATATTACTCCTCCACACCAAGCTATGAACTGGATTAAGGCGGTTTACGGATCGGTGCAGGAGCTTATCCGACAAAAGAAAGTCCTGGTGTACATGGTCCACGAAAAGACTGGACATCTGGGCATCTTTGTCTCTCAAAGCGTGGCCCGCAAAGAACACCAGCAGATTCTGGAGCATGTTGAGCTTATCCGCTATCTTCCTCCTGGCCTGTATGAAATGGTCATTGATGAGGGCAAAGAGACCGAGGACATGACTGATTATCAGGTCAGGTTTGAGGCCAGGACCCTTGATGACTTGGAGAAGGCAGACTGCAATGTGCAACAATCCACGCCCTTTCAAATGGTGGCAGCTGTTTCCAGAGTCAATGACAACCTTTATCGTTCCTTCCTCAGGCCCTGGGTACGCATCTGGAACAATGAGTTCTCTGCTGAAGTCTTGCGTCAACTGCATCCTCTGCGGCTACAGAGATCCCTGCTTTCAGACCTCAACCCCCTGCTTGCACCTGTTCAATGCAGTGCCCCATGGATCAAAGACAACCGGAAACCTGCTGCCCAATCCAATCCATTCAAGGTCCTGGAAAGGGAAATGTCCAGAATGATAGAAAGTACCTGGGAAGCTTTCCGGAAATACAGAGACAGCACCCAAGAACTCATTTTTAAGCTTGTCTACGAAAACCCTTTGCTTCAAACCCATTTTTTAGGTAGCCAAGAGGAATCCTGTAATTACAGTTCAAGCCTGTCCCAGACCACAGGCAGCCTGCTGCAGGAACCAGACCCAGAGGCGATGGCCTGGATGCGCCAAGGCGGATTTATTGAGGCCACTGTGCGTTGCCTGGTTGCAGTCCTTTGTGCTGATAAATCCACCAACACCCAAGAACTAAAATACCTTAAGGATATTCTGCAAAGACATGGGCGCTTTGATAACTTGGATCCAGATGAGCTCATCCAGATCATCCGCAGCCAGGCTTACCTTTTGTACTTGGATGAGGAGCAAGCCTTGCAAGGCTTAAGGGATTTGCTGCCTTCCCAGGAAGATAGAAAGCAAGTTTTGGATCTGGCCCATGAGCTGGCTTTGGCAGATACAAAGCTATCTGGCAGGGAAAGGCAATACCTGGAACAGATAAAGAATATCCTGAACAATTAATTTCATGCAGACTCAAGGAGGATTCTATGCCCAATGCAATGCAAGGAAACCAATCAGGGGATCAGGATTCGCTTTCCTTTATGTCAGCAGGACTCTCCTCTGTATTCAATTTTTGGCAAACATTATTTGAGAACATGGCCTCTATTTCAGCTTCGGAAGATGACCAGTCCCGGGCAAATCAGAGCCGGATGGTCGGTTCCCTGCAAGGTTGGAATGAATTTGTCCAGGCCGCCCAGAAAGCAATGCAGCAATCCGACATATTGCAGACTTTCCCGGAAAGCATGTACCAAGCCCCTTTCCTGAGCATGGGCTTTGCACAAATGGGGATGCAAGAGTTGACCAGACTGACCCAGGATTGGATGCAAGGCCTGGAGCAGGCAACCACACAAGCCCACCAGACCCAAAACGATCCATTCCAGGCCTTTATGCAGGCCTACTCCCAGAGCTGGCAAAAGATCCTGAACCTGCCCCAGCTAGGTCCGGAACGGTTCCGGCAGCAAAGACTAAACCTTTTTTTGGACAACTGGACCCTTTTTAACAACCAGCTGGCAGCATTCATGAACCAGCTGGCAATTCCCTTTGAAAAAGCAAGCACTGATTTGCAGAACAAGCTAGAGCAAATGGCTGAAGAAGGGCAAGGGTATCCCCAGAGCTTTCAAGAGTATTACAACACCTGGATGAAGATCTTGGAAGGCCACTTCATGATGCTGCTCAAGTCCGAGGAGTTCATCGGATTGCTGCACAATGTGGTCAAGCAGTACATAGATTACCAGCAAACCCAGAGTCAGGTTCTAGAAGACTGGATCAAGATATTGCCAGTGCCTACAAATGAGGATTTTGATGCCCTGGCTAAAGAGAACTACGAACTAAAGAAACGAGTAAACCAATTGGCCCGGAAGGTGGAAGCCTTGGAACAGAAGCTTTAACTTTGATATTCGCTTGTAGTGACCACTGTTTCAAGCTATGGAAGCCGAGCAATAATTTAAATAAAAATCAGTTAACTGACATTATTGGATATTATCAAAACGTAAACCAGGTTTAAGACTTGCTTTGAACAGGTCCTGCAGGAGGATACTGCCTATGAACATGCATACTATGCCCACAAATCAACTTTTGCA
>JBNJDO010000073.1:0-11065 GCA_051744965.1 Thermodesulfobacteriota bacterium | reverse complement strand
ACCACACTGACCCAGAACCAGGACGGCTATACTGCGGGTTTTCTGCAGAACATCTCCATAGACCGGGAAGGGGTGCTCACAGGCAGGTACGACAACGGCCAGGTCCAGGAGCTCTATGCCCTGACTCTGGCTGATTTCCACAACGAGCAGGGCCTGCGCAAGGAAGGGGGCAACCTTTTCTCAGAAACCCGCAGTTCAGGACCGCCTTTGACCGGGCTGGCCGGGACCTCTGGGTTGGGCGAGATCTCCGCCAACTCCCTGGAGCAGTCCAACGTGGACATCTCCGAGGAGTTCGTGAGCATGATCAGCACCCAGAAGGGCTTCCAGGCCAACTCCAGGACAATAACTACAACTGACGAGATGCTGCAGGAGGTGGTCAACCTGAAGAGGTAGATGATACAGTAACGAAATTATGAGGTAGATATCATCAGTATCGACTATGATTAGGACCACGAGATTAGCTTTGTTCCCAGGCTCCTGCCTGGGAACATGGGTTGCCGTGGCTCCCGCCGCTGGGAGGTGCTTCGCAGTGCGGCAGGAGCCGCTGGCGTAGCGTTCCCAGGCGGGAGCCTGGGAACGAAGAAAGGCATGAGTATCCCAATTCGGTTCCCCTCCCTGGACAGGGAGGGGTCAGGGGAGGGTCGTCAGGGGGCAACTTCATTTCAACCCCTGTCCTGCAGCTCCTGCAGGGCCTGGCAGGCAGCAGCCTGCTCCGCCTTTTTCAGGCTGGAGTCCTGGGCCTGGAAGACCCTGCCGTCAGGCAGGTCCAGCCGGACGCAGTATGTCTTGGCGTGCTCCGGGCCGAAGCTGTCCTGCAGGGTGTATACAGGCCTGGCCTTGAACAGCTTCTGGGTCAGTTCCTGCAGGCTGCTCTTGTAGTCCTTCTTGTCCGGCAGCTCCGGGCTGGAGGGCCAGAGATCGCGGAACAGGCCCAGGATGACCTCCTGGGCCCTGCTGTATCCTGAGTCCAGGAACACCGCTCCGAATACTGACTCCAGGGCATCACAGAGCACGGCGTCCCGCTCCCTGCCGCCCTGGCTCTCCTCCCCCCGGCCCAGGAAGATCTGCTGCTGCAGCCCCAGCCCCCGGGCCATTTCAGCCAGGGTGGGCTCGCTGACCAGGCGGGAGCGGATCCTGGTCAGATCCCCCTCCCTGGCCTGGGGGTACCTCTGGTAGAGTTCCTCTGAGATGCACAGCTCCAGGACAGCATCGCCCAGGAACTCCAGGCGCTCGTTGTTTTCAGCCCTGGAGTCTGTCTCGTTGGCGTAGGAGCTGTGGGTCAGGGCCTGCAGCAAGAGATCCTGCTTTTGGAATGCGTGGCCTATCTGCCTTTGCAGCCTTTGTAATCTTTCCTGCATAGCTACCTTCCATTATCCCGGGGCAGATCAGAGCGCGCGGCCTGCTCCTTGGCCAGGCGGTCGCAGAGCTCATTCTCCTCCTGGCCCTGGTGGGCAGGGACCCAGTACAGATGGACCTGGTGGCTGTCCAGGAGCCTTTGCAGCTCCTGCCAGAGGTCCTGGTTCTTGACCGGCTTTTTCATGGAGGTCTGCCAGCCGTTTTTCTGCCAGCGCCTGAGCCAGCCCTTGCGCAGGGCGTCATGCAAGTATCTGGAATCTGTGTAAAGATCCACCTGGCAGCTTTTTTTCAGGCTTTGCAAGGCCTTGATCGCAGCCATGAGCTCCATGCGGTTGTTGGTGGTCCCAGCCAGGCCCCCGCTGATCTCCTTTTTGCTCTCCCCCCAGGCCAGAACAGCGGCCCAACCTCCGGGACCGGGATTGCCCAGGCAGGAGCCGTCGGTATAAATGATCACCCTGGGCAGGTCTTGTCTAGCTGTCATGTTCCTCCATATCTTGCATTCCTTGCAGTTGTTCCCAGAATTGGTGCGCAAAGTCCATTAGCCCCTGGGGCCAGTTGCCCTGCTGCAGATAGGGCCGGAAGTGCTCCTTTTGTATGTAGCGCACAAAATCCCCTGGCAGGGCCTTCTCAAGCAGGGTCGGAAGCCGCAGCAGCCACTTTTCCTGTTCTGGATCCAGAACCAGGAGCATGGTCCGGGGCCCTGCCTGTTCGGCTTCCAGCTCTCCAGCCCGGACCCGGAGCTGGAACTCCAGGCCGAAGTGCTCCTCAAGGGCTGCAGAAAAATCTTGCAGATGCTCTTTTTGCTCCGGGCTTAGCCTGCCTGTCTGGTCCCTGATGTTGCCTTCAGGCTGGATTTGCTGCAGGCTGTAATCAAAGTTGAACCAGAAAAGGAGCACCACCAGGGCCAGGACCAGGGCCAGGGCAGCTGGCTTGGCCATGCGCATGCCCTGGGAGGTAGGATCCAGCCTAGGCATGCTTGCCTTCCAGGCTGCGGATTATCTCCTGCAGGGGGTGCTCCAGAAAGGCCCTGATCTCCTGCAGACGATCCTCTGTCTCCGCCTCGAAGCGCAGCACCAAAACCGGCTGGGTGTTGGAAGCCCTGACTAGCCCCCAGCCGTCAGAGAAGTTTAGCCTGACTCCGTCCACGTCCAGCAGCTCGAACTGGCCCCCCTGGGCCCGGAAGTGCTCCAGCAGCCTGTCCACTGCTGTGAACTTGAGCTCCTCAGGGCAGTCCATCCTGATCTCCGGGGTGCTGATTACTGGGGGCCAGTCCTGGAGATAGGAGCTCAAGGGCTTGTCCGGCGCGCTGTCCATTATCTGCAAAAGCCTACATGCCGCATACAAAGCGTCGTCGTAGCCGTAGTAGCCCTCGGCAAAGAACATGTGCCCGCTCATCTCCCCTGCCAGCAGGGCCCCGGTCTCCTGCATCCTGGACTTGATCAGGGAGTGTCCGGTCTTGTACATCTCTGCCTGGCCGCCGTGGGCCTGGATGTCCTGATACAGGAGGTGGCTGCACTTGACCTCGCCCAGGATCAGGGATCCCGGCCTGCGGCTCAAAAGATCCCGGGCATATATGGCCAGCAATCTGTCCCCGTAGATGACCTGGCCCTGCTCATCCAAGACCCCCAGCCGGTCTCCGTCCCCGTCCAGGCCCAGGCCCAGATGCGCGCCGTGCCTTTTTACCTCTGCCCGCAAGTCTTTCAGGTTTTCCTCCAGGGTGGGGTCAGGATGGTGATGGGGAAAATCCGGATCAGGCTCGCAAAAGAGCTCGATTACCTGGGCCCCGATGCGGCGCAAGAGATCTGCGCAGAGCCTGCCTGCGCTGCCGTTGCCCCCGTCCACTACCACCCGCAGCTGGGAGTCCAGTTTGCCCTGGCTGCTGAGCTCCTGCAGATAATCAGGGCAGGGATCCCACTGGCAGGCTGTGCCCAGGCCCTGGGCGAACTCCCCTTTTTCCATGATCCGCCTGACTTTTTGGATCTCCTGGCTGTGGATGGTGTTCTCCTTGCACCAGATCTTGAAGCCGTTGAACTCCGGGGGATTGTGGCTGGCAGTGATCATGACCCCGGCATTTTTGCCCAGCTTCTTGACGGCAAAATAGAATGCCGGGGTGGGGGTCATGGGCAAAAAGATCACATCCAGTCCGCAGGAAGCCAGGCCCTGGACCAGCATTTGCTGGTATTCCGGGGAGCTGTGCCTGCAGTCCCGGCCAACAACAGCACTGCTGTAGCCCTGCTGCAGGAAATAGGTCCCGCAGGCCTGGCCCAGAATATGCACCCCATGGGGGTCAAAATCCTGGTCTACTATCCCTCTGATGTCGTAGGCCCGAAATATGTCTGGATTTACGCGGGGCATAGTCTTTTCTCCGGCAAAAGAGTCTTGGGGGAGGTTGGTCCTTGCTCCAGTGGTCATGCCTGAGGCAATTATTACTGCTTTTTGCCCGCTCCTGCAAGCTTAGCAGGCATGGCATGTCCTGGGCTGATTGTTGGGGACTGGACTGAAGATGTCTACCTCCTGCCAGGCCAGTTGCAAACAAATCCTCCGGGGCAGCAAACTTTCCTTGACCCTGGCCCGGTACTAGGGTATTGCATGGTGCATGAACTGGGATTGGGAAAAACTACAGGAAAAGCGGCAGGGGCGAGGCCAGGGAGGAGGAGGCGACGGCAAGCGTCCTTCTGGGCCGAATTTCGAGGCCATAAAGAGAAAGTTGCAGTCCCTGCGGGGTTTTCGGTTCTCAGGCCTGGGATTGATTGTGGCCTTGGTGGCCCTGATCTGGCTGGCCTCAGGATTTTATATTGTGGATCCGGACGAAGTAGGCGTGGTGCAGCGCTTCGGGGCATTTGCCCGCATCACCCAGCCTGGTCCCCACTATCATTTGCCCTATCCTTTGGAAAAGGTGAGCACTCCCAGCGTGACCAAGATCAAGCGGCAGGAGATAGGCTTCAGGTCTGCCACAGACCCTGGTGAGATAGGTCAGATCGAGTACAGGCATGTACCCAAGGAAGCCTTGATGCTGACCGGAGACGAGAACATCGTGGATGTGCGCTTTATTGTGCAGTACAGGATCCGGGAAGCCAAGAACTACCTCTTTAATATCAGCTCACCGGAAAAGACGGTCAAGGACGCGGCAGAGGCAGCCATGCGCGATGTGGTGGGCAAGAATGAAATCGATCCCATCCTGACCACAGCCAAGATGGAGATCCAGAACGAGACCCAGGCCCTGCTGCAGAAGATGATGAACGACTATAAAAGCGGCATCCAGATCAATGCGGTCAAGCTGCAGGATGTTCATCCTCCCCAGGACGTGATAGAGGCCTTCAGGGACGTGGCCAGCGCGCGCGAGGACCGCATCAGGCAGATCAACCAGGGCATGGCCCACCGCAACCAGATCCTGCCCCAGGCCAGGGGCAGGGCCGCCAGCATAACCAATGAGGCAGAGGCCTACAAAGAGTCCAAGATCAGGCAGGCCAAAGGCGAGGCCCAGAGGTTCAGCGAGCTTTATAAAGAGTACTCCCAGGCCCAGGATGTGACCAGAAAGCGGCTCTACCTGGAAACCATGGAAAAAGTTATGCAGGATTCAGGGTCCAAGGTGCTTTTCTCCCAGAAGGCGGCGCAGCAGGTGGTGCCTTACCTGCCCCTGGAGGAGCTGCGCAAGCCAGGCAAGTCTGCAAAAGAGATCCAAAAGTAAGCTACAATTTGGCTGCAGGCGGGACAGGCCAGGATCATGGCTGGCCCGGGCTGGAGGCAGGATAAAGCAAAGGAGCAAGTTGAGCATATGGCAGTGCAAAAGTCCCCGATAGCAGTGATAGTGGTCCTGGCCCTTTTGCTGCTGGGGATCAGCCAGAGCTTTTATACTGTGGATGAAAAGGAAAGGGGGGTCTTGCTGCAACTGGGAAAGCCAGTAGGGAAGACAGTGGGCCCTGGTCTGCATTTCAAGCTGCCCTTTGTGCAGAACGTGGTCAAGTTTGACCATCGTATACTGGGCTATGACGCGGACCCCGCAGAAATCATTACCAAAGACAAGAAGAATATGCTGGTGGACAACTATGCCCGCTGGCGCATTGATGATCCCTTGAAGTTCTATCGCACCGCTCGCAGCTATGAAGGAGGGGCCTCCAGGCTGGACGACATAGTCTACGCTGAACTCAGGGTGGAGCTGGGCCGATATGAGCTGGTGGAGATAGTTTCCACAGAGCGGGATGCGATCATGGAGAAGGTGACTAAGACAGTCAGGCAGGAATTGGAAAGTTATGGTATAGAGCTGGTGGATGTGCGCATCAAGCGCACTGATCTGCCCCAGGAGAACAGGCAGGCCATATTCTCCAGGATGCGCTCTGCCAGGGAGAGGCTGGCCAGGCAGTACCGCTCAGAGGGCGAGGAGGAGATGACCAAGATCCAGGCTGAGGCAGAACGGGACAGGGATATCCTCTTGGCTGATGCAGAGCGCGAGGCAGAGATCCTGCAGGGCGAGGGGGATGCCAGGTCCACCAAGATTTACGCTGAGGCCTATACCCAGGACGAGGAATTTTATGCCTTTCTGCGCAGTCTGGATGCCTATGAGAAGAGCTTCGGGGAGGACACCAATCTAGTGCTGAGCCCGGAGTCTGAGTTCTTCAGGTATTTCGACCAGGATCCTGGCAGCATGCATTAGTGAAGACTGGGGGCAGACTCAGAGCTCCGGGTGCTTGATCTTCTCCAGGATGGTGTGGGCCAGCTCCAGGGCCAGCATCCCTTCCTCCCCGGTAACAATGGGCTGCTTGTCCTGAAGGACTGCCAGGGCGAATTCCTGCAGCTCTTTCTGCAGGGAGTTCACCTCTGGGCTGGGAGGAGTTTGCAGGATTACCTGCTTGGACGTTTCTCCATTTCCGATCTGGCCCAGGACCAGGGCCTCAGGGCCGCACTCCTGCTTCTGCTCGGAATCCAGGGAGATGATCTGGCTCTTTTGCTCCAGGAAATCAATCCCGATATAGCAGTTTTTCTGGAAGATGCGCATCTTGCGCATGTCCTTGGTGGAAATCCTGCTGGAGGTTAGATTGGCCACGCCCCCACCCTCAAAACCCAGCCTGACATTGGCAATGTCCTCGCCTTCAGAAACCACCGAGACCCCGCAGGCTTGTATGGATTTCGGCCTGCCCTGCATCAGATGCAGGATGATATCCAGATCATGGATCATGAGATCCAGGATCACGCTGACATCAGTGCCCCGGGGATTGTAGCGGCTGAGCCTGTGGCACTCCACGAACAAGGGTTGAATATCCTGGTCCCGCAGGCAAAGGAAGGCGGGATTGAAGCGCTCGATATGCCCCACCTGGATCTTCCTGCCCTTTTCCCTGGCCTTTTGATTTATCTCCCGGGCCTGCTGCACGCTCTGGGCCATGGGCTTTTCAATAAATAAATGGCAATCCTGCTCCAGGGCCTGCAGGGCCACTTGGTGATGGGCCTCTGTGGGCACCACGATGCTTACGGCCTGTACTTGCCGCATGAGCTCCCTTGAGGAAGAAAATGCTGCCGTGCCGAACTGCTCAGCCACTTTCCTGCATCTGGCCTGGTCTTGATCATAGATGCCCACCAGGTCGATCTCATCTATCCTGGAGGCCAGTCTGGCGTGGATCTGACCCAGATAGCCCACTCCGATTATTCCCAGGGCCAGTTTGCTCATTTTCCTCTCCCTTGTATCTATCCAGGGTTAAAGGTTTAAGTTGAAGACAAAGACCTTGAATCCAGCAAAGGCTTGTGCAGCTCTTCCAGGATGATGCTGGCGCTGGTCTGGGAGGCCCGGGCACTGCCCAGCAGGGCTTGCAGCTTTGCCAGTTGGGCCTTGACCCTGTCCATTTCTTCAGGCTGCTGTAGCCAATCTAGTGCATACCTGGCCAGATCAGGTCCATTGGCAGCGGACTGGATAAGCTCAGGGTAGACTGCGGAATCCAGAACCAGGTTGGGGATGCTGATGTACGGCACCTGGATCGCCAATTTGCCCACCAGATAGCTGATCCAGGACAGCCTGTAGGCCACTAGGGCAGGGACCTGCAAAAGTGCGCACTCCAGGCTGGCGGTGCCAGAGGCTGCCAGGACCAGCTGGCAGGATTTGATCTGGGGATAGCGCTCTGCAAAGTGGATGACTTCGCAGGGCAGATCCCTGGGCCAAAGCTCCTGGATCATCCCCTGGGACACCCCTGGGGCCTGGATCAGCTTGAACCTGACCCCGGGCCTGCTTGCTGTGATTATCCTGGCTGCAGAGACAAAGGCTGGCAACAGGCTGCTGACCTCTTTTTTCCTGCTGCCGGGCATAAGGCCTATGGTTTCCTGCTGGGCAGAGATCTCCTCCAGGCCAGCCCCTTCCATCTGCTGCAAAATGGGATGGCCCACGAACTCCACATCAATGCCGTGGTAGGCAAAGAACTCCTTTTCAAAGGGCAGGATGCACAGGACCTTGCGTACATATTTTTGCAGGAATTTGACCCGTCCCTTGCGCCAGGCCCAAACCTGGGGGCTGATGTAATAGTATACCGGGATGCCCATTTTACTGGCTATTTTGGCCAGGTGGAAATGAAAGTCCGGGGCGTCTATTAGCACCAAGGCCTGGGGCCGCTCCTGGTGCAGGGCCTGCTTGATCCTTTTGTAGAGCATGAGCACTTTGGGCAATTTGGATATGGCCTCGGTCAGGCCGACAATTGCCAGCTCTTCCGCTCTGAACAGGGCCTGGAAGTCCTGGCCCCGCATCTGGGGGCCTCCCATGCCCAGACAGTGTATGCCAGGGGCCTGTTCCTGCAGGGCCTGTATGAGCTTGGCCCCGTGCATGTCTGCCGAGGTCTCTGCCGCGCTGATCCAGATGCTGGCTCCCGGCCCTGGCTCTAGTGCTTGCACTTTTCCTTTCCGTTGCTTCCTGGTTTGGGCTGGGGGGTTGTCCCAGGCAGGGCATCTTGAGCAAAGTACTGAACTATATCTTCCAGTAGCAATCGTAGGGTTTGCAAATAACAAGGAGGAGCCAGCTTATACTGCAGGCAATAGGCTAGATTCATTGCCAAAGCGGTTTTGCCTACTGTATCCTGGGCACTGGCTATGGAGATGATTCTGCTCACGGTCCGACCTGCTACTTGCTGGCCAGGATATCATAAATGTCCTTGAGCAGGGACTTGATGTGGAATGGCTTCTTGATGCACTTGGATATGCCGTTGCCCAGGGCCTCCTGAATTTCCTCCCTGGAGGCCAGGCCGGTGATGACCAGAATGGGCAGATCCAGCTGCATCTCCCGAATGGAGCGGATCAGGCTCAGTCCGTCCAAAATCGGCATGCGCATATCCAAAAGTAAGAGATCATAGGCCTCCTCCTGAAGGAGCTGCAAGGCCTGCTCTCCATGGGAGGCACATACAGTCTCCATGCTCTCAGCTTGCAGGGCTTCGCTCAGGATTTTCCGGATATGTTCCTCGTCATCCACAATCAGGATTCTGGGCTTGTCCAGGCTGCAGCCATTTTGGAGTTGCTCCTGCTTTTTGTCCTGCTCAGCCTTGGGCCGAAGACTTTCCAGGTTGATAGGCAGCTGAAGGGTTACATTGGTGCCCTCTCCAGGGGAGCTCTGGATATCCAGCGTGCCGTAATGGTTCTCCACTATGGATAAGGATGTGGACAACCCCAGGCCGGTGCCCTTGCCCGGTTCCTTGGTACTGAAAAAGGGATCGAAGATGCGCCTTAGATGTCTGGAGGAGATACCCACGCCTTGATCGGTGATATGCACCAGAATGCATTGTCCCTGCTGGTCCTGATCCACCTGCAGGGAAAGCTTGCCCCCTTGCTCTTCCATGGCCTGCTGGGCATTCAGCAAAAGATTCAACAAGACTTGCTCCAGCTGATTGGGGTCTGCCTTGATGTGGGGTAGATCTTCAGGGCAGTGCATCTCCAGCTGGATGTCTGATTTGTTTAGGGCCGGCTCCAATAGCTGGGAGACCTTGCCCAACAGGTCAGGCAGGGCCAACTCCTGCAGCTGGGGAGGTTTGGGCCGGGCAAAATCCATGAGGTTGGTCAAGATGCTGCCGATACGCTCGATCTGTTCAGTGATCTGCTTGAGGTGGCCCTGTTTTTGCGGATCACTTTCCTGGAATTGCATGAGCTGGGCCCGGGCATTGATTATAGCCAGGGGGTTGTTGATCTCGTGGGCCGCACCTGCTGCCAGCTGGCCTACTGCTGCCAGCCTCTCGGTCTGCATGAGCTCGTGGTTTATCTGCTGATTCTTCCACAAGGCCAGGGAGAGTTCTTCGTTGCGCACCTCCAGATTGCTCTGGACTTGGATTTTCTCCAGGGTGGAAATAATCAGGGCAGCTATTTGCTCCAGGGCCTTGCACTCCTCTTTGTTGAGGCGCTCCTGGCCCTGGGCAAGGGCCAGGGAGAGTTCACCCTGGACATTGTTTTTCTCTGAGACCAAGGGCAGGATATAAAAAGGGGCTTTGTACTGGAGGGCAGCAGATTTTGCACCTGAATTCGCTGGGGGGTGCACATACATCCGTTTGTGGTAGCTGGAGATGATGTCCTTTAACCCCTGGGACAGGCCTTGGCTCTCCTGGTCCCAAATAGGCCGGCCCTGATTGTCCAGAAAGCAGATGAAGCGCTTGTTCTGTTTGGTGTTGCGCCAGATCTGGCCTTCCAGGATCCTGTTCTCCATGTCCACTGTATAGACCACCCCGGCCTGGAAGCTCTCCCAAGGAGATAACTTCCTGGCTACCGTGGCAAAGACCTCTTGCGCAGACTCTGCTTGCCCCAGTTCCAGAGCCAGATCCCTGCTCAAGGCCAACAGGCGATTGGAATGGGCCAGATTGTTCCGGTCCTGCTCCAGCTGCATAGAAATGGAAGACAGCTCCTGCTTGGCCCTTTGGATCACCGGGACCAGGATCTGTTCCAGATCGTTTTCCAACTCAAAGAGATGGGCCCTTTGACGATAGTTGCCGGATATCTGGCTCTGGATCTGCTCCAGGTCCTGATCCTGCAGCCCGAGCAGCCTGGCCAGCTCTTGGTGCTTGTCCTGATTCCGTTTGGAAAAACCCTGATCCAGGAAAAAATCATGGGCCAATTGGTCCGCAAGCATCACCATCCAGACCAGCTCCTGGTGCAGCTCGATGTTGCGCAAGGCCAGCGGACTATGATGATGATAATGAATGGCCTGGATCAGCTGTTCAGGCAGGGACCATTTGCTCGCCAGCCATTTTCCCACCTGAGTATGGGTGCAGCCCAGCTCCTGCAGCTCCTTGGGGCATGATCTCTGGGAGTCGTTTTGAATCTGGAGGTACTCCCGGGGTAAGGCCAGCAGTATTACCGCTTTGCCAATATCATGCAGGATGCCGGCCATGAAGGCCTCTTGCTGCAGCTCAGGATAGGTCCTTCGGGCCAGGAGCTGGCCTGCCACCGCGCAAGCCAGGCTATGGGACCAAAGGCTTTTTTGCTGCTGCAAGAGCTGGGGCTTGCGCTGGGTCAGATAGTCCTGGGTGATTACTCCCAGCAGGCAGCAGCGCAGGGTGGTCAGGCCCAGATAGGAGGCTGCCTGGTGCACGGTGCTGATCTTCTGGGCCAACTCATGCCTGGGAGAGTTGACCAGCTTCAGCAGCTTCAGGCTCAGGGCTGGATCAGATTCGATTATTCCAGCCAGTCTGGGCAGGCTGACATCCTCCTGCATTGCTGCTTCCAAGGCCTGTACAGCCACTGCGGGCAGGGTGGGCAGGTCCTG